>JAYVXT010000440.1:0-5550 GCA_043785065.1 Bryobacterales bacterium | reverse complement strand
CGGTGCCATGGCGCTGCTGCAAGAAGTACAATCGCTAGCGGTGGTTCCTTTCAATGCGGCTTTTCAGATATACACGAGTCCGTTTGACGCAACCGGTTCGCGGCTTACACAAGAACAAACCGGCTTTGCGGGAGTGCCGGAGTCTAGAATGTTTTTTCTTCTAGGAGCCGGCCTTTGCGCCATCGGCGTCATTCGTTTCGTAAAGCGCATCTAAAGACAGAGGAACGCGATGACTTACTAAACGGGCGAGCGCGCGAAGTAGGCTAACATCATCACCCATGCCTTTGGAATCGCATGGAATCGTAACGTGTGGTTTGCCTTTCAGGATTTTTTCTATCCATGTGCAACAATTCCTACGCCCTCCAACCTCCACAAACACTCGCGCGCCATTGGAGTGAACTTTTCGCACCAGACGGGGGAAGTCAACAATTTTGCAGTAAGCGTCGGCGATGGCGTTTCTAAGATTTTCCCGCGTTAATTCCAACGGCGAGTAAGTGGCCGAGGAAAAGAAATCAATGCCCCGGACGGCAATCGTGGGTAGGTCGTGAATGGCGGCGAACTCAGCCCGTTCGCCATGGACCGCCTGGCAATGGATGGTCAAGTTTACAGGGATTTCAATCGCCGTTGCCCCTAACTTATCAAGCACGCGGCGGCATGCGGCAGGCTCACCGCCAAGCACCACTTCCTCCAGCGTATTAATCACGGAAACATAGGCGCGCGATTCGCCTTTGATCGCTTCAAACGCCTGGGCCATGGTAGCGCGGACGGTATACGATTTCCATTCCACGGGTTCGCCGGCGGGCAAGCCCCAGCAGGCGCGAATGGCATCCATCGGCCCATGCAGGCGCGTGTGAAAGGTAGGAGAGCGATCCAAGTGGCTGGTCAGCAACGCAGGCTCCGGCCATACGCCCAGGGCGGCCAGCATCATTGGCTCGCCGAAACTGTAACCCATTGCGTTAGTGGGCTGGACGCCAAACACATCACGCAGCATCATGGTGAAAATGACCGCCGTGCTTATCGCCACTTCCCCCACTCCGATAATATTGCGATAAAAAACGGAATCGTTCGACTTTTCGCGCGGGTACATTTCCTCCACGTGTAAGTAGCGCGCGGGTTGTCCATTAGAGAGCAAATCAAAGCGATCAAGCAACGGGGGGGCCAGCGCGAATAAGTCGGACGCAATGCCAACGTAAGGGCTTCCAACTCCCGGGTAGACAAACGCTACTCCCCCTTCGCCCTGGGGTGTCGCCGTGAAGTAACTCCCCGCCGGCGTCTTTGCTTCGATGTTTTCCGTGAATGCCTTGGGCAGATTGCGGCGCATGACTTCAATTTCCTTGCGCAGACCTTGCTCGTCGCGGGCGATTAAAGCCATCGCGAGCGGAGCGTCTTGCTCGTATTCGGATCGCCAAGCATTCGCCAAATCATCAAGGTTATGAGAGAGGCGTTGTTCCAACAAATCGAGCTTGGACAACAGGCCATTCTGGTCCTTCGCACCGATGGGAAAGAGCTTGGTTGATCGCCAGGGAAAAGTGGATTTGGGTCTTGGGCCGGGGCATTCGACCAGTTGGAATTGTCCGCCGTCAGGGAGACGAACATTCGCTTGACGCTCCCGGGTGGTCAACCATGGGAGGCGGGAGGCGCGGGTTTCCGATGCCGGCAAGAAGCGCAGGTAAAGTGCAAGGACTGCGGTTTCAAGGCACGCAAATGGTTCGGCAGGTTCATCCGTTAGCTCCAATCGGATCAAAGCATAAATCGTATCGCCGTCGCGACGGGCTGCTTCGGCGTGTTTGAACCGTACCGCGCCTACCGAAGCGGATCCTGCGTCTTTCAGCGAGGCTATGGCCGCGGTTAGTTGCTCGGAGGTCAGCCCACTAAACGGTGATCCTTCGAATAATGCTCGGGCAATGGAGGGGATCCATTGGAGTGCTGTAATGGCGATGTCAGGCACAAGATCCCAGTATAAAGCTTTGCCGGTTTCGTCCCTGCTGTTATCGCACGTTCTTCACAATGTCCAAACTTCGCCGGAAGTGAACGCGGACGAAAAAATAGAAGGGCGTCAGCCAAGGCATCACCCGCGCATCCGCGACCCGGAGACTCGCGCGACTTAGTAAGTTTGTTGCTCGATGGCATCACTAATTTAAATCGATGGAAGAATCCGCGACGCGGGTCTCGGCACCCCTGTTGGGGCTCCGAATAATCTCCCGATTCCATCGGAGGCTAATCGAAATGCGAGTTTGGACAGCAGCGCTAATTCAGTTCCATTTTCGTTTCGGCTTCTAAAGCAGGGTTGTAAACTTAACCGTCCAGTCTCCTGCGCAAGCCGGGGACTATTTCATTTTGCGGGTAAACTGGAGTGTTCATGCGCCGTCTGTCGCCCCTAGCCTTCCTACTTCCGCTTCTTTATTGCTTGGCTATTTATTGGCACGGGCTCTTTTGCTGGTTTCAACAGGATGACTTTGCGTGGCTCGGCCTGGTGGACGAATGGCGCAATTTTCCGCAACTTCTCAGCACTCTCTTCAAGCCTATGGCGCAAGGCACAATCCGGCCAATCAGTGAACGCGTCTATTTCATGGTGTTCCGCGAACTGTTCGACTTGAACGCTTTTCCCTATCACGCTCTGGTGTTCGCCACGCAGTTCGCAAACTTGCTCCTGCTCAACCTTGTGGTAAAACGCATCTCCGGTTCGGCCTCCGCCGGCTTTTTGACAGCCATGCTTTGGTGTTCCAATAGCGTCCTGTTCTGGCCATTGTGTTGGGCCTCCGCCTATAATCAAATCCTCTGCGCCTTCGATTTCCTGGCATGTTTGTGGCTATTCATCCGCTACACCGAGAGTGGCGCCAGAAGGTTCTACGTTGGGCAGTGGGCGCTGTTTCTGACAGGCTTCGGCGTGCTTGAAGAGAACGTGGTCTATCCGGTTCTTGCAATGGCTTATGCGGTGCTATTTGCTCGCCCCTATCTGCGCCGCGCCGCAGTTATGTTTCCGGTTAGTTTCCTCTATGCCGTGGTGCACTACTATTTCGCCAAGGCTGAACATCAAGGCGTTTACGCCATTCAGGTAGGTGCAAAAACGATTCCAGCCTTTTTCCAGTATTGGATGCTCGCACTCTGGCCCCGTACTCTTGAATCGTTCGTCAGTCTGCCGCAATGGGTCCCTCTTGCGGCGGTGTTGCTGCTGACAGCGGCACTAATAACATGCTTGCCGCGAAACAAAATGGCCATCTTCGGCTTGGCTTGGTTCCTAATCGCGTTGGGGCCTTACTTACTTGTGCCCAATCACATCTCCGATTATTATCTGACCGTTCCAACCGTCGGTCTCGCCCTGGTTGGAGCTTCCGCGCTAATGCAGGCCTCGCGCTCAGGATGGATCGTTCGTTCCATTGCCGTCCTGTTAACGCTCATTCATGCCGCTCCCGCGGTCTATACCAGTTGGAATAGTTGCCGGCAGAGCCGATTCACAAGCACCCAAGCCAAGCAACTGGTCTTCGGCGTTCGCCGTCTAAGCGCCAAATACAAAGGCATGCACATCTTCCTGAATGGAATCGAAGATACCCTATTCCGCATTGCTGTTTATGACCGGCCTTTTCGCCTGTTGGGCTTGCACCAGGTTTATTTGACCCCCAGCAACGCCGATTCACTCAATCCATTCCAGAACCTAAAGGATTTCGGGGGGTATACATTGCCGGCCATTTCCGTGCTCAGAACCCTTGAAAATGATACAGGCGTTGTGCTGCAGGTGGAGGGAGACCGCTTTACCGACATTACCCCTTCTTATCGCTTTCGTTTGCGCCGAAAAACAAAGGAGCAAGGCCCGCCACGACGCATCGATCCCGGCGAAACGCTGTTCGATCCCTACCTCGTGACCGGTTGGTATCAACCGGAGATTCGTCATCGTTGGATGCCGCAAAAAGCATCGTTCGTCATTGGTCCCACGCTGGGGCCAGACGAAGCTCTCCACGTGATTGGTTTCTGCGCCGTCGAGCAGCAAGTAGACGCTCCATTTCTGCTGACCGTAACCATTGATGGGCGCCCACTCCCGCCGGTGTCCATATCACTATGTGGCTCCGTGTTTGATCTATCTTTTCCTTTGCCGTACGCTGGTCCACACGGTTACGCAGTCACGCTAGCATTGGATAAGGTGTCGAAATTCGATTTTGACAGCAGACCGCTTGGTTTGGCGATCCAAAGGATAGAAGTCCGATGAACCGAAGGACCACGCTGCTCTATGCAATTCCCCTCGCCCTTTGCGCCCTTCTCTATTTCCGGGTTTGGGATTCTTGGTTTTTTCAGGATGATTTTAGCTGGCTGCATCTAAATCAGGAACGCGCCACCGACAATTTGTGGAACACCTTAACGCGCCCCATGGCCCAAGGCACTTGGCGGCCCCTAAGCGAACGGACGCAGTTCATGATCTTACCGGCGATGTTCGGCCTTGATGCCACGCCCCATCATGTGCTCGCCTTGTTAACGCAGTTCTTGAATCTTCTCTTGTTGAACGCCATCGTGAAAAATTTGAGCGGTTCGCCGCTTGCCGGGTGCGCGGCGGCGGCGCTTTGGACCGTAAACGCGGGCCTGGCGCTGCCAATCGGCTGGCCTTCCGCCTATAGCCAAATTGAATGCGGAGCTTTTTTGCTGGGCGCACTCTGGTTGTGGATCAGGTATGCCGAAACCGGCTGGCGGCGGTATCTGCTGTGGCAATGGGCCATATTTCTTCTAGGGTTCTCGGTTCAGGAATTGAACGTAGTATACCCAGCCATCGCATTGTCCTATGCGCTTTTCTTCGCCCCTCGAATAGCTAAGATAACTTTTCCTTTGTTCCTTGTTTCGTTTCTTTATGTGTTGGCCCACAACCGATTTGCACCCAAATCCACCGAAGGAGTTTATGGGGTTCACCTTGGATTTGGTGTCTTCGCTACCCTTCGAGACTATTTTGGAATGGCGCTTTGGCCTGTGAACGCTGAGATTTGCTGGAAGCTGGGCAGTGCGGCGCGAACGCCTATCGTCGCCCTGTTGGTTGTGTTCGTGTTGGCAATAATCCTTTGGGCCGTGACGCAAAAAGAACGGCTAATTCTGTTCGGCGCTTCCTGGTTTTTCATCGTGCTTAGTCCATTCTTGTTATTGCCCAATCACGTCTCGGATTACTATTTATCGATGCCCACGGCGGGACTCGCCATCTTTCTGAGCTGCGCGGTCTGTTCCCTGTGGCGAACGGCTCGATGGCTGGGTATCGTTGCCATTCTCTTCATTAGCATTTCCATTGCCGGAAATGCCCGGGTTGCCTTAGTCATTACAAAGAGTAACGCCATTACCAGCAGTCGCATTCGCAGTCTACTCTTCGGTGTGAAGCAAATTGCCGGACGTTACCCTGACAAAGCGATCATATTAAATGGAATTGACAATGATCTGTTTACCGGAGCGTTCTACCATCATCCGTTTGAACTGATTACGTCCTCAAGAGTCTATATTGCCCCTACAAACGCAGCCCAATTAAAGCCATTTCGAGAAGTCAAAGAGTTTTCCAGCTTTACCTTGCCTGACGATGTGGTGAGGCAC
>JAYVXT010000439.1:0-5562 GCA_043785065.1 Bryobacterales bacterium | reverse complement strand
ACAATCCGGTGATATAAGCACTAAAACTATAGCCGTTGCCGGCTGTAATTCCCGTACTCACTACTTGTGTATAGATATTTGCTTGCGCAGCCGTGCTGTTACCGTTGACTGCCATGAAATAGGACCCACTTTGAGCCGTCGTGGGAGCCCATAGACTGTGGCAAGAGTTGGCGTTGGCGGTAACCGCGTAAGTGCCTTCTCCATAAAGCGCGCTTGAACCCGCACAGCCAGCGCTTGGTCCGGCATTGCCTGCGTAGACCAACGATGTGCTGGCAGGAGTGATCCCGCCTCCGTCGAAATTCTGAATAACTACCGCGTAAGTTGGAGCGCAAGCAAGAAATAAAAATGCCGCCCCGGAAAAATTCTTATAGAAATGTAGCAAAGCCTAGTACCTCCGAGAAATTTGGTGACTACTGGGAAAGGCTGACAAGATGAACTTGTTGCCTCCCTCGATGACCAATATTGGGGCACTTTCGGCGGTTAGTCAAGGCTACTGGAGGGCTTCAAAATGGCCCTTCGAGCGGTGAGAAAAAAAGTACTATGTTGCCGCTTGAAACCGGTTGAGGTGTAACTGCTTGAGTTATCAACCACGGCTTGGAATGAATGTTACTTCTGAGAGTCCTGATAGTTCAGTTTGTACTAGGTGAAGAAAGGTACCGTTGCCATTCAATCGGTTGGGGTGGATTAATGCCCAAGAAAAGAGAATTAGACCTGTTTTCAGCGAACGATAGTCTTTTCCACCGATTGATTGTCGAACTGGTCGGAGACTCGAACGGCTATAGTCTGCTCGGATACAGCGCCTTTGTCGAACGCAATGACGTACTCATGCTCCTTAGCATCAGTGATCCGAGTGGTAGGTTCCACCCACGTCCAATCGCCACCGTTGATGGAATATTCGGCGCGGGCAATCTGGCACAGCGCGTCAACTGCCCGGAAACGCAGGTTAATTTTGTTGCCTGCAAGTGTTGCCGTTAGTCCTGAAATTTTCGGAGGAGTATTGTCGATCAGAAAAGGTTCACTCACCAGCTTGCCTTCAAGCCCTTGGCCTTCGGGATTGCCGGCATGATCCGATGCCGTCACCTGAAGCCGGTATTCGCCATCGGCAAAGGCCGTGGAATCCCAATTGTGATGCCGAACGGTTAGCTTATCTTTCAGCAATTTCCATTCCTTTTCCGCAACTCCACGGATCTCAAGCGCGTATTGCAGGGCGTCGCCATTACGGTCGACGCCGCGCCATCTTGCGCCGGTGAAGCCCTTGGAATAATTCATTTCAGTGGGGCTTGAATCGGACGAGGAACTTGGGGATGCTGGATGCTGGCCGATTGGTCCTAGTCTGAAGTTCTTCGTAGCTGAAGTAGACGAACTGGAGGTGGGTGACGGGAACTTGTAGTTAAACGGAGTGATTTCGATTTCATCCACTGTCGGCGCCACGTTCTTAGGCAAATAGGCGATCTCAATTTCAGACACTTCGGGAGAGGCGCCATTAGCCGCCGACAATTTAAGGCGGTACTGCAGAAAGCGAGCGGAGGGAGACGGGATACGGTCCTTAACCGGAGCCCAGGGACTCCAATGGGAGCCCGGCCTTTCCGTATTGCCGCTACGGGATTCCAAAGTCACGGAGCCATCCGCCGATTGCTTGCTGGTTAGTTTTCCCCAGGATGAAAACCAACCGGCGTCTAGAGCGTCGCCAGTCACCAAACCAGTCGTTTCCGTGCCTGGTCCAAGGCGGAAAAGCTTACCTAGATTCGCGGCGGTTGCCAGCACGCCGCACTGGCTTTGATTGTCTTTCCCAATGGTTAGTTGGGTGATTTGCGTTGAGGTGCTGGTGACTAATTGGGTGGATAGTAGATCGCTATCGATCCGATAGATACGTCCTTTGTTGCCTGAGGCAACGAGGAGTTTTCCATCGCATCCAACGGCGATGGAGTAGACGATATCCAACGCTTCGGACCATATTCGCGTAGGCGCTCCGTCGGCATCGATTCGATAGACTTCAGACCCTCCACTGAAGGATGGGGCAAATGAGAGCGGAGGCGTGGGTGGCGCGGCGGGTCCAGCAGGCGCTGGAGCTGGAGGAAGCGGCGGCGGAACGGGTAGCGCGGTTCTGGCCCCACCGGCAGCCGCGGCATAAATGATTCCGTCTTTGGACGCGGCAACCGACGTTACTTCTTTCTTCCCGGCTTGATGGAGTACGAATCCTGAGCCTGTGGAACTGATGCGTAGAATCAACCCCCCCGGTTCCGTTCCCACGATTAGATTATCCTTGGAATCGATAGCCATGGAACGTGCATGGGTCTCCTCGGTCTTGTAGAAGACACTTCCCTTTCCCGCGGCGGTCACTTTGTGAATCTCGCCTTTATCGCCTGTGGCTACAAATAAATCGCCGACGGAGTTTAAGGACAGCGCCCAAATGTACTTAGTCTTCGGGTCATAGTAAACTTCCGATTTCCCAGCGCTGTTCACCAAGTAGACTTTGCCATCGGGTGAGGTGGCGGCGAATACGCGATCCTTGCTATCGATGGCGATGGCGTGGATTTCCGAACCAGGCAATTCCGCCAGCTTTTTTGATTTCCCATCGCGGCCGATAACAAACAGTTTCGCGCTGGACGCGCCTGGGCTTCCACCGCCGGCGTAAATTACACCCTTCGAATCCTGAGCCGCAGCCCATAGATAAGGCTCTTCTGAATCCAGCAGTTCGGCGAAGGTGGGGGCTAGCGTTAGCTTCCCATCACTCCGTAAGGCAATCCGTTCCAGCTTGGCTTTTTCGTAATCAGACTTGGAATCAAGCGTCCAGGTTTTGGTCTCAACGGCGTTCAAGGAAAGGGTCTGCGCCACTGCGAGGGCACTGAAGAAAAGAATACTGTGATTGTTCATTAAAATGTACGGTTACTGTTATTTGACGACAATTCGGATCGATTGGCTGCCGCTAACCACAAAGTCAAATGCCGTGGAAGACTGTTCGATCATCGTCTCCGGAGTTGTCAGTAAAGGTTTTGAGGCTCGCCCGCTTTGCATGATGTTGAGCACGCTGGAGGGCAGGCTGGGCAATGTCTTGTCGTCTGCAAAGACAGTTGGGCGGGATTGAACCAGAGAGGCGTATAACTTATTGTTAGCGCGCTCTTGGTTGATGAGCGAGGCAATCTCGGGGATCTCAATAAAGCGGTTGGCGGAAGCGGCGATTGATTGAGAGCGGTTCAATGTGTCGCCGTCGCTGAGTAGGATGCGGTGCTGGCCTGAGGGGAAATCGACGGGGATTTTCACGTTCAAGGTGCGCTCAACGCGCTCACCCCGCCATGGCCGGAGGAAGACTTTCACTGGAACTTCCTGGCCAACTTCCACTTCCGGAGCGGCGATCCAGGCCCCTTCAATCACGGCTGTACGCCGTTCCGGGATCAGATCGATCGTAACGTCAACCGCTTTTAAATCGGGCATCTTTACGGTGTTGGCAAATAGGCGGTTAAATTTATCGCCCCACCAACTGGCGAGGACCACGGCGGGAGGCATTGGCGCTTCCGATGGGGCCTGCATGTTCTGCAGCGCCAATTTCTGGCCGCCGGCAAGTTCGACATTGCCAGAGAGCTTCCAGGTGGCCTCATCGCTGAATTCATTCATCCCGCTCATGGCGTTGAACAGCGTGACCATCATCAGGGAAGGCGTCCATTTCTGATGAACGAAGATATCGAAGTGCAGCTTCTTTTCCTTGACAACCTTGTCGGAACCGCCGAAGGACCGAAGCTTTACATTCACCGGAATCATTGGTGATTCTTCACCTAGCACGCCCATGATGCCGTTGTGCCGGTCTTGCCGAAGCGCGCCCACAATCTCCGTGGCATTGCCGAATTTGTTGGGTTGGAACTGGCTGGAGAGCACCATCAACACATCGCTCTTGCTTAAGGGCATGCCCACGGGACCAAGGTTCAAGAACGGATGACCGAAGGCCAGTATGCGTTTGCCATCGTTATAGGTGACTGTTCCCATGGCTGAAAGGCTCATGTCGCCGGCTACCAGAATCGCCGAAACCGCGTCGCCTGGACGAAGCGCCTTTTGCCAGCCATTGACTGGCTTTCCCGCGCGCAACATGCCGGCCGTGCCGCCTTGAGCGGGGGTCATTCCGGCTTGACTGAAAAGTCCGCCAAATTGGTCAAGCGCCATGGATTGAAAGCCGGAGAAGGCAAGAGGAGTTTCGATAGGAATCAGCTGTTGCGATTGGAATGCAGGGCCATCGGAGGTGGACGCCCGTTTGGCTTGCCCCGGCGTCTTGGCATCCATGGGGCGGGATTCGTCAAATTCGTTGATTTCCAGCATCATCTCAATCGGAGTAATGCCGCAGATAGCGTCTGGGGAAAAGGTGCTTAGCCGATAAGCGACCGCGCCCATCAGCTTGCCGTCTATGTAAACTGGCGAACCGCTCATCCCACCGGCCACGTTCGTTCGAATGGCTTTGCCACCCATTTTGGCGATGATAATGTCCTGCCGGGGGCCGGATGCGGATTTCCAGGTGCCAATAATTTCAAGCGGAACGGGCTCTGCATCATAGCCTTCAAATACGGTCCACGCAGTTCCTTTCATGCCGGGCTTTACGTCCACCGCCTTCATGATGGTGACTGGCCCGGCGATAGGACGCGTCATTTCAGCGGCCCAGGCAGGGATGGCGAGGGTGAGCAGGCAAGAAAAAACAACCTTTGGCATATCTCCATTATGTGACAGAAAAAACCAAAGACCCAATCGACCAGTAGAACCGGCTAGGGTAAGTTTACACTTGACCTGCATTGCGCTTCCGATTTACCAGTGTGTCAGCGAGCCATCGGGGCGCACAAACACGTTGCTGCGGCCTGGCGTGGTCACCTCGCCGATCATGGTCATCTGCGTCAGATCGGCCGTCACACCCAAGCCTGGGCGGTCGTTGCGCAACGCTTTGCCCTTGTTGAAATCAAGACATTCCGGCAAATGCGCGATGGGTCGGCCGCCGTAGTTGTACTCCATGATTACGGGGCCGGAAAATGTGGAAAGGCAATTGACTAGCGCGGCCGTGGCCACTGGGCCGGTGAAATGGGGGATGATCCCTACCGCGTGCGTCTCGCAAATCGCGGCGATCTTCATCATTTCGGTGATGCCGCCGACGTTGGGCAGAGTGGCGCGAATGTAGTCGATGTCGTGGTTCTCAACGAGTTTGTTGAAATCGTAGCGCTGGCCCCACTCTTCGCCATGCGTCAAGGGGACGACGGTCATCTGGCGAAGCTTGGGAAGATCCTGATGGGCGTGCTCGTCACGTACCGGATCTTCTACGAAGTACGGTTCAAATTCTTCAATCATGCGGCAGGCGCGAACAGCGTCGTTGTAATCGAAGCGCTGGTGGAAATCGATGCACCAATCGCCATTCTTGCCTACGCCTTCGCGCGCTTCCTTGCAGTCCTGGGCAACCTTGCGGACTCGTTCATGGGAATTAAAAACTTGTCCAACGGCTGTGTCGCCGGCACCCATGCGGAATGCCCGGTAGCCGGCTTCTATCGTTGATGCGGCACGTTCCTTCATGCTTAAACGTTGGCCCGCACGTACTGGGGC
>JAYVXT010000438.1:0-5565 GCA_043785065.1 Bryobacterales bacterium | reverse complement strand
GAGTTCTTCCAGGCGTTGGCGCAATTCCGTTTCACCGGCGACGTCTTCGCTGTTCAAGAAGGAACTCCGATCTTTGCCGGCGAGCCGTTTCTAACTGTCCGCGCGCCCATCGTAGAAGCGCAGTTGTTGGAAACGTATCTACTCTCCACCATTGGATTCCAGACGTCCATTGCCACTAAGGCGGCGCGCATCACTGAAGCGGCAGGGGATGCCGGAGTGGTGGAGTTCGGCTCCAGGCGCGCCCACACCCCAGCCGCCGCCGTGTTGGGCGGTAGAGCTGCCTATATTGGTGGATGTATTGGCACCAGCAATGTGGAAACCGGTTTCCGGTTTGGCGTGCCGGTCATGGGGACGGCCGCACACAGTTGGGTCATGTCGTTCCAATCGGAACGGAAAGCCTTTGAAGAATTGCAGAAGCTATTGGGCACTGCCACGGTCTATCTGATCGACAGCTACGATACGATCGAGGGCGCGCGCATTGCCGCATCGCTCGGTAAGCCGATGTGGGGCGTGCGGCTGGATAGCGGTAATCTTCTGGAACTTGCCCGTAAGGTTCGTGTCATTCTCGATCAAGCTGGCTTCAAGGACGCGAAGATCATGGCCACGGGGGATCTGAACGAATATCGCATCCTGGAAATGGCCGCGGCGGGGGCCCCGATTGATTCGTATGGCGTGGGAACAGACTTAGCCACGGCGGTGGATTGCCCCAGCCTGGGCGCGGTGTACAAAATGGTTGAATTGGATGAGAACGGCGTAAAACGGTTCACCGCCAAGTATAGCCTTGAAAAGCAGAGCATGCCCGGAGCCAAGCAAATTTTCCGGTATGCTTCCCATGACCAAGTAGCCTGTGAATGGGAGTGTCCGGCGCTGGATGGAGCGCAGGCGCTACTGCGCCCCGTTATTATTGGCGGTTCTCTTGTTGAACCGTTGCCCAAGTTGGATGAAATTAGGAACCATGCCGCAGCTTCGTTGAAGAAGCTTCCCCGGGTATGCCGCAGCCTGTATGGATCGGAAAATCCTTGGAAAGTGAGTTACAGTGCGAAGCTCCTGGAAGTTGATAAGCAGGTGCATGAACGGATTGTGGGCCCCGGTAAATGAGGTAGCCGAATGAAGACTGTTTATTTCGACATCGACACGCAACTTGATTTTATGGTGCCCGCTGGAGCGCTTTACGTTCCTGGCGCTGAACGGATTATCGGCGAAGTTGCTCGTTTGAACCGCGAAGCCGTCCTCGCGGGGGCTTTTGTTATCTCCACCATGGATGCACATTCCGAAGACGACCCCGAGTTCGAATGTTGGCCGCATCATTGCGTTGTTGGTTCTCTTGGCCAGCGAAAGGTCAGCGCAACCATCCTTGACGGAGCGGTACGCGTTCCTAATTCGCCCCAACTTGCCAATTGGCGCGGTACGCCACAACTACTGCTGGAAAAGCAAAGTATTGATTGCTTCACCAATCCCAATTTGACGATCATCCTCAGAGAGTTGAATGCTGCGAAGTATATTGTTTATGGAGTAGTTACGGAGATATGTGTAAGAAACGCGGTGATGGGCCTTCTGCCGTTCGGCAAACCTATCCAAGTAGTTCAATCAGCAATTCGGCATCTGGATGAGGAAAAAGCGAGCGCCTTTCTATCCGGTGTGACTGTTATTACCAAATAAAAGCAGCCTAGAGCCGAATGCACTGGGCTCAAACTCGTTAGCGGACAAGACTCAAAGACTATTGTTTCCGGCGTCTTAACCCAACCCCTAGCAGCATGGTCCCGGCCAATAATAATGTGCCAGGTTCGGGAGTGGGAGTAATTATAGCTCCACCGATCAATGGAGTTACATCCAACGTATCGATTCCGAAATCGTTGCCATCGGCAAACATTGTAAAGTTGAAAACCTGGATAGTAATTGTGCTGGTCGTTGGCACGAAGGCGACGGACATTTTTGCCCAGAGTGGATTGGGGGTTGGCGGGTTAATGCTGGCATTAAATTGAACCGTACCCAACCGATTGGCGTCATTTGCACCCGTTCCATCAAACACTCGGAGTTCGATTCCGGCGGGAGCTTGCAAGTAAAGACCTGTTACGTAAGCGCTGAAAGTTGATGCAGCCGAAGGGATCACGCCAGTGAGCGTTTGCACGTAAACGCTACCCCCGGCTGTACTTCCGTTCACCATCATGAACTTATTTCCACTTTGGGCAGGTACATTGGCCCACAATTTGTGGCAATTTGCCGAATTGGAATCAATGGCGTATGTTCCCTCCGCCAGAAGTGAAGAAACAGGAGCGTTTATATTGCAGGCCGTGATCGTCAGGTTCGTTGTCCCCGGGCTGACACCGTTTTCAAAATTCTGAATTACCACTCCAAATAGGGTTAAGGGTAATAGGCAAAACAGAAAACAACAGGATAGGATATTTTTGACCATAGAAAAGACCTCAAATCTTTGTTTGTCTCAAGAAATACTCAGTTTGAAAAGGAAGGAGTATTTCTTGAGATAAGTTTCCCGAGGAGGCAGATTAGACTTTTCTGCGCATGGCCAGCGCCAACAAAGCGGTTCCGGCCAGAACAAAAGATGCGGGTTCAGGAGTGCTGCTGATCACGGCCGCGCCGAATTGCGTAACATCCAACGAATCAATACCGAAATCGTTACCGCTCGCGAAACCGGTTGCATTATAGACCTGCACCGTTACTTGAGTTCCCGTTGGAACAAAGCTAAGCGTCTGTAAGGCCCAAAGTGGGCTTGGAGCGGGAGGATTCACACTGGTCACGAATTGTAGTTGCGCGGCGGGGGATCCCAATGCGGCGGTTCCGTTAAACACGCGCAATTGAAGAGTGGCGGGACTGGCCAGATAAAGCCCCGTAAAATACCCACCGAAGGTGCTGTTCAATCCCAAGGTGATGTTGACCGTTTGCTGGTAGACCATTCCTGGAGAAGTGCTTCCATTCACGATCATGTAATTCGAACCCGCCTGGGGTCCTACGGACGCCCATAGCGAATGACAGGTTGATGAGCTGCCACCAATTGAATAGGTACCTTCACCCGTAAGCCCTGGGTTTGGGCAACCCATTAAGGCCAATGACGTTGATCCTGGTGAGACCGTACCCGATTCAAAGCTTTGAATTGTAGTCCCAAAGACGGAGACGGAGACTAAAGACAATAGGAACATGTGCGAGAAAAGTTTATGTGTCTTGATCACTGCGACGACCTCTTTTTTTGTAGATTTCTTATTTTTCATTTAGGCGTAGTAGTACTGCAACTATTTACACCTACTTCGATAATCCTACATACTGGGAGTACTAGTCAAGACAAAATGCAGTACAATACCCCTCCAGAGAGGGAATTGTCATCTTAAACGATTGATACAGAATGGCTTAGCAAATAGACTTTTAGATATTAATCTGTTAGTACTAATAAATAAGAGTGACAAAGAGAGAGGAGATTCTAAAGCTAAGCCAAATTGAATGAGTAAGTCTTCGGAGTTTGTTGGCGAGAGTTAAGCAAAACCCCCTTTATGATGGCGCTTCTGGAATCTCGATAACCTTAGCGTTGCGATACAGACGTTCTAAATCGTAATAGGCCCGTTTCTCTTCTGAGAATACGTGAACAATGTAGTCGCCATAATCCATCAAAACCCATTCGCCCGTACCGTACCCTTCAATACTCGCAGGGCGGTCACTTAGTTCCCGTTTTAAACGGGCTTCCACTTCATCGCAGATCGCCATGTTTTGACGGATGTTGGTTCCGTTTGTGATGATGAAAAAATCGGTAAAGGAAGTTACGTCTCTTAAATCCAAGACGCGAATCTTGCGGCCCTGCTTATCTTGGATAGCTTTAACCACTACTTCCCAGGCGTACGGCGCCTCAGGAACAACTTTCGCGGCAGGCGCGGCTTTTGATTCCAGTTTGGAGGATTTTACAATCGCGGCCTTTTTTGCTGGGGCGGCTTTCTTAACTGCTTTCTTTACAGCCGTTTTGGTGGCCGATCTCTTGGTGACTGCTTTCTTTATGGCTATGGGGCTCAGTCCTCCTACAACCGGTATCGTACTACAGTTGAGGCATAATAGAAGAGGAAACCTTATTTGATGAACCGTTTGGCCGCCATATTTGTTCTCACCTGCCTGACTTGCCAGGCGCAGGATTCAGCTAGAGTCCTTTCGGCTGCTGAAGAATTAGAACGCGTGAGACAACTTGTGGCCGTTGGGGCGGCTCCCGCCAATCAACTTGCAATGGCTGAAGAGAAATTGCAAAATGCCCAGCAGGCACATTCATTGAATACGCTGCTGTTCAGCCAGATCAAGATCGAAGAATTGTCAGAATCGCAAGTTAAAGAAATGGTGCAAGCGGCCACTGATTTTGCGGAACGAGAAAAACGCCGTCTTGAGGAAGCTGTGAAGATGGTTGAAAACGGATTGCGTCCCAAGCATTCGCTAGAACCGTTTGAGGACAACCTTACCACGGCGCTGCATACGTTGGAATCGGCAAAATCCAGGGCCTCTTTGGTTGAAGAGTTAGTCGCCATTGTACAGGCGGAGCAGGAAGCGGCCGAGCATCCGGCCGAGCCCATTAAACCGCAAGAACGCAAGCAAATTTTTGAAAAGTTTAAAGGAAAAATGGCTTTCAGCGCCATTGATCTAAGAAAAGTAATGCTGGCGTTTGAAAAGAAATTTTCCTCACCATTGCCGATCAGCGCCCGTGGGGAAACGGCTGTCCATAAATCGATGGGATTCGATCATCGCGGCCGGGTGGATGTGGGTCTTCAGCCAGACGGGGAACAGGGTTTGTGGCTTCGCCATTATCTTGAAGATGCAAAAATTCCTTACTTTGCATTCCGCAAATGGGTTCCTGGCCAGGCCACGGCCCCGCATATCCACATTGGTCCCCCAAGTACACGCCTCACGGCCGATTAGACTGGTAAAATTCTTATTTACGTATTTGGAGGGAGCCTCTTCATGGCCCTTGACAAGCTTAGTGTCCTCATCTCCGCCGGACAGATTCAGGAACGGATTGATGATATGGGGGCGCGCATTGACGCCGATTACCCCAATCACTCGGAAACGGTTCACTTGATTGCGATTTTGAAAGGCGCCTACGTATTCATGGCCGATCTTTCCCGCAAAATCAAACGGCCCGTAACCGTGGATTTCATGGGAATTTCCAGCTATGGAAAAGGCAAGACGAGTTCAGGTGAAGTTCGCGTTACCAAGGATCTGGATACTGTCATTGAAGGCAACCACGTTATTATCGTTGAGGACATTGTTGACAGCGGGGTTACTCTCACTTACTTGCTGAACCTGCTTGACCAGCGCAAGCCGAAATCGATCAAGATCGCCGCGCTTTTAGACAAGCCCGAACGCCGGCTTCGCCCCATTAACGCCGCCTATGTCGGGTTCAGTATCCCGGATAAGTTCGTGGTCGGATATGGGCTTGATTATGATGAAAAGTACCGTAATCTACCGGATATTTGCGTGCTTAGCGATGAGTAGCTGATCCTTGCATTGAAACCAAATGCTGGCCACTGGGCAATGTCAAAACGTAGGCTCCATCATCACGCTTCATCATGACCGGCTCCTCTTTAA
>JAYVXT010000437.1:0-5573 GCA_043785065.1 Bryobacterales bacterium | reverse complement strand
ACAAGCCGGGCCCGCCCTTTTTCGTGAATGATTGCTAGACTTAGTTGAGCCCCAGAGCCAGAGGAAAAAACCACCAAGTTGTTCGGCCGCATCCTACCCACAATCAAATACCTGATGGAAGTGGAAGTCCACGTCTACGCGTTCTCCATAGCCGCCAACGTGTTGCTCAGCTTCTTCCCTTTCCTGGTTGTCATGTCTTCCATTTGCCGCGCCCTAAACTGGCAGGCCGCGGTCAAAGCCGTATTCTTTACCATTCAAGATTACTTTCCGGCGGACATCGCCAACATCATCCTATACACACCGCGGAGCGGCCTTCAACACCGCCAGCATAAGTTCGAGCTGATTTCCGTAGCTCTGCTGCTGTTCACCGCCAACGGGATTTTCGAGCCGCTTGAAGTGGCGCTCAACCGCATTTGGGGTGTAAAGAAAAACCGCAGTTTTCTTAAGAATCAACTGGTCAGCATGGGGCTGATTTTCACCTGCGGCACGTTAGCCTTCGTCAACGTGATGCTTACGGCCGTAAATACCGAGTTTCTGAGCAATCAGCAAGGGGTGCTATCCACGGTGCTGGCCTCGGCGACTGCTATCGTTTGCAAAATGGCGGCTATTCCCATATCCATCACCATGTTCTTCCTCATTTACTGGATCTTGCCCAACTGCAAAGTGTCCGCCGTGCGGGTGCTGCCGGTGTCGATCGTGGTTGGATTAACGCTGGAATTGATGAAGTACATGCTGCATCAGGTATACGTTTGGGCCCCGTTCCGGGCGAAGATGTATAACGAATATGGTCCGTTTCTTGATTCGGCGAGCATCGTGTTTTTAAGTTTCGTTGCGGCGATGGTAATTTTAGCGGGGGCAGAATGGTCGGCGCGCCCCGTAATCGACGAGCCAGAGGATATAATAGTTGATTCCATGCCAGCTTTGCCCTCCGGCAAAGACTGAAATATGTTCGAGGTGATTGGTATGTCCAAGAAAATGAAAAGCGATGATTTGACGCGGCGCGAAGCGGTACAACTAGGCGCGGTCGTAGCCGTTGCGGCGGGGCCGCTTCTTCAAACGGTGAAGGCGGCCAATAACCAGATCCAACTGGGCATCATCGGCACAGGCGGCCGCGGCCAGTACCATATCACTCATTTAAATAAGCTGGATGGCCACAAGCTGGTCGCGGCCTGCGACATCTATCCTGAAAACCTGCAGAAGGCTGTTGACTCTTCAAAGGACAAGCCAAAGGGCTATAAGGATTACCGCGAGTTATTGGCCAACAAAGATATCGATGCCGTGATTATCTCCGCGCCGCTGTACATGCACTACCCCATGACGCGTGACGCGATCCTGGCGGGCAAGCACGTATTCTGCGAAAAAAGCCTCGTATTCAAGCCCGAAGAAGCCTTCGCGTTGCGCGCCTTGATGAAGGAACACAACAAACAAGTGTTGCAAGTTGGATTGCAGCGCCGCTACAGCCAGTTCTATCAAGTGGCCCGCCAAATGATTGAAAAAGGCGTGCTGGGAGACGTAACCAACGTTTACGCGCAATGGCATCGCAACCTGGTGGCCAAGCCCAGTCAAAACTGGATCATGAAGAAAAATCATGCGCGTGGTGATGACGCTAATTGGCGCTTGCTGAAGAAATTTTCCGGCGGATTGACCGGCGAACTCGCCTCGCATCAGATCGACGTGGCCGATTGGATGTTCGGCTCGCACCCGGAGATGGTGATGGGCCTGGGCGGCATCGATTATTTCAAGGATGGCCGCGATAATTACGACAATATCCAGCTGATCTTCCGCTACCCGAAAGGCCAGCGGTTGATGTATAGCTCCATCTGCACGAATTCTCATTCGCCGATGTTCAACGCGAGCCGCACGGAATTTGGCGAAATTATCATGGGTACGGAAGGCACGCTGCATCTGACGGTTGGTACGGACGAAGAACCGGCGCTGGGGCTGTGGTTCCGGGAACCGGCCAAAGCTACGCCATCCGGGAAACCAGCCGTGGCAGGCGCGTCGCTGGCATCCACCGGTAAAGGCTCAAAGGCCATCCCAGTGCTTCTTGGCAAGGATGAAGTGACGGAGAAGGATTCGTTCTTATCGAAGGAAATGAAGTTCGCCCGCCGCTGGCTTTATGGCAAGGGCGTGATGGTTCCCGAAGAAACGCAAAATCCCGTGGAGACGCAGCTGGAATCGTTCTTTGACAGCTGCCGCACGGGCGCAAGGCCCAAGGCCGATATCGAAGTCGGTTTGGCCGATTCGAGTGCTGTGATCTTGTCCAACCTGGCGATGGACGAAGGCCGCCGCGTGTACTTCACTGAGTTCGAGAAGTTGGCGGCCGGCAAGAAGGCTTAACGGAGAAGAGCGAGAGGAAGCCTGGCTGTTCGATCCGGCGCTCCATCCGGACTGTCCCTAAAGCCCGTGCCCATCCAAGCCGATGGATGATTATCTATGGGTGCGCCATCGATCTCCTCTCCGGCCCTTGCCGAAACCCTCCCGGGATGGTGGAAACCCTCCATCACCGATTTATTTTTCCTCATCATCATGATCTGGAGCTTCCTGCTTAGCCCTAACGGTTGGGTGCGCTTCCTTCTTGATGGGGACGTGTACATGCACGCGCGCCTGGGCCGCTACATGATTGAAACTGGCGGGGCGCCAACCGTCGATCCGGCATCCTTCGCCATTCCCGGGGCCACTTGGTACGCGTTTGAATGGCTGTCGGAAATGCTTTACGGGGCGCTCGAAATGCGCTGGGGAATGGGGTCTATCGCATTGCTTTCGGGGCTCCTGGCCGGTCTCACCATCGCCCTGATGTTTTACGACGCGCTAAGGCGCGGCGGGCATCTGCTGATCGCCACCCTATTTATGTTGCTGGCCGCAAACGCATTCAACGTTCACTTCCATGCGCGGCCCGTGCTTTTCACCTACCTATTTGCCGCCATCACCATGCTGATCCTCAATCGCGACCGGGAAACCCCCACGAAGCTGCTCTATGCGCTTCCGGCGCTCACCGTGCTTTGGGTGAACCTGCACCCGGGCGTGGCCGTGCTCTTCCCGCTTCTAGGCATCCTGGCGGTCGCCTGCGGCACATGGGAAGGGTTCCGGCGCTACACAGCCGTGGGCGCGCTCTGCGCCGCCGCCACACTCCTTAACCCATACGGCATCGGGCTGCACAGGCATTTATTGGCCACCCTTTCCTCGGAATGGATACTGAATCACGCCACCGAATACAAGTCGCCGGAATTTCGCGGCGAGTTCATGATGTGCCTCGCCATTATCTATCTGCTTGGGCTTGCCTCGGCCGGATTGTTCGCTGTCCGGAAGAAATACCCCGAGGCGTTGTGGATCCTCTTTCTCGGCTACAGCACACTGGTCTCGCGCCGCCACGGGGCGCTGTTTCTGATCGTAGTCACACCGCTCGTGGTCCTCGAAGCGAGCCGGGTTTGGCGCGAATTTGTCGCTGGGCAACCGCGAAAATCGGCAGCCGCGATCCTTGATCGCCTATGGAGCGGAGCCGGCTTTGCTCCCACACCCTGGCTTCCCGCCTTCGCGGCGTTGATCGTCCTGCTCACCCCCGCCATTGATGGAAAGCCCCAACCCGAGATCTTTCCGGTGGATTTGACGGCGCGCAACAAGGCCCTCATTGAATCCTCGCGCGTCTACACCACCGAACAATGGGCCGATTTTCTATATTACGAAAACTACCCCAAACAGAAAATCTTCATGGATCCGCGCCACGATCTTTACGCCGAAAAGTTGGGGGATGCCTACCTCGGCGTGCTTGAGGGAGCGCCAGGATGGCGGGGCATTCTCGAACAGTTTCAAGTGAACCTGATGCTGGTTAAAGCAGACTCGGTTCTCGATGGCCTGCTTGACACCGACGCCCGCTGGGAAAAGGTGGACCACGACGACGTCGCGGTGCTGTACAAGAAAGCCGATACCAGTGCTATAATCCTCCAGAATGAAGATCGCAATTCTGATGCTGGCGGCGGCCGCGCAGGGCGTTGACGCGAAGTCCTGGAAGGCCGGGATGGCCGCGGTGGACATCTCCCCAACGGAACCGATTTATCTGAATGGCTACGGCGCTCGCTCGCACCCCTCCACGGGCGTGAAGCAGCGTCTTTGGGCAAAGGCGCTGGCGCTGGAGGACGAAAAGGGCAAGCGAGTGGTGATTGTTACCACGGACTTGCTGGGCATGCCTGGCGGGGTTTCCGATGTGATCGCGGCGCGTCTGGCCAAGCAAAGCGGTCTACGGCGGGAAGAGTTGCTGATTAATTCCTCGCACACTCACGCCGCGCCGATGGTGGAGGGCAACCTTGGGACAATGTTCGATTTGAACCCCGCCGAGCGTCTGGCTATCCACAGCTACACGGAAAAGCTCAAGGACCAAATGGTGGATGTGGTCATTCGCGCCATTGCCGCATTGAAACCCGCGAATGCGGCTTTGGGCCATGGCAAGGCGGGTTTTGCGATTAACCGCCGCGTGTCAACCAAGACTGGCGTTTATACCATCGGAACCAATCCCCTGGGGCCGGTTGACCATGATGTGCCGGTGCTGCGCATCACCTCGCTCGACGGCAAACTGCTGGGGGCATTGTTCGGCTACACCTGCCACAACACCACCATGGGCGGCGACATTTACGAGGCCCACGGGGACTATGCCGGTTTCGCTCAGGAAGCTTTCGAGAAGGAGCATCCCGGGGCAATGGGCATGTTCTTTATTCAATGCGGCGGTGACCAAAACCCCAATCCGCGCGGCAAGTTTGAGCAGGCCGAGCAGTATGGCAAGGAACTGGCGGGGGCGGCATCTTCGGTGGTTGAGGGGAAAATGCAGAAGCTGAAAGGGCCGCTTCGAGCCTCGCTGCGCATGGGTGAATTGAACTTCAAGCTGCACACCCGCGAGACGTTTGAGGAGGAGTTGAAGGACAAATTACCCGCCAAGGTGCGCCGCGCGCAGTCCATGCTGTCGCTTTATGATCGCAGGCAGCCGATGCGCGCCACGCCATATCCGGTGCAGGCAATCCGCTTCGGCCATCAATGGACTTTGGTAGCCCTGGGTGGCGAGGTTGTCATCGATTACCAGATCCGCATCAAGAAAGAATTCGCCGGGGAAGACACCACCGTTGCCGGTTACTCGAATGACGTAATGTGTTACATCCCGTCACTGCGCGTTTTGCGGGAAGGCGGTTACGAGGCCGATTCCAGCATGATTTATTACGGCAAGCCGGGGTCTTTCGCCGAATCAGTGGAAGAGTCCGTTATGGCGACGGTATATAAGGTGATGGCGGATGTTGGCCGCCAGCGGAAGTAGCTATAGGGGCAAGTATAGGATCCGGTTGGGGAATTAGGACGATTCCTGGAGATTCCGTCGTCTCCAGTAGTTTGTACAGATGCGCCGGCATCGTTTCAAAATCGTGAGATACAAGCACGCGTCCTAGCTTCGCTGCTAAATTCAACACTTCGGGGTAGGGCATGGCAACTGGAAGTTGTCCCGCAGCTGCAAGAAAGTCCCCCTCAGGGACTTTGCGCCAAAATCCGCGGACTATGGCAAATCGAAGATTCGCATCGGCAAGGAAGCGTGCTCTCAA
>JAYVXT010000436.1:0-5589 GCA_043785065.1 Bryobacterales bacterium | reverse complement strand
AACACTGACAACCCCGCCCGTTTGACGATACGCCGCCTTCTTACCGCTCACCAAAAAAGAAACCTTCCTAACACCACGGCCAGCGGGTACGTGGATACGAACCTTCTGCGGCGGCGATGGGATAATTTCCCGCAGCGGCCCTTTCATCATCATCGGATTAGTCAGGTTCACTAAGTGAGCAGTTACGGAATTCTTTTGCATCCAAAGAGAAACATCCATTACACCTTGACCTGCAACCACTAATGGCTGTTCTTCGTTATGAGCCCATTCCACGGCATTGCGAAGCAGGCGGGCATGATCGCCGGAGAGAACTTCCCAAAACGTCCGGTCCAGATCGAACGGGAAATAGACGACCCGGCCCTTGCCCACTTCGCGCACGTAGGCGCCGGGAATATCGGTGTGCGGCACGCGGGGGAACACTTGCTCCATGGGTAGATCCGGATAGGATGGCACCAACGTAAGCGCGGCGTGCTTCATCGGGTTTGCGGGGCGGGTATGCACCCAGCTTGTACCATTGATGATTCGCGATGCCTCTTCGAGGCCGCGGACTAAGGGGTGGTAACCGGCCCCGTCCTTCTCGATGTTCAAATACGAATTGTGCAGGTCTTGATCGACCTTGCCGGTGAACGTTGCGCCGAACAGCGAAGCCAAACCGAAATCGGTTCGGCGCACGCCCCACTCGTCATAGAGTGACGTTTCATGCGTCGCAACCAGGTTGCCGCCGCCCTTTGCGAACTCTTCCAGTTGTTGGCATTGCTTGACGGAAAGCGCCGCGATATTCGGGAGGATCAAAGTGCGATACTGTCCAACGTGCGCGGCGTCAAGCAGCTTATCGTGCACCATGTCGAACGGCACGCGTGCTTCCACAAGTGCCTGATAGAAGCCCAGCGCGTGATCCTCCACTTTAGCCCGCGCCCGGTCGCCGCCGTAGAACGTCGCGGTCTGCTGCGAATACACCATCGCCACGCGCGCCAACGACTTTTCATTGCGCAGATATTTTTCGTTGCGATAGTGCCAGCCGTAAAGGTCCTCCACCACTTTCACCCAGCGATGATCAATCACCTTGCCATTGAACTTGGTGAACCAGGGCCGCAAATTGTGCGCCACGCCATCCACCATCCAGAGGCGAATTTCATCGGCGCTTTGCACGGAGTCCTTCCAACGATAGGGCTCTTCCACGCCCATGCTGAATATCCCCGCGATAGCTTTATTGCCCAGCGTCGCGGTATATTCCTTGCCGTTTTTGCCGTTGCTCCAGGGCGGCATCACGCCGCGCCGCGCTTGGCGATCAGCAAAAAGAGTGGGAGCAATTTCGCCGATGGTCTTCATGTCCAGATCGCTCAGCGCGCCTCCGCCGGCGTTGGCGATGAAGCTGGATTGCGGGTTGATCTTCTTCACCTCCGCATCCCACAGCCTCCAAAGTTGAAATAGGCGCTGCTCTTTCCAGATAATGTACTGCCTTCGGGCGGGGTCCTGCGGATTCCCAGTGCGCGGCAATTCCAGGCCTGAAAATGTCTTGAAGTTTTTCTGGCAATGTTCGCAGTAGCACATGCCGGAGCCTTCCCAACGATTGCTGAAGATGCCATCGATCTTATAAAGCTGCATGATCTCGCGCGTGACATCGGTCATGAACTCGAAGTTGTAAGGGCCCAGCGCGCAGGTAACCCAAAGCGTGGGATCGGCCCAGTGGCGGCGCGGTTTGCCATCAGCTGTGACGGCGATCCAATCGGGATGGGCTTGATGTACGTCGTCGTGAGCGGCGTGCGGATCTGTACGCGCCACCACGTTCATTCCCAGCGTGCGGCAACCGGTGATGAGGTCGCCCAGCGGATCGCGATCTCCCATGAACTTGCTGCGGTAGTGGAGTGGAACTTTGGTGGGATAGTACGCCACGCAACCACCGGCCGAAAGGCAAGCGGCATCGGAATGCGTGCGGCGAAAGTAGTCAAGCCAGAAGTTCAGGTCGTAATTTCCGGGATCGTCCTCAACCAGGGTGAGTTGCGCCCATCGCATCGGTCGGTTGTACCATTCGCCCTTTGCCGCACTTTGCGCAAACTGCGGCGTTGCGCTTGAAAGCAGAAGCGCCGCGGATTGAGTGAGGAGGTCTCGCCTGGTGGTCATTGAGGTTAGTAGACCATAATGGTGGAGTGCTGCGATACTCTGGCGGAGCACAATACAAAGAGCCGAAGGATGATTTTGTAACTATGAAACTAAACCGTACCCAATTGAACGGACGCTTCAGCAAGCTGCGTCTTTTAGACGGCTTGGCCTTGCTTCTTCTTGTATTGCCCAACGCATTGGCGCAACCGGGCCGTCAAGGAGCTCCGCTCCCCCCAGGCCAAAACCCCAACGGAATGCGTGTGTACATATGGGCCGGTCTCAAATCTCATGCGGTGGGTCTGCACGATTACCCGCAGTTCCTCGCCGATTGGAGCAAGTTGCTGACCGAGAAAGGGGCCGTGGTGAACGGCGCGTTGCATCCACCGAAGGCCGCCGACCTTGAGCAAACCGATGTCGTCGTCATCTACAAAGGCGATGCAGGTTACCTAACCGATTCCACCAAGGCCGCGCTTGAGGCGTTTGTGAAACGCGGCGGCGGTTTGGTGAGCCTTCATGATTCCCTATGCGGCCCAGACCCCGCTTATTTTGCAAGCCTGGTGGGCGGCGCCAAGAAGCACGGCGAAGTGAACTACACGTTGGATGCGCCGATTCAATACAACGTGGTGGACAAATCGAACCCAATCGTGCAGGACTTGTCCGACATGACTATTTTTGACGAAGCATTCTACGGTATGACGTGGGCGAAGGATCCGGGGATTAAGGTACTGGTTAGTGCGGCGATGCCGCCAACGCGAAGCGCGGGCGAACACAAGGGCGAAGTGGTGCCGCAAATCTGGACCTACGAACACACAGTTGCCGGTGGCCAGCCGGCGCGAGCCTTCGTGTGGATGCAAGGCCACACTTACACTAATTTCGCTAATTATCAGATTCAGCGGACGCTGTTGCGGGGCATTGCGTGGGCAGGGAAGAAGCCTGTGGATGAGCTTGTCAATTACGTGGCGCCGCCGAGGCCCGCTCCGAGTAAGCCGCGCCAATGAAATTGGCTTAGAAGCCGCAAATTTCAAGTCCGGTCTCCACCACCGGCATCTCTTCTAAGGTGCGTACCTTCTACTTCCCCTTCTTTGCCCTAACCACATTCCTAGCGACCGCCGCCACTGAACCAACCAGCGGAACCTGGATGCAATGGCGTGGACCAAACCGCACTGGCGAGGCGCCAGGCAGGGCTTGGCCCGAAAAACTGGACGGCCTTCAGGCACTCTGGACCGTAGCTCTTGATAGCGGTTATGCCAGCCCGATCATCTCCGAAGACCGTGTTTTTACTATCGAAACCGCCAACCGCGATACGGAACTGGTCCGGGCTATGGATCGCAAGACTGGCCGCGAGCTTTGGCGCGCGTCGTGGAAGGGCCGGATCAGCGTGCCTTTCTACGCCAAAAAGTCCGGGGATTGGGTTCGTTCCACGCCTGCCTATGACGGCAGAACATTGTTCGTGGGCGGCATGGAAGAAGTTTTAATGGCGCTCGACGGCAAGACCGGCAAGGAAGTCTGGCGGGTCGATTTCCCGAAGCGCTTTTCAACACCCAGGCCCGAATTCGGCTTCGCCAGTTCACCCCTGCTGGACGGTGATTTCTTATACGTCCAAGCGGCCAATGCTATTGTGCAATTGCAAAAATCGACGGGGGAGACCATCTGGCGAGCGCTACCTCACCCGGGCGATGTAATGGAGTCCGGAGCTTTCTCTTCGCCCGCCATAGCCACTCTGGCCGGGCGGCGGCAGTTGCTGGTTCAAGACAGGACGAAGCTTCATGGCGTCGATCTTGAAACGGGCAAGGAGTTGTGGTCCACAGATGTTCCCAATTTCCGGGGGATGAATATATTGACCCCTGTTGCGTACAAGGACTCCGTGTTCACCAGCACTTATCAGAACAACTCCTACTTGTTCCATGTGAAGGCGGAGGGTGGCGCGTTCAAGGCCGAAGAAGTGTGGAAAAACAAGGCGAAGGGTTACATGTCGACGGCGGTCTTAAAAGGCCATTACGCTTATCTCCATCTGGCTAACCAGCGAGTGACGTGCATCGATTTGGAGACTGGGGAATCCACTTGGACCACCGAGCCTTTCGGCCAATACTGGTCAATGGCAATGCGTGACGACAAGATTCTAGCGTTGGATGAACGCGGAAACTTGCTGTTGGTTCGGGCGAATCCAGTAAAGTTTGAGTTGCTCGACTCGAAAGAACTTACCCAGAGCCCAGCCTGGGCGCACGTGGCCGTGGCGGGCGATGAAATCTATGTTCGTGAGCTCAAAGGAATTACAGCCTACCGTCTGAAATAACTATTCCGTGGCCGCCGGAGTGAGCGCCTTTGACTTAGTTATGTACTGACTCCATAGCTGCATTTGCTGTAACAATTTCATGGGCGAATCGAGTTTCACCGCCTTCCGGGCGATGCGGGAGTTGACGATGTTACACACCTGGTTGTGAAAATCCTGCCTGAACAGATGTTCCGCAAGATTACGTCTTCGCCGGATTAACTCGGTATGTCGGTGACCGTCCGTCCAGCGCGATTCCCTCTCGACTCCTATGTATGTTTGGACAGGGGCATCAATCAGGCAAATCTGGCGAAGACGCAGTGGACTCCTCTTCTTGGAGCAACGATTACTCATGAAGTGGTGGGCATTTGCTGCTGGGCGACAATAGCCACTTCGCTTTCGGGATCATGCGGGACCTTGGGGGTTACGGGAGATCATGGTGCGTCGCCTGGATTTCACTCCGCAGCAGGCCGGGAAGATGCGAGCCGAAGTAAGTCGCCGATTCCTGATTCGCGCGGCTAGATTTTGAGGTAAGATCAGGGATTGATTTCCCGAGTCACGCCAAACACGACTCGATAATGTCCAGGAAAGTAAAACGAAATTGGAGTCCCTAATGTCCCGTTTTTTAAGCACTGTGGTCTTGATCGGACTGCTGACTGGCCCTGCTCCCGCGCAAGCTCCTGTCGCGCCGGCAACTCCGGCAACTGCCCCGGCCCCGGCACGTCCAGCGCGTCCTGCCTCACCCACCCGCGACCCGCGCACGCCTGGCTATGTTGAAGCTAAAGAATTGCCTGACGGCGCCAATCCTCCTGCTAATGCCGATGGAAATTTCATCCTCGGCACGACGCACCTCGCGGCGCTGGAGACGATGGTGCGGGAAGGGGTCCCTCAGGGAACGATTTTCAACTTTACAATGGAATCGACCGGCAGCAAGTTCTATCCCGGCATCGCTCGTGAGGCTGGTACTTTCGGACGGCCAGACCCCAACGATCCTTTGAAGCTGATCGTATCCAGCCATCCCGCTCCTTACACACGAAAGGTGGCCGTGTATGTCCCCAAACAATACGTTCCCGGAACAGATGCGCCGTTCATCGTCGGGGCGGATGGACCGGATCTTCTGCTGTTCAAGGTGCTGGATAATTTGATCGCACAACGCCGCGTGCCGGTGATGATTGCCATCTCCATCGGCCACGGTTCGGGAGACGCGCAGGGCAGCGAGC
>JAYVXT010000435.1:0-5601 GCA_043785065.1 Bryobacterales bacterium | reverse complement strand
TCGGCGGCTATGTCCATTCGCACCGGTTCGCGGGCGCGAATACCGCCGTGCCCACCGCAAACCAGGACACGGTCCAACTGGAAGAAAGCAAAAAGTTCTTGCAGGACAACCAAGTAAGCGTTGACATTTTTGCAATTTCGCCTTCAGGCAAAGAGTCGAGCGCCGCGAAAACCCCTCAAACCCCCAAACCGGAACTTTCCACATCGTTCGCAGTCGGTGAGGAGGCGGATATTTCCTTGCCGCAGGGTCCCGCGGGTGAAGTGCGCGCGCTCACCGCCCCGCTTGGCCGTGTTGCTGCAAGCGTCCGGCGTGGCGATGATGTTCGGCTCGATGTTGTCGTACGCACCCGCAAGGTCGGCCATTTTTTTCCGGGAGGAACCATCGACGCGCTTGACGTGTGGCTCGAACTGCAAGCTACCGACGAAAATGGGCACACAATTTTCTGGAGCGGCAAAGTGGAAGATGGCGGAAAAGGCCCCGTCGAAAAAGGCGCCCATTTTTATCGCGCCCTGCTGATCGATGATCACGGCAATCCTATTAACAAACGAAACGCGTGGGCTACCCGCGCTTCCGTGTACGTTCATCTGATCCCCCCGGGCGCGGCGGACACCGCGCATTACCATCTCCACATCCCCGACAACGCTGGCCAGAAAATTACGCTGCACGCCAAACTGAATTACCGTAAATTTGCGTGGTGGACTACCCAGTTTTCGTTCGCTGGCGTTCCAGAACCCGGTAAGGCCCAAGCCGAAGTCACGCCAGACCACGACGACACAAAGTACGCGTTCACTGGGGATACCTCAAACGTTTCCGGCAGTCTCAAGACAATTCCGGATCTGCCTATTATTACCGTAGCCGAAGATTTCAAGACCCTCCGTGTTCTCCCGCGATCCGCACCACCTGAACCGGCTAGGGTACAACTTGCAAAAGATGATTGGACACGCTGGAACGATTACGGAATTGGCCTGTTTCTGCAGGGCGATCTAAAAGGAGCCGAAGCCGCATTTCAAAAAATTACGGAAATCGACCCGCGCAATCCGGACGGGTGGGTTAATGTGGGCCGTGCCCGAGTACAGGAAGGAGATATTCAGGGCGCTCGCGAAGTTCTGGAGAAGGCGCTGGCGATCAAACCGGAACTGGCCCGCACCAATTTCTTTTATGCCCGAGTATTAAGAGAAGAGGGGCAATACGACGACGCGGTAGTTCGCTTGCGAATGGTTCTCGCGCAGTTTCCAAAAGACCGCGTGGTGCACAACGAACTCGGCCGCGTATTTTTTCTGCAAAAGAAATATGCTGACGCCACAAAGGAATTTGAACAGACTCTGGCGATCGACCCTGAAGATTTGCAGGCGCATTACAATTTAATGCTGTGCTACACCGGTTTGGGAGATTCCGCGCGCGCCGAAGAACATAAAGTACGTTATCTGCGCTTTAAGGCTGATGAAGCCGCGCAGGCGATTACCGGGGCGTACCTTCAGAAACACCCGGAAGACAATAACGAGCGCCAGGCAATTCACGAACACCAATCCGTGGCGCTCGGTACCGCGGCGCCTGGCAAAAAGATGACGCCACGTCGTTCGACTGCGGCGTTGCCGACAATCCCCCACGCGGCGTCACGCGGCAGTCAATAGAGTATTTTCGCTGGAAGGAAAATGCGTTTATGGCATGGATCAAAACAATAAGCATGGAAGATGATGAGAAAGTGAAAAATGCCATTATCGAGCAGCGGAAGCTATATCCGCCAGAGTACGCTGCGCCGGTGCCCGCAGTTGATAAGGGTGCCGAGGCTGGAATCGTCGCCTCTCACACCTTGATTCCCGATGCCCTGTACCACGCATTCAGCACCTATGGTGTCTTGCTTTCGCCCGATTTGCCCTTGCGCCGCAACCAGCATGAAATGATCGCGACGATAGTTTCAGTTACAAATCGTTGCCATTATTGAATAGAATCCCACGCAGAGTTTCTGCGCCGCGTTACTTTGGATGATTCTATGATGCAAGCTTTGCGGTTGGACTTTCGCTCCGCGCCGATAAGCGAACAGGACAAAATCATGCTGGAATATGTGGTCAAGATCACCAAAGATGCCACGCGGTGCGGACCCGGCGATCATGTAAAACTGCGTAATGCCGGTTTCGATGACCGCGGCATCCTGCAAATTACCCTTATCGCCGCCTGGTTTAACTACATCAACCGCGTAGCCGATGCATTAGGCGTCGGCCGTGACCATGAGGCGGAATGTTGAAGCGCACTGTGTCAATGTTTTTCGTTTTCCTTCTAGCTGCCGGCATCACGGAATCGGCTGGCCCGGCCGATACCCTTTCCACTGTTACCTTTCGCGATGTTACACAACAGGCAGGCATACGGTTCGTTCATAACAATGGCGCTTACGGAAAAAAATTTCTTCCGGAAACGATGGGCCCAGGGGTTGCCTTTATTGATTACGATAACGATGGCTGGCCCGATATATTTCTGGTGAATGGCATGGACTGGCCGGGCCACGCGCGAAAACATTCCACGCCAAAGCTCTATCACAACAATCACGATGGTACGTTCACGGATGTAACGCACAAAGCCGGATTGGATCTGGAGTTGTTTGGAATGGGCGTGGCCGTCGGCGATTATGACAACGATGGTTATGACGATCTTTTCGTGACTGCCTACGGACAAAATCATTTGTTTCACAACAACGGAAACGGCACTTTTACCGACGTGACCCAAAAGTCCGGACTTGCCGGCATCAAGGAGTTCAGTACCAGCGCGGCTTGGGTGGATTACGACAAGGATGGGCGGCTTGATCTGGTTGTCGGCAATTACGTGCAGTGGTCCCCGGATCGCGACCTTTACTGCACGCTCGATGGGAAAAGCAAATCCTACTGCACGCCGGAATCTTACAAGGGGGCTTCCTTGCGCCTCTGGCACAATCGCGGCGACGGGACTTTTGAAGATGTGACGAAAAAGGCGGGCTTAGACGATCCCACTTCGAAAACCATGGGAATCGCTATTCTCGATTACGACAACGATGGCTGGCCAGATCTGCTGGTTTCTAACGATACCCAGCCCAACAAGCTTTATCGTAACAATGGAAATGGCACTTTCAGCGAAAAGGCCGTAGTCGCCGGAATCGCTTTTAGTGAGGACGGAGTAGCGCGCGCCGGTATGGGCGTGGATGCCGCCGATTACGACCGTTCTGGCTCACCGAGTATTCTCATCACCAATTTCTCCAATCAAATGCTCTCGCTGTATCACAACGAGGGCAAAGGTCTGTTTGTCGATGAAGCGCCGCGTTCCGAAATCGGTCGCGCTTCCCTGCTAACTCTTGGTTTCGGTTGTTTCTTTTTTGATTTTGATCTCGACGGCTGGCCCGATATTTTTATCGCCAACGGTCACATCGATGCCGATATTCAGCGCGTGCAGCCAAACGTGAAATATGCCATGCCTCCGCATCTATTTCGCAATATGGGCAAGGGTAACTTTGCGGAGGTTACCAAATCTTCCGGTACCGCATTCGCAGCGCCCCGAGTGGGCCGTGGCGCTGCGTACGCCGATTTTGACAACGATGGCCGCCTCGATTTATTGCTGTCCACCAATGGCGGCCCTGTGTATCTTTTTCACAATGAACCAACCGGCCCGGCAAAAGCGAACCAAAGCCTGCGCATTAAACTCAGCGGCAAAAAATCAAATCGTGATGGCATCGGCGCTCTGGTCCGAGTTACGTCCGAGGGCGAGACGCAGGCGCAAATGCTGCGCAGCGGCTCAAGTTATCTCTCCGCTAGCGAACTGGTGCTTACTTTCGGCCTCGGTCAACACAGCAAAGCAGAAATCGTGGAAGTTCGCTGGCCCAGCGGACAAGTGGATCATCTGGCGAACATTGACGCCGGCCAGACTATCACCATCACTGAAGGCCGAGGCGTCAGCGGTTCTCATAAGTTCGGAAAGAACTGATCGGCCCCGGAGTCCCTGGCTTCCAATATCGTGTTATTCTCGCCGACTCAATCTATGTTTTCCGACCGGACCAACTGGAAACTAACGCCAAACCTGCTTTCGCAAACACAAAGCCGTCTGCGAACAGCAGGCGCTGCTATTTTGGACCTCACCGTTTCGAATCCAACGCAGTGTGGCCTGCCATACGATGCGGACGCAATTCTTGCCACATTTCAAAACGCAGCGATGTTTAGCTACCAACCTCAACCCAGGGGTTTGTTGCTGGCGCGTCAGGCAGTAGCAACCTATTATCGCGATTCCCATGCCGTCTCTGAACTGGATCCCGAACGAATTGTGCTCACGACCAGCACCAGTGAAGCATATTCATTCGTGTTTCGTTTGCTCTGCAACCCGGGTGATGAAGTGCTGGTTCCCAGTCCCAGTTACCCGCTCTTCGCTTTTCTGGCGGATTTACACGATGTGACCCTTGTTCCGTACTCGCTGGCTTACGCGCAAGGCTGGACGATCGATTTTGCATCGCTCGCAGAATCCATTTCTCCGCGCGCTCGCGCAATTCTGCTTGTGCATCCCAACAATCCTACCGGATCTTTTGTAGCCGCAAGCGAATTGCAGCGGCTTAATTTACTTTGCCGCGAAAAACATCTGGCGTTGCTCGTCGACGAAGTCTTTCTCGATTATTCTTACGATGCCCTTCCCCGCAGCACCTTTGTTGCAAATCAGGAAGTCTTGACCTTCACCCTCAGCGGGCTATCGAAAATTTCCGCTTTGCCCCAAATGAAAGCCGCGTGGATAGTAACCACTGGACCGAAAGATGAGGTCGATGCGGCGCTTGATCGATTAGAAATCATTTCCGACACGTTTCTTTCCATGAGCGCGCCGATCCAGCATGCCTTGCCCCCGCTGCTGGAACAACGAAGGCTGATTCAGCCCTTTTTGATGGATCGTATTCTAGGAAATATCCGGGAACTCGATCGCCAGTTAGCGGCGCAAACCAGGTGCGAGCTTTTGCGCAGTGATGGCGGATGGTCCGGCGTGCTGCGCGTCCCGCCTAGGCAATGCGACGAGGATCTAGCGATTGCTCTGCTCGAAAAACAAAAAGTGCTTGTTCACCCTGGACATTTTTACGATTTTTCCGGCGATGGACACTTGGTTTTAAGTCTGATCACACCTGCGGATACATTTCGCGAAGGAATAAAAAAACTTCTTGAATATTTTAGCGGTTAGCAAACTGAAGATTTGGTAGCGCTAACGGGATTCGAACCCGTGTTACCGCCGTGAGAGGGCGGTGTCCTAGACCCCTAGACGATAGCGCCAAATTGAAGGAGAACGCACGTGGGAAAGCCTACCGACAACTTCAGTAGTTTCGCACGCGCCATGGGGTGGTGCAAGTAGAGGAAGCGAAGTCTAAGGAATTAGTTAGCGCCGCCGGAATTTTTGCCTGAGTGATGTTGCGGCCAATAAGTGATTTGCAATGATCCCGAAATGTTCATGTGTGCTCCCGGAGCGAGCAGCGGAAAATTCCACCGCTCTGCCTGAACCGCAGCGGAGGTCTCCCAATCCGGGCGAAGCCAATAATTAAGCCGGACCGCTGCATCATTGATCGTTCCTCCGCCCGGAATATAACGGGCATCGACCTTGGCGTGCCGGTAGTACAATTGC
>JAYVXT010000434.1:0-5606 GCA_043785065.1 Bryobacterales bacterium | reverse complement strand
AAGCGCTGCGCAAACCAGGGAGCGAGGCGGACGCGAATTCAGCTTTCGAAAAAGCGATTGAAGCGTGGAGTAGCCTTCCAAATGGCGAGCAAGCAGTTGCGGCCATGGGAACGAGTGGCGCAAGGAATTAAGAAAATAGCGGCCAAAAACGCCCAACCCGCCGCATGTAGTCCCGGTACTGCTCTCCAAAGCGGGCAATCAAGAATTTTTCTTCGATGGAGGTACGCACAGCCATGAACGCGAAGACTACGCAGGCGCCTAAAGGAACCAGCCAATTTCCTTCCGCCAGCCCAAGGCTAATGCCGGCGAAAAACACTCCCACATACATCGGATTGCGAACGTAGCGGTAGGGTCCATGGCATACAAATTGCGCCGTGGCGCGGGTTACGACCGTATCGGTCAGGTTGCGGCCCAGGGAATGGAACATCCACCATAACCATGCTACGGAGACGGCAAATCCGGCGGTTCCAACCCAGCGAAGCCATAGGGGGGCGGCGATGGCGGCCCAATCCAACGCGTGAGCATCGCGAATCCATGCCACATTGGCGGCAATGACCAGTAGTCCAGTAAGGCGAAGGCCGATCAGAATTCCCCAACCCTCTTGCGTTCTGTCCAGAGCCTCTTTGGATTGCAGGGAACGAATGCGATGGTATAGCCCGACCGCTAGCAGCACGAGCATTTCGAGCAGAAGGACGCCGCGTATTTCAACCATAGCTAATTATAGTTAAATTGGTGGGCGCCGATTCAGCGGTGATAGCAATTTGGGCAACGCCCGCTCCCTTAGCAATATCCATTACTTGAACCACGATCTGGTAATCCAAATTTCGATACTCATTGACGAACAATACGCCATTAGGGGAAGCTCCAAACAAATGCTTTAGGCGCGTTCCGAAGTCTTCGACAGCAACCAACTCCGTGTTAAGACGGATTGCCCGTCAATGGACAACACGATGTACTTGCCCGGATCGGGAGGATGCCCATCACTGGTTGAAGGTTGTGGCACAAGCGCTGGTAAGCCCACCGATTGTGTGGGCGCGATCACCATGAAGATAATCATCAACACTAGCAGCACGTCAATCATCGGGGTGATATTAATTTCGGCGTGTGGCCCTCGGCCGGGTTTGTGGAAAATGCCATAGTTCGTCTCTCCTGCCTTTTCGAACACCATAGCGAACGGTCATGTTGCCGCGACATTCTATTCTTACAAAGCCGCTGTTTGTTGGTTGCAAGAGTAGAGCGTAAGTAAAGATTCTTTAGGTTAGCGATAACCTTTCTCATGGAATGTTAAACCCACGGAAAAATTACTTTAGGTGGTATCAATTGTGATAAACTCGCTGAAGTTTTATTTCAAGTGGGGAACCAAACTAAATGCATCAAGTGTCGCTTCGTAGACTGCACACACCCTCATGCGTTGCTCGACTGAGCGCGTTTCTGATTCTGAGCCTTGGCGCTCACGCACAGACAACCAGCGGCTCCATTTCCGGGGAAGTTGTTGATCAACAACAGGCCTTTATAAATGGCGCGACAGTTAGCGTCAAAGATGAAGCGAAAGGTTTTTCGCAAAACGCCACGACCGACCGTGAAGGCCGGTTCGTGTTTCCTCAATTGTCTCCGGGTAACTATACCTTGACGGTTGAGTCAAAGGGTTTCAAGAAAGCGGCGCGCACGGCGCTTCAACTGGTAGCAAACGACAAGCTGGCTTTGGGGAACATCGTGCTTGAAGTCGGAGCAACCACCGATACGGTAACCATTACCGCGGAAGCCACGTTGGTTCAATCGGAAAGCGCGGAACGTTCCTTGGCTATTCAAGGGGAAATCATTCGCAGTATCGCCGTCAACGGCCGCGGTTTTACTCCTCTTGCCTCTATCGTTCCCGGCATCATTTTCAATACGAATAATGGTTCAAGCGACGCTATCACCAATATTTTCGCCAACGGTCTGCGCAGCAGCGCCAACAACCTTACTCTTGACGGTGTGGCGATTGTGGACACCGGCAACAACGGCACATTGCTTAGTTTGAATTTGGACGCTGTTTCGGAATTTAAGGTTTTAACCTCGAACTACCAGGCGGAATATGGCCGTTCGGCGGGCGCGCAGATAAGCGCTGTGACGCGTGGCGGTACGCGCGATTTTCACGGATCGGTTTACGGCTTCCGCCGCCATGACGGCATGAACGCCAACACGTGGCTGAACAATCGCGACAGCACGGCCACCAACCACATCAATAAGCCTCGCCTTGACCAACGGGACTTGGGCTTCTCGATCGGCGGACCCGTTTATATTCCTAAGGTTTTTAACACCGAACGTCAGAAATTATTCTTCTTCTACAGCCATGAGGATCAGAAGCGATTCATTCCACCAACTAGCCCGACGCGTGTGACCGTTCCCACAGCACTTGAGCGGACGGGCGATTTCTCGAAATCGGTCGACAGTTCGGGAACTCCGTTCCCTTACATTCGCGATTATCAGAGCGGTCAACCCTGCAACGCAACCAACGTCCTTGGTTGTTTCCAGGATGGTGGCGTAGTCGGCAAGATTCCGCCGAGCCGTTTGTATCAGACGGGCTTGAATATTTTGAAAATTTATCCGCTGCCCAACGTAACTCCCGTCGCCGGCTACAACTACAGCACGGAGCAACCTTCGAGCCAGCCACAGATTCAGGATTTGGTCCGCATGGATTACAACCTTAGCAGCAGCTGGCGTCTTTCCGGCCGGTACGTCAAGGTGAAGAACAATCAGGTTCTGCCTTACGGCTCCTTTGTGCTGGCCACAAACATGCCGGACTTCAACGTGCTGCTTCCAAATCCGCGCAACAGTTATGCGTTTACAATAACGGGGTCCATTAATCCGACCACCGTATTTGAAGCGACGATCGGCGGCAGCCACAATTCAATTGACATCAATCCGGCCAATAACAAGTTCAACCGCACGGGGCTGAATCTTAAGGATGTGCCTGTGTTGTATCAAAGCGCCGTTCAAATTGATTCGCCTCCGCAGTTTGTTTTTGGCGGCCGCATCGGCAATCCGCCAAACATTGGTTCCAATAACTCTCCTTTCTATAACTTCAACACCACGCGTGATTGGTCGGCCAGCATCTCCAAGGTTGCCGGACAGCACACTATTAAGACTGGCGTATTCTGGCAGAACAGCTTCAAACCGCAGAGTGCGTTTGCCAACAACAACGGCCAATACAATTTCAGCGACAATTCCGCCAATCCCTTGGATACAGGTTTCGGTTTCGCTAATGCGTCCTTAGGTATTTACAACCAGTTCCAGCAAGCGTCCGGATACTACATTGGTAAATACCGCTACAATAACTTCGAGTTTTTCGCACAGGACAATTACAAAGTTACTAGCCGCCTGACGTTGGATTACGGCATGCGTTTCTATTGGATCCAGCCGCAATACGACGAAGATCTGCAGACGGCCAATTTTCTCCCCAACCGCTTTAGTTCCGGAGATGCTCCCCGCCTGTATAATCCTGTTTGCCTAGGCAATGTGGCGCCCTGCAGCGGAGCCAATCGCCGCTCGGTAGATCCATCAGCTTTGGTTGCCGGATTTGTGCCGACGGCCGCCAACACAATTGACGGCGCCTATATTGGCCGTATTGTTCCCAATACCGGGAAACTGCTGAATGGCATTGTGCAAGCTGGCGCGGGAATCGAAAACGGTTTATACAAGAACCGTGGCATTCTCTTTGCTCCCCGCATCGGATTTGCTTACGACATCAAGGGAAATGGAAGCATGGTTGTCCGAGGTGGCGGCGGTATGTTCTATGATCGTCCCCAAGGAAACGCGGTTTTCGATCTAATCACAAATCCACCAACTACCTTGGTGCCTACGTTCTTCTTCGGACAAATGCAGACACTCAATTCAGGGCAAGTGTTAATCGGACCTCCGGCATTAGTTGCCTATGACCGCGCCGGAAATTCTCCGACTTCCTATTCGTTTAACATTGGTATTCAGAAGCGCTTGCCGTTTGAATCGGTATTAGATGTTTCCTATGTCGGAAGCCTCGGACAGCATCTGCTGCAGCGCCGCAACATCAACGCGCCCGCATATGGCGCCGCATTCAAGGCCAGCAATCAGGATCCGACATTGGCTGCGCTTTCCACCGGGGGAAATGCTTTGCCGGTTGATTTCTTGCGGCCTTACCAGGGCTTCAATAACATTTCCTATATTGAACCCGCATCCAGCTCAAATTACCATTCGTTGCAAATGTCGCTCAATCGCCGTTTCAAGAAAGGCCTGCTGTTGGGCGTAACCCACACCTGGAGCAAGGCGTTGGGAACGCAAGCGGCCGACCTTCCGGGCATCAATGGCTTTGGCGCTCCTCGCGCTGATCTGAATCAACGATTGGCCAATTACGGTCCGCAGGATTTTGACCGTCGTCACAATTTCAACGTGAATTGGGTGTATGAATTGCCAAAGGCGACAAGTAACAAGGCCCTTGGTTACATTGCCAATGGCTGGCAGATTTCGGGCATCTACCGCTATCAGACAGGGGCGCCTTATAACGTTGGGTTTAGCATTCCTGGCCTTTCCGGCTATGGCGTGACGGGCACGCAGGCAGTTGAAGGCGGTCGCATCGCGATCATTGGCAACCCTGGATCGGGCACAAGCAGCGATCCATACAAGCAGTTCAACACGGCTGCATTCACAACGCCACAGTTGGGCAGCCTGGGTCTGGAATCGGGACGTAACTTCATGTACCGTTCGCCAATCAACGCCCTGGATGCAACTTTATCCAAGTCGTTTAGCTGGAAGGAACGGATGAAGTTGGAGTTGCGATTGGATACCTTCAACACGTTGAACCACACGCAGTTTGACGGTATCAATTCAACGCTCAACGTTACCAGCTTGACCAATCCGACGCCAACCAACATAGCATCGGAAACCGGTAACAGGGCTGGGTTCGGCGCCGTTACCTCGGTCCGTCCTCCACGCAACATGCAGATCTCCGCACGCTTCCAATTCTAAGCGGAGAATCCAAAAACCAAGGGCGCCCAGCGATGAACTCGCTGCGCGCCCTTGCCTATTTAAAGAAGATAATTTTCCCGTCTTCGGTTAACCGACGCATTCTTGTGGCGAGCCAAAAGCCAATGAAACCGCGGGCCGTAACCGTTGATGACCCAACAAGCGCGTCATCCCAACAAAAGCTTTCACCACATGCGGAGGGTTGCCCTTGGTCCAATAAGAAGACATGGATCGAACCCCATCACGCGGGCAATCGAAGAAGATGCGATCACTCCAACGCGTCCAGCCACGCTCATGATCGGGATGATCTCCCATCACGTCCAACATGTTCTGCGTCAATCGGGAACCGAGTGGCGTGCGGTAATGGTTCAAGAACAACACTTCCGAATAGCCGGATCTAACCTCGTCCACGAATTCGGAAAACGAACACTGGCCGGTGAGATTGATGCATGCATTCGGCTCGCTGGCGTGGCGGTCACCGCCGGAGATCAAGGGCTTGGCATATTGTTCGGCGAGAGCCGGCACTAACCGGTTCTCAGTCCAAGGGCGAAGGCCGTTCAGCTCGAACGCGTGAATTCGCCGCCGGAAACGGTCCAGAAAATCAACGATCATTTTTTGATGAATCGCGC
>JAYVXT010000433.1:0-5610 GCA_043785065.1 Bryobacterales bacterium | reverse complement strand
CATTGTCCAGCGCAATAGCCTTGACGTGAAGCTCATCGTGAATAAACAACGCCTTACGGTCGTTCATTGAACCGGCCAATGATAGCCCCAACCATGGAGTGATATTTGAGGTTGCCGCACCCGCGCGAATTTTACCTGATCGGCCTTGAAGAAAAGCTGCGGCCGGGGTGCACAAGAAATTACGACGATTCAGATTAGACATATCAGGCCAAGTCTATTATCTTTTGCCGCAACTCAACAGCGGACTTGTTGTCGGGAGTGACGATGAGAATTGTATCATCCCCGGCCACGGTGCCGACGATTTGTGGCCAGTTGATTTGATCTAAAGCAACGGCAATCGAGTTCGCGCCACCAGGCGTGGTTTTGATCACGATTAGATTCTGCGCCAATCGCACGTCCTGCAGAAATTCACTCAACAGCGTGGCAAGATCAGGCGCATTTTTCTCGCTGGTAGCGTCGAGTTCTTTATAGCCTTCCGGCGTCTTCACCAATCCTAATTCCCGCATGTCCCGTGAAAGAGTTACTTGCGTCGCTTCTACACCGATGGCGGCCAACGCCTGCGCTAGATCCTCCTGAGTGTGAATACTTTTAACGCGAATCACCTTTAAAATTTGGCCCTGCCTGAATCCTTTCATAGTCGATTCCGATAGCTCTCCACACGCGATTCCGCTTCGGCCAAGGCTTGAGCGACGCGCGCCGGAGCGGTGCCTCCGGGCACTTCCCTGCTCTTCATACCTTCCGATGGCTTCATCAGGGCCACCATTTCCGGCTTGAATTCAGGCGCGAATTGCACCAGTTGCCCGGCAGTCCAATCGGCGGGCTTTTTGCCGGTATTGAGGCTTTCAAGAACCAATCGGCCGGCGATTTTGTGCGCTTGATGGAACGGAGTGCCGGATCGCGCCAGAGCCTCCGCAAGATCAGTGGCTACTGCCCAACTCTCCTCGGCGGCTTCTGCCGGAATTTCAACGTGGAGCTTGACGGTTTCGGTGACGCCCCGAATCATCTCTAAGCATCCGGTGAGTTGATAGGCGCAATCAAACAGCGGTTCCTTGTCTTCCTGCATGTCGCGGTTGTAGGTCATCGGCAGGCCTTTCATCGTCACGTAAAGCGAATTGAAGTCGCCCCATACGCGGCCGCATTTGCCTCGGATCAGTTCCAGCGAATCCGGATTCTTCTTTTGGGGCATCAAGCTGGAGCCGCTGGTGACGCCGTCGCCCAAGTCCATCCAGCGGAACTCTTCGCTGGAATAAAGAATCCAGTCTTCGCACAAACGGCTCAGGTGCAGCATGGTGGTGGATGCCGCATACATAAAATCCAGCACAAAATCGCGATCACCGGAAACGTCCATGCTGTTGCGCGTAATCGCGTCGAAGCCAAGGTCTTTCGCAATCGCTTCACGGTCGAACGGAAACCCGGATCCGGCCAGCGCCCCGCTGCCCAACGGTAGAACATTCACCCGGACTCGAGCCTGTTCAAGGCGTTCCAAATCGCGGGAGAACATTTCAAAATAGGCCAGGCAATAATGGCCCCACAAAACTGGTTGGGCGCGGCGCAGATGCGTATAGCCTGGAATCACGGCGTTTTGATAGGTCCGGGCAAGGATGAGCAGAGAGCCTAGAAACTCAACCATTAACACACGGCACTGGTCGATTTCGCCTCGCATCCATAAGCGCACGTCGAGCGAAACTTGCTCGTTGCGGCTGCGGCCGGTGTGGATCTTGTCCGCCAAACCTCCGGTTATTTCTTTCAACTTGCGGATGACTAGAGTGTGGACATCCTCATCCGTCGCGCCTTCATAAAAGGATGGTGACGACGATTCCGACAGCATTTCGTCAAACGCCTTCACCAAACTCGCGCGCTCTTCACCGGTCAAAATGCCGACGCGTTCGAGGGCGCGCGCAAATGCTTGAGACCCGCGAATGTCCACGGCAACCAGCTTGCGATCAAAATGCAATGACCCGCTGAATCGCTCGAAGACTTCCGATGGTCCGCTTTCAAACCGTCCGCCCCACAATTTCATACTGTTTGTTTCCTTAATTAATAACTACCGCATCAACATCAATAAAAGAGCCTTTTGCGCGTGCAGACGATTTTCCGCTTGGTCGAAAATCGCCGATTGCGCCGATTCCATTACCTCCTCGGTAACTTCTTGCCCGCGTTTGGCGGGAAGGCAGTGTAGGAAAATTCCATCCTTGCTTGCGCCGGCCATTAGCCCGGCATTTACTTGAAAGGGCGCAAAGATTCGCTTCCGTTCTTCGGCTTCGGCTTCTTGGCCCATACTTGCCCATACGTCCGTATAGACGGCGTGCGCTTCGCTGACAGCTTCAACCGCCGAGCTAGTGATTGTCACTGAACCGCTATTTTCCGCAGCAAACATTCTTGCTTGCTCAACAATCGTGGCATTGGGCTCGAAGCCGGACGGAGTGGCCACTGCGATATGCATTCCAAGCCGCGCGCCTGTAAGTAGCAGCGAATGGGCAACGTTATTTCCATCGCCAACATAGGCGAGCTTTTTTCCTTGACAAGTCCCGAAACGCTCGGCAATTGTCTGAACATCGGCCAGGGCTTGGCAAGGATGGTACAGGTCGCTGAGTGCGTTGACTACCGGAACGGAGGACCACTTCGCCAGCTCGTCGATTGTCTCTTGCGAGAAAACGCGCGCCACTATGCATTGCGTCCAACGATCTAAATTGCGGGCTATGTCTTGGACAGGTTCGCGATCACCGATCATGCCGATGCTGACGACGACATCTCCGCCCAGTTGTTTCACCGCCAATTCAAACGTGAGGCGTGTACGGAGTGAGGGCTTTTCGAACAGCATACTAACGTATTTGTCGCGAAGCGCTTGCGTATAATCCCGCGGACGAGCTTTTACTTCGGCCGCCAATTGTAGTAGAACCCGTAGCTCCGTGCCTGTTAAATCCAGATCACTCCGCAAGTCCCCGGATGCGACGCTTTCGGCGGCTAGTGTATTTTTATTCACCACTATGAATAATTACACAATGAAGCGGAGGGATCAATTCCTACTCTTCTGAATTGTTGCCCATAAGTGATTTCCGTTGCATTTTGACTCGCCCCGATTGAATCGGAGGACTTGAATTTCTGCAATCCAATGCAAGAAACATCGTCATGAATATGGAGAAACATGTGTGCAGTGGGGCGGACCCCCTGGTCTGCGGAGAGCCCCCTGGCCCGACTGCTCAGGTAGCGGACAGCTTCAAAGCAAGGTGATTACCACGTTAAATCGCCGGACTAGTCCGGCCCGGTCCACGAATGAATCGGGGGATACTTCGGGGCCCCAACAGCGCACTAGTGGCCAGGATCCGAAGTGAAACCGGTCACGGGGTCCACCCTACCAAATCAAGTTGCTGTGTGATCTCTATAGTTTCACCAGCATCTTTCCCGTGTTTGCACCGTTTAACATGTCGAGGAATGCCTGCGGGGCATTTTCCAAGCCATTGACCACCGTCTCTTCGTACTTTAACTTGCCTTCCTTTATCCAGCCAGCCAGATCCTTGACGCCTTCAGCGAAGCGAGGCATGAAATCCGTCACCAGCAGGCCTTGCACTTTCGCGCGCTTAACGATCAGCATGGATAGCATGCGTGGCCCCATCTCTGGTTTCTCCAAATTATATTGCGAGATCTGCCCGCATATGGCAACGCGCGCATGGACGTTCATGTGAATCATCACCGCATCGGTTATTGCGCCGCCAACATTGTCGAAATAACAATCGATGCCATCCGGGCAGAGCTCGCGAAGTTTTTCCAGGTGGTTGGTCACACCCTTATAGTTGTAAGCTGCATCGAAGCCGAGCTCTTCCACCAGCCACTTCACTTTGTCATCCGTACCAGCAATGCCCACCACGCGGCATCCCTTTATTTTGGCGATCTGTCCAACTATCGAACCAACCGCTCCGGCCGCGCCGGAAACCACAACGGTTTCACCGGCCTTAGGCGCGCAAACGTCTAGCAATCCGAAATAGGCGGTTAATCCGGGCATCCCTGCGGCGCCTAGATACACTTGGGCGGGGCCAATCGCCGGATCAACCTTCATCAACTGCTTGGCGGGAGTTACCGCATAGCGCTGCCAACCGGTGAAGGCGGAGACAATATCGCCGGCCTTAAACTTTTCAGATTTGGATTCAACCACGCGGCAGATGGTTCCCCCCACCATCACATCGCCGAGTTTCACTGGTTCGGCATAAGACTTGGCGTCACTCATGCGGCCGCGCATGTAAGGATCGACGGAAAGCCACATGGCCTCAAGCAGCACTTCGCCATCGCCGGGCTGAGGAATTGCGGTTTCGGCAGTCTTAAAATCGCTTAACTTGGGGAAGCCAACAGGGCGCGCTGCTAGCTGTACTTGAAGGTTTGAGGGATGCATGGCCCATTGTAGCTTGCGACAATGGTGGCTATGAAGGTGAAATCCACCATTGAGGAAATTCGGGAAAGGTTCGATAACGACGTCGAGCGCTTTTCTAATTTGGAAACTGGGCAATCGGCGACCGTCGATGCGGCTCTTGCCATGGACTTGATTACTGAGGCCGCCGCCGCAGTGACGCCGGGCGCGAAGAAAATGCTGGATGTCGGCTGTGGCGCAGGGAATTTTTCGTTGAAGATGAGGGAGCGGATACCGGACATCGGGGTGACGCTTGTCGATTTGAGCAAGCCGATGCTGGACCGCGCGGCGGCCCGGCTGGGCGCTAATGCCACCACCGTGCAGCGTGACATTCGTGATCTGGAAGTTAATGCGTTGAGTCTTGATATTGTCGTTGCGGCGGCGGTGTTTCATCATTTGCGGAGCGAGTCTGAATGGCGCGCGGTGTTCAACAAGATTTATAAAGCGTTGAGTCCTGGTGGTGGGTTTTGGATTTTCGATATGGTGGATCATGAACTGGCTCCGGTGCACAAAGTTATGTGGCGCCGTTACGGCGAGTATTTGTCGGCATTCAAGGGCGACGAGTACCGGGATCATGTGTTCGCTTACATTGAAAAAGAAGACACTCCGCGTTCGCTGACTTTTCAGATGGACATGCTGAAGCAAGCGGGTTTTACGAAGATCGATGTGTTGCACAAGAATTCCTGTTTTGCGGCGTTTGGCGGGATCAAGTAGAGCGTGTAGTGACACTACGGCCTCGCGCTTTGTCTTTTCGATTTTGCGAAACCCGCGTGGCCGCTGCATTTCACCCGATAAGCTGCCCGCCAAGACAGCTTTGCCTACTTCATAAGCTCGCTCCTCCAGTTCCCCAACTGAAGTAGCGACACAGGTTTTCCATGCGGCGGCCCCACGACTTTTCAACTAGCGCAAGACGGACTTCGCCTTTGCGCTTATTATTTTTCTAAAGCTTTTCGAATCGATCCGAAAGCTGTCCTCCCTTTTTGAGGGGGAGAACTTTTAACGAGAGCATTCTGCGCAGAAAGTTTTTCTCTCTGGTAAAAGCGTAGCAGGCGGTGTCAAGGAATCGGCGCGGGGATTTTAGTAAGGTGCAGATAAGAGGGGGGATAATTAGTTGTGAACGGGCGGGAAAGAACTTTGCGTTGCTTGTGTGTGGGGAGAGTGACTATAATGAGAGACGTTCGTGGCGCTATCGTCTAATGGTTAGGACAGAG
>JAYVXT010000432.1:0-5625 GCA_043785065.1 Bryobacterales bacterium | reverse complement strand
ACATGATTGAACTTGATTCGCCGAATGGTCCGGTGCGGCTGCCTATTGTTGGTATCGTGTTGGATTTTTCGGATCAGAAGGGAACCATATTGCTGGACCGGAAAGTGTATCTGAAAAAGTGGCGAGATCCGACTTTTAACGTGATCCGCATCTACTTAAAGCCAGGCGCGGATGGCGTAAAGGTACGGCAGGCATTGCTTGAGAAGTTTGCAGGCGGACTGAAAGTGTTTGTGTTCACCAACAAGGATCTGCGCGATTTTGTGCTGAAGATCACCGATCAATGGTTTGGGCTCACCTACATTCAACTTGGGGTGGCGGTGTTAGTGGCGGTGCTGGGCATCGTCAATACTTTGACGGTTTCGATTACCGACCGGCGGCGCGAGTTGGGAGTGTTGCAGGCGGTTGGCGCTTTGCGGAATCAGATTCGAAGAACCGTGTGGCTTGAGGCGGCGGCCATCGGATTGGTTGGCCTTGCTCTTGGATTGGGATTGGGCGCCATTGCGCTTTATTACAGTCTTGAGTTCACGGCGAGGGATTTTGCCGGGCTTCGGTTGGAGTACAAATATCCGTGGAGCATGGCGTTGTATTTGTTCCCTGTGATTTTGGGCGCGGCGTTCTTAGCGGCTCTGGGACCGGCCGAATCGGCGGTGCGAGGATCGCTGGTGGAGGCTTTGGAATATGAATAGATTTTTGATTGCGGCCGTTTCGGTTATGACTTGTTATGGCGCCGATGCGCGGCAGATTGTGGAGGAATCGCAGAAGCGGCAGCGCAGCCAATCGCAACGGTATGAAGGGCAGCTTGAGACGACGCAGGCTAGCGGCAAGAAGGGTTCGAAACGTTGGATGTTTGAACGCAGCGGAACCTTTGGTGAATCGAAAGCCATTCTGCGATTCATTGCGCCGGCTGAGGTGAAGGGCGTAGCGCTGCTGATTGTTAATCATCCGGATCGCGCATCGGATCAATGGATGTGGACGCCGGAGTTGGCTCGCGATCGCCGCATTGCTTTGCAAGACCGCTCCACGCGTTTTTTTGGAACTGACTTTAGTTTTGAGGATTTGGAGGAGCGCGACGTCAACCAAAATGACTACTCCTTGGTGGGAGAAGAATCCGTGGATGGCAAGCAATGCTGGAAGATTGAATCGAAGCCCAGACAAAGTAAATCTTCGCAATATTCGAAGGTCATCGTATGGATTCGTCAGGATATTTACCAGGCCATAAAGATGGAAATGTACGTCAAATCGGAAGTGGTGCGGCGGCTTGAGTATCGGCGGATTGAGAAAGTGCAAAACATTTGGACTCCGCTGGAGATGGAAATGACGGATGTGAAAAAGAAATCGAAGACACTGCTGAAGACGGAAAAGCTTGAGTACAATATCCCGTTGAAGCAGGACCATTTTACGTTGGATGGGTTACGGCGAGGCGAATGAAGGCTTTGTTCATAGCCGTTTTGCTGGGGTTTGGGTTAAGAGCTCAGGACTTCCAGCAACGCGGAGTTTTTGACGCGCGGCTATTTGTGTTTCCTCAGACAACGCCAGGCGACAGTGGAAAGGCAGTTGGGGATGGACTGTTCCGTTACGAAGCTTCGCGCAAGATCACTTCGTGGTTACGCGTGTATGGCGCAATTGATGCCCGCACAGATTCCCATCGTCAAACGGAGCGCGAATTTCGTTTTGATTGGAACGACCGGGGCTTGCTTCGCCCGGCGTTGTCATTGCGTCGCTTGAGCGCGATGGCTCACAAGGGTCCGATTACTTTTGAGTTCGGCAAACAATCTATTCGTTGGGGCAAGGCGGATGTGTTCAACCCAATGGACCGCTTTGCTCCGAAGGATTTCATCAACGTTGTGGACAGCGAGTTTATGGGCGTCCCGGCGGCGCGGCTAAGCATTGAAAAGGGTTCGGATACAATCGACCTTATCTGGCAGATTCGATTTACTCCGAGCCGCGTTCCCTTGCTGAATCAACGATGGGCGGTGCTTCCCGATGGGTTTGCTTTCCGCAATGGCCGTACCGATTATCCTGGTGGAGCCGCCGTTGGAATTCGCTGGAATCATGTGGGCAAGGGATACGAATATTCTCTGGCGTTTTACGACGGCCACAACCATTTGCCTTTGTTCTCGGTCGGGGTGACACCCGAGTTAAAGATCAACCTCAACAAATACTATCCGCAAATGAAGATGTATGGGGTAACCGCCGCCGTGCCTACGCGCTGGTTCACAATCAAGGGCGAGTCCGCCTATTTCACATCCTCAACGAAAACCGCTGACGAATATTTTCAATATGTAGTGCAGCTGGAGCGGCAGTCGGGGGAGTGGTCGTTCGTTGGAGGGTACGCTGGTGAAGTTGTAACGGAGCGCCGCAATCCGCTTGGATTTTCGCCGGATCGAGGCCTTGCGAAAACGTTTCTTGGGCGAGCTTCGCTGACGATTGATCCTTACCGCTCCATGGCTTTTGAAGGGGCGGTGCGCCAAAATGGCGACGGCAGTTGGCTGAAGAGCGAGTACACGCAAACCTTGAACGCCCATTGGAAAGCTGTTGCGGCTTTCAGTTGGATTCGCGGGAGTGCAGGGGATTTTCTGGGTCAATATCGCAAGAATTCTCATGCTGTGATGGGAGTTCGCTATAGCTTCTGAGGAACTCGCGCAAAACGGAGCTCCGATGGCGAGAAACTTCGCGGGTTCCTCCAATATTTGGCGGCCCTGCCACCGGGCCTTTGTGCTTCTAATAAATATATGCCATCTCAAAGAACGCTTCTGATTTCCATGGTTTGTCTGATTCTGGCTTTTGCGCTGTGGGGTTGGATGTTTTTCAACCGTGTGGAACGTAAGTTGAATTTAGCAGCGAATCCTCCAGCGTTGCTGCTTCAGATTCAGAAGATGAATGAATTGGTGACGGTGAAATATTCGATCCAAAAAGTGGTTGGGCTTGAAGAGCAGAAGCAGCCGTTTGGCAAGGAGAAGGTTTTGCTTATCGTGCAGGCCAAAGTGGGGGCGGGGATTGATATGGGACGTCTGCAGAAAATCGATCTTACCCGGGATGGAAAGGGCGCTTATGTTGTGCGGTTGCCTGAGGCGCAAATTCTTTATGTGGCGATTGATGAGCGGGAGACGAAGGTTTGGGACCGTCAGGTGACGTGGTGGACGCCGTGGGTTCCTTATAACATCGACCTGGAAAGGCAGGCGCGTGTGCTGGCTACCGAGGAGATAAAGAAGTCGGCAATCGGCATGGGGATTTTGAACGATGCGCGCAGGCAGGCTGAAGGGGCGATTCGGAATTTGCTGCAGGTGTTTGGGGTGACGGAGATTGGGTTTCGTGGTGCGAGTTAGTTTTACCCTGAATTGTATTTCTGCTTCGATGCAGTCGGACCAGGGGGGGCCTCCGCAGACCAGGGGGTCCGCCTCACTGTTTTGCACACACTGGAAGTTTGCTGAGTTCGGGAGGCGTGTGCGAAAGATGATCCTTCTCCTCCGAGGTGCAGTTAAACTCAGAATGATTCAGCTGTTTTGGCACGGGAACCGGTGGTAGACTTGTCTGTTCAGGATACAGCTTATGATCAAAATTATCTTTGCCGCTTTGCTTGAGTCTTCTCTTGTGCCGGCCGCCGATCAATCCAAAATAAAACTTCCGGAACCTTATGCAACGCCTTCGGCTAGCAATGCACCGAAGATAGTGGCGCAGCCGGAAGGGAAGCAACTTAATTTGCCGGCGGGATTTCATTCAGAGGAATTCGCGTCGGGGTTCAAGAAGCCTCGATACATGATTCAGTCCGCAAATGGGGCTGTTTTGGTGACGGATTCAGTGCCGGACGGCTCAGTTATCGCTATTCTGCCGCACAAGTCGAAGAAGGAATTGATTAAAGGTTTAGACCGGCCTTTTGGGATGACGGTTTGGAAAGACTATCTTTATGTGGCGGAAGCTGAATCCATCAAGCGCTATAAATTCAACGGCAAAACGCTTGAAGTTGGGGCGGGTGAAGAGGTAGTTCCGCTGAAGGGTTACAACAAAGGGCATTGGACGCGGTCTATTCAATTCGATAAGAAGGGCGAGAAAATGTACGTCTCGCTTGGGTCCGGCTCAAACATAGACACAGGCGATCCGGAGAACCGCGCCGCCGTGAATGTTTATAACCCGGATGGTTCTGGTCACGAGATTTTCGCCACGGGTCTGCGCAATCCGGTTAGTCTTAGATTCAATCCGGAGAATGGCAAGCTTTGGACGACAGTGCAGGAGCGCGATGGATTGGGGGACGACTTGGTTCCGGACTTTTTCACCGAGGTGAAGAAAGGCGGATTTTATGGCTGGCCCTATGCTTATCTGGGAAAGAATGAAGAACCCCGCCATAAGGGTAAGGCTCCGGAATTAGTGGCGAAAACAATCATGCCGGATGTGATTTTACCGGCGCACGCCTCGGCGTTGGATTTCATTTTCTATACGGGAAAGCAATTCCCGGCGAAGTACAGGAACGGGGCATTTATTGCTTTTCATGGGTCGTCAAACCGGGCGAAGCGATTGGGTTACTCGGTGGAGTTTATTCCATTCAAGAATGGACAACCTTCCGGGGAGCGTGAAAGTTTTCTTAGCGGTTGGATGATGGGGGAAGGCGAGCGGGAAGTTTGGGGACGTCCGGTGGGCATTTTGCAACTGGCAGATGGCAGCTTGTTGGTATCCGAGGACGGGAACAATAAAATCTGGCGTATTAGCTACGAGAAATAGCCTCGCAAAATGCTTTGACCAGCGGCGGGATTGCCCTTGAAGCGCCCGTCGTTCTGGTTGGAAAAGCGTGGCAACGAAGAAGGGATGGCCGCTCAGTTCAATGGCGCGGACCTCGCCTGTTTGGTCATGGGCGGCGGCTGGGCGGTTATCGAGAGCGAGATGAATGGCGCCTTGTTTTTCGACCAGCGAGCAAGACAGTGGGGCGATTACAAGCGCATTTGAACCGGGATTTGTTTCGGCGTGATCGGCGTCGGTCCGACCGAGAACGTCGCGGACATATTCAATGACAGCGTGCTGAAAGCCTCCGCAAGTGCCGAGAAATGGCTGGCAGGATTACCGGGCAAAGCGGATCGCGTCGAGAGCCCCCGTCATTCTTTTGTAAGGACTTGCCGGTACAACCCATATGGCTTGGAACTGATTCAAGTCGACGGGAGCGTTGCGGATAGTATCCGTGGGGACCCAGACTCCTTCCACGCTTCCAACCAAGCGCAATGCGGCGGGAATGGTTCTGGGCGCCACAGCGGTCTCGTTGTAATCTCCGACCAACGCAACCTTCAGCATCATGCAAGAATTATAAAGGTAAGCAGTTACCTTTTCCGCGAATATGAATCAATAGCACCAGAGGCATGATATGGATCTGAGAGTCACATACAAAGATGGGGTTCGTTTTGAAGCGGAAACGCGCGGGCATCGCATTGAGATCGACCAGCCTATAACGGGTGGTGGCCAGGACCGGGGCATGACTCCGCCGGAATTACTGTTGGCTTCTTTGGGATCGTGCGCGGCCTACTACGCCGTTGAGTATCTGCATGCTCGAAATTTGCAGGCGCAAAGCGTGGAAGTGAAGATCCATGCCGAGAAAGCAACTGGACCAGCGCGATTGGTATCGTTTCTGATTGAGGTGCTGATTCC
>JAYVXT010000431.1:0-5627 GCA_043785065.1 Bryobacterales bacterium | reverse complement strand
CCAACCAACGGAAACTTCACTTTTATCGGAGGCATTCCAACTCGCGGAGTATTTCAGACCAATGGCTGGGGCTGGATGAACACCGGCCTCGGTTATGCTGCTTACTCGAAGGGATGGGGTAAGGGGATTCACGCGGCTGATACGCGCGTCTTCGCCATGTACTATCAGGATTGGCGCGCCACCACCGTCAAGACCGATAACCGCCCATTAGCAGTGCGCCGCGCCGATACGGCGAACTTGCATATCTATAGCTTCGGCGGCCACTCGATCCATGCTATCGACACCAAGAAAGGAACCGTCGACCTGCTGGCTTGGGGCACAGGTCAAACCGGTAAATGGGGCGTTCAAGACCACAGGGCATATGCCGTGGCATTCGAAGGAGGGTTCCAACCGAAGATCGCTCCCAAACTGAAACCCTGGTTCCGCGCCGGCTTCTATAACGGATCCGGTGACGACAACCCGAACGACAAAACCCACGGCACATTTTTCCAAGTGATGCCCACGCCGCGCCCCTACGCGCGCTTCCCCTTCTTTGACATGATGAACAACAAAGACATCAATGCCGCGATGATTCTACGACCCCACAAACAGGTCACCATCTCAAGCGAGTTCCATTCACTGCGCCTGAGCAATAAGAACGACCTGTGGTATTCCGGCGGCGGGGCCTATCAGCCCTGGACCTTCGGGTATCAAGGGCGCGCCACCAACGGCAACCGCCCGCTAGCCAACCTATACGACACCAGCGTGGAATACCGCGTCAACCCGCATCTTTCGTTGACGGGCTATTATGGCTACGCCGATGGTCGAGCCGTCACCACGGCAATTTATCCCAAGGGCAAGAACGCCGCCATGGGTTATGCCGAGGTGCTGTACAAATTCTAAAACTATTCTTTCACTAACCCTCACTGAATCCGAAACAGATCGGCTATCATCAGTAACGTAGGCATCTACTGCGGAGGGTACTTAAGTGAACGGCTATCAACAAGAAACTTCGGCCTGGGATAAGCTGACCGGCACCATGGCGTTGAGCCCCACGAGGGCAGCTGTAATTAAGCAGACTTATATCCTGTTTAGTGTCAGCGTTGTCTGCGCCATGGCCGGCGGCTATATAGGTGCTACGTCTCCAACGTTGGTCAACTTTTTTTCAGGTTGGATGGGCTGGATCGCCGCTATCGCCATCTTGAATTTTGTTCCGCGCATTGCCATCGCGGCCCGTCACAACCCTGTGCTTGGTGTAACCGCCTTGGTTTTTGACGGATTTTTTTCGGGTATCGCCTTATCTCCATTGCTTTTCTACGCCAGCGTGGTCGCCCCAACTATGATTCTAGCCGCGATCGGCATTACCGGTTTTGTATTCCTGGGCGTGACCACTTACATCATGACTTCCGGCCGCACCTTCTCCGCTCCGAAGGGCCTCATGATGGGTATGTTCTTCACCCTGATAGGAGCAATGATCCTAAACAGCTTCATGAACATCGGAGTGCTGGGCATCCTCATCAGCTTAGGAATCGGAGCAATGGGTGTCTGTTCCCTGGTTTATTCCACCAGTTCCGTTCTTGGTACTCCCGACGCCGATAGCCCGATTCCAGGCGCGCTGATGTTGTTCGCGGGCGTGTTCAACATTTTCGTTTCCGCGCTGAACCTTCTGCTTCGCCTGTTCGGAGGCGGAAATCGCGATTAAGGCCTGTTCCGAAATAACCTATCCAACCCCTCTCTTACGGTTAGGGCTCGGAATAGCGTTCTTAGCCGCGCGCGTAAGCAAGCGGTTTCCCAAGATGGCAAAGTTATTTTCTTAACGAGCCCTAAGGTAAAATAAACAGCATGTCTGAACTTGAAATTCACCACCATGGCGGTCACGAAGAAGAAGATCCTATAGGGAAAAAAATTGGCGTGATGGCTGCTGTCATCGCTATTTTCCTTTCTGGGGTAACGATTCTTTCGCATCGCTCCCATACCGCCGCCGTTGTCGAAAAGACAGAGGCGAACAATCAATGGTCCTATTTTCAAGCGAAAAAAATTCGGCTGCACAACTACGAATTGGGCAAGGATATGATGCAGCTAATGGCGCCGAAGAGCGAAGCGTCGGAAGCTAAAATCGTCAAATACGAACAGCAGGTGAAGCGCTACGAAAAGGAAGGAGACCAAATTCAGGAGAAGGCCCGGGAGCACGATAAAGAGTCCCTGCTGCAAGAAGAACGCGCCCTCCGCTTTGATCTAGGCGAAGGCTTTCTTGAGTTGGGGCTGGTGCTTACCTCGCTTTATTTTGTCTCTAAGAAGAAGTTGTTTCCCGCAATGGGAATTGTCGGAGCAGTGCTTGGAGTCGTACTTGGAATCGCCGGCCTGATGACTCATTAGGCGCGCAATGGGCAGCAAGACGCTGGAAAAGCAATGGCAGGCTTTGTGGGAATCGCTGGGGCAAAGTGGTTCCGGGCTCGTGTTTTCCGCACTGAAGCAAGCGTACGAAACGCCACCCCGGCCGTATCACAACTTTCTTCACATCGCCCACTGCCTCGACGAGTTTCAGACCGTGAGTCGCCTTGTAGCCAATCCCCAAGCGCTTCAGTTGGCTCTTTGTTTTCATGACGCCATCTATGATTCTAAGGCCAAGGATAACGAGCAACGAAGCGCCGAATTAGCGGCGCAAGCCGCTTTCGATGCTGGTCTACACTCTGCTTCACGGAATTAGTGACCCACCTGATCCGCGCTACAAAACACGCCACAATTCCTGCACCCGGCGACGAAATGTTGATCACGGACATCGACCTAGCTATCCTCGAACAACCTCGCAATCGCTTCGATGAATACGAGCATCAAAGGCGCGAAGAGTATGATTGGGTCAATGACGCTGCGTTCGCGCAAGGAAGATCCGCGGTGCTCGGCAGTTTCCTTGCCCGGCCAACGATTTATCAAACGGAATGGTTCAGCCAGAAATAGGAACAGCAGGCAAGAAGGAATTTAGCGCGCGCCTTAGAGAAACTATGAATGCATTCCAGCCTTGAATATCAACCGCACCGGCCGTGGCCGATTCCCTCACGGCCTTGGGTCATGCGTATGCGCTGGGAAAAGTTGTTGTTCGCGCACTGGCCCATTTCGCCGGATCAATTGCGGCCGCTGATTCCCAAGGAACTCGACCTGGATCTGCGCGATAACAGCGCATGGCTCGGCATCGTTCCCTTCACCATGGCCGACGTTTCCCCGCGCTTGGTTCCCCACATCCCCGCTATCGCCGATTTTCATGAGCTCAATGTGCGCACCTATGTCAGTCACCGCGGCAAGTCTGGAGTGTGGTTCTTTAGCCTGGATGCCGCTAGCCGACTGGCGGTTCGAGTGGCTCGTAAAGCATTCCACTTGCCCTATTTTGGCGCCCGCATGAAGCTTCATCTAAAGGGTAGTGAAGTCTGCTATGAAAGCGCTCGTGCCGGTGCGCCAAACCAATTCCGCGCACGCTATGCTCCAGTTGGCCCGGTGTGGCGAGCCCAACCCGGTAGCATCGACGAGTGGCTGACGGAGCGCTACTGTTTCTACTGCTCCACCTCTTCCGGCAAACTGTTGCGCAGCGAGATTCACCACAAGCCCTGGCCACTGCAACACGCCGAAGCGGAGATTGCAATCAATACGATGAGTGAATTCCAAATTCCTGAAACGGCCCCTTTGCTGCACTATGCCAATCGGATTGACGTCGTGGGCTGGTTGCCCCAAAAACTCATCTCGAAGGCGGCCAGCGGAGACCATCACAATTCGCACCCAGCTGTTTGAACCACATCTTCCGGAACCGTGCTCTGCTCATAGTCGCGGAGCGCAAGGTTCGCCATCGCTTCAAGACTATTTCCGCGGAGGCCAAGGCCGCAATATTCTCATAGACGCCGAACATGGTTGAACCACTGCCTGTCATCCCTACGGGCGAGGCGCCGGTTGCCCACAGCCGCCGTTGAATGCGGGCGAGTTCCGGAAATTGCCCAAAGGCCGGGCCTTCGAAATCATTCTTGATCGACTCCCGCTTTCCACGATAAAAACGGGCGCCAGCGCTTTGCCATACTTCCGCTTCAAATGCGGATGTGGAGGCTGCATCGCCGGCAAGCCGGTCTGACAGAGTCCGGTATGCTTCCGGCGTTGAAATCGGGAAGCTGGGGGTTACAAGTAACACGGGCTCCGTGGGGCCGTCAGGTAAAGGGTACAACTCCGTTCCTCGTCCCAAACCCAGGGCTCTTCCGCCGTGCAGGAAGAACGGGACGTCGCTTCCAAGGTGTCCGCCAATTTGGGACAACACCTCCATCGGAACCCGCACGCCCATCAACACCGGCAAGCCAAGCAACACCGCTGCCGCATCAGTAGAACCTCCGCCAAGCCCTCCTCCCATGGGAATGCGCTTGGTCAACCGGAAGTGTACGCGGCCGCCTTTGCCTGTTTCGTCCAACACGGCATTGGCCGCGCGCACGACCAGATTATCGGCAATGTTCAATTCGGATTTAAGCGTGATCTCACGCGAGCGCGATGGCGTATACCGGACGTCGATCCAATCGGCCAGCGCGATGCTTTGGAACAGCGTGCGCAGTTCATGAAATCCGTCCGGTCGCTTATAAAGAACCCTCAGCCCGAGGTTCAATTTTGCGGTGGCAATCAGCCTGGCGCTTTTGTATTTTAGTGAGTCCAATTCTTAATAGTGCAGCAGCGAGGTGATCTTGTGCGACCCCAACCGCTCCCGCCCTTTTAGGAAATCCAGTTCCAACACGAACGCAAACCCAGCCACTTTGCCGCCTAGTTGTTCCACCAGTTGCCCGACCGCTTGCGAGGTGCCTCCAGTGGCCAAGACATCGTCGATGATCAGAATACGCTGCCCCGGTTCGACTGCGTCACGATGAATCTCAAGAGTATCGGTGCCATATTCCAGCGCATATTCAATTGACCGGGTGGCCGCCGGTAGCTTCTTCGGCTTGCGAATGGGCACAAAGCCCTTGCCCAGCAAATAGGCGACGGCGGGCGCAAAGAAGAATCCACGAGCCTCTATGCCGGCTACAACATCGATATCCGCGGCCTGATAGGTTACGGCCAAACCGTCAATAACGTCCTTCAACCCCGGGCCGTCCTTCATCAAAGTTGTTATATCAAAAAAATTGATACCGGCCTTGGGAAAGTCCGGCACTTCGCGGATCAACGATTTCAAATGGTCCATTGGAATTTCTGATTGTAGCGCAAAGCCCACTACGGTTAAGTAGTCTGCTTGCCAGGGGAAGGCATCCTGCTCTATCAGACTTTCGCAGACAAGCATCTTTCCGTTAAATCGTCCCATTTGGCGAGTACCGGTTCCAGTGACCATTGGCCCTAGTAAGCTGGCCTATAGCGGGGAACGAACCAACACAAGCCTGTTATCAACCCAGTCAAATACATAATCCATTTTCTCGAATTCCGACGGCGGCAGCTTCGCCTCCCGCTGGAGAATAAAATCAAGGCTAGGATCGTCAAACCATATCGAAGCAATAAAGAACAGATCCCACTGCGCGAACGGATCATGCAGCAGCACCCGGGACACTGGACGGAGCTTCACATGCAGGTTGCGCAATTGTTGGATCGCGTCCCAGGTCAGCCGTTGTTGTTCGGCCACGTCATCGATTTGAAAACCCGGCGCGCCA
>JAYVXT010000430.1:0-5631 GCA_043785065.1 Bryobacterales bacterium | reverse complement strand
GCTGGCTTGACCGCCCCCGCCTGGAAAAAGCTACGAGCGCTGAAGACGCTGTTGCCATGTGTCCAGTAGATTTGCCCATGCGGATCTTTAGAGTTCCTCGCGGCGCCAACATGAAGCGGGGCATTCGCCGCAATCCCATATTCGGCGCCATAGTAGCGCGAGGCGGAATTGAATTCCGGAATAATCGTCGCTGTCACACCGGTGCGGATGTTCAGTTCCTTTTGAATGTTGTTGTCCAAGGCGTTAATGAAAATATTTTCGTTGCGGCGGGCTTCGCCGGACTGTGTGTTGGTCTGCCCTAGCACGGGAGCCGACGCCGGTTCGGGTTTCTTCTCATCCGATGGCTGCGCCGGAGGGTCGGTGGACTGCTTGGCGGCCGGGGCTTCTTCAGCTTTCTTGTCATCGCCGAATGCCGTGAAAAGGAGGAATGCTATGGTTAGGGCCGACAAGTTTTAATTGTTTCAAACACGTGACCAGCGTCGCAACTCAGCGGTTTTAACTACGTTATGATCAGCATGGAGATCCTATGTTTGAACGCCTTACGGAGGCAGCCGCTCAGGCGGTCCGTCTCGCAAAAGAAGAAGCGAATGGTTCAAATGCTTAGCTGGTTGAAACCGACCATTTGCTGATTGGCTTGTTGCCAGCCGATCCCGCCCTATGTGTCCGCGTTAATATGGACATAGGCCTGATTCGCAAAGACAGCGGAAGCGTTCCACCATCATTTCAGTCATTGAATCACGAGTGTAAGCGAGTTCTCGCATATAGCGCCGAGGAGGCGGAGCAATCCGGCCATCAATTGATTACTTGCCGCCACCTTGCGTTGGGCATACTCCGTGAGAAATATTGCAGTGCCGCAAAGTTGCTCCGGGATCAGGGAATAACTCTGGAAATCCTAAAGGAAGGCATGATCCTATAACCTCTTCATCCGCCCACGCACGCGCTTAACGATCCGCTCCATCTCATCCAGTTTCTTCAGAGTCTGCATGGAAACCACGTGCCGGTCATTCTTCTCCAAATCCGCCCCCAGATCCTCGGAAAGCTGCTTCAACCGCGCCGCATCCTTCACCGAAGCCGCGTGCTCCGCCTTCAGAATTTCCTCGCTCTGCAACGATCCATTCGGCATACGCGCCGGAGGAGCCGCCGTTGGGTCTTCCTTCTGGAAGCCAAAAAGCGCCAACATCGCAAGCGTTACAAATAAAATCAAATATCGCGTACGCATCGGAATGAAATATTAGTCGTCGCCGAATCGGGCGTATTGGAAGTCCGCGCTCCAACTCTGTAGCGGTTGCAATAAGACTTGTGGCAAAGATAGCTACCGCCCTTCATCACGCGTCGCGCACCCGTGGGCGGACCAACCGGATTGTTCTTAGTAGCAGTAACATGCCACGTGGGATGAAACCAATCGTTGCACCATTCCCAGGCATTCCCGGTGATGGTGTAAAGGCCGTAGCCGTTCGGTTCGTAAGAATTCACAGGCCCGGGGGCGGTGAAGCCATCGTCGCCGGAATCGACCGCCGGAAATTCACCCTGCCAGATGTTACAGAGATGCTTACCACCCGGCGTCAGTTCATCACCCCATGGGTAAATTTGCTGTTCCAGACCTCCGCGTGAGGCATACTCCCATTCAGCTTCGGTGGGCAAGCGCTTACCGGCCCACTTGGCGAACGCTGTGCAATCTGCCCAGGAAACGTGGGTCACCGGATAATGTTGGCGCGTGCCGATGGACGAATGCGGCCCTTCCGGATGCTGCCAATCAGCCCCAGGAACTTTGCACCACCACTCAATGCCACGGGCCGTATCTTCCACCACATTCGGGTAAATGTCCTTCGGGATATGCCCCTGAAACACAAACGACCAACCAAAACGTTCCGAATCGGTTTTGTAACTGGTGGCTTCGGTGAACTCCGTGAACTGTTTATTGGTCACGGCGTAAAGGTCCATAAAAAATGGGTCGACAGTGACGCGCCGCACCGGCCCTTCACCATCCGCCGGGAAGCCTTCCGGATTTTCCGTGCCCATCCAAAACGGTCCACCATCCAACCGGATCATTTCGCTGGTAGACCCGGCGCGAACCGTCTGCCGGCTGACTGCCATGCGCTCCGACGTCCGCAGTTGTTCCAAGCGGACAACGCTCGGCACGCAACAAGGATGCGGCGGCATCAGGGGCAAATCACTCATGCAGCGCCCCCCTCCTTTACATGTTCCACCTTCGCCGTGGCCAGTAGCCTATCCAGGTAGATCTCCATCGCGCGTTCCTGTTTTTCGCGCAGCAACGTGGCTTCAATTTCGCTTTTCACGTCGTTCAGCGGCACTGGCCCCGCCTCGCGCTTGTCCAGCACTTTGGCGATATGAAAGCCAAATACGGAACGAAAAATACCGGTCTTCGCGCCGGTGGTCAACGGAAACACGTTGTTTTCAAATTCCTCCACCATTTCGCCGCGCGGGAAGTAACCAAGATCGCCGCCATTGCCCGCGCAGTCGGAATACTTGTTGGCCACCTCGTGGAAATCCGCGCCGGCTTCTACCTCCGCAAGCGCGGCCTCCATCATCTTCATGGCTTCAGCCTCGTCCACGCCTTCATTTAAATTCTTGACGATGTGAGCGGCGCGCATGGTTTCCTCGCGCCAAAATTGATCTTTGTTCTTCTTGTAAAACTCGGTGACGTCCTTCCCTTTTGGAGGCGCAACTTTGCCGCTGATCTTGCGGATCAGCCTTTCCACACGGAAGCGCGTTTCTATATCCTTGCGCGCGGCGGCTTCGTCAAATGCTTCGCGCGCCGGACCACCCTCGCAACCGTCCCCAGCTTCCGGACGAATCCGCTCAAGCTCTTCCTTGATCGCTTCCGCTGGGACAGGCTCCGCGTCCTTCCAAGCTTCCTGGCGCAGCAAGACGCGCTCAACCACGTTCTCGCGTGACCACTCTTGCAGTTGGATTTCCCGCGCTACGGCATCCAGATTCTGCATTACCTCTTCATAGCGCGGGCGGATCATCTCCGCCTCCTGTTTTAACAGCGCTTCTTCAACACGTTCACCGTTTACAATAATGGCCATTTGGTTCGACACTATTTTACATCGGAGCCATGGGCCATGTATGCATAACGCCGGACTCTACGCGGAGCATGAAGTTTCAAAAACGGAGAATCGCCGCAACTGTCACTTTAGCTGGCATCTTGTCCGAAGGCAGGATAATCACTTGGCCACTATGCCGGATCGTCTCCACCGCGGCGGCGTTCACCAAGTCCGTCATCCCCTCGCCCGAAAACTTTGCGTCGATTTGGCTGAAATCCCCCATGCTTGAAGCCCCAGGCATCATCAACATGGATTGAACGCGACCTTCAGCAGCCGCCTTGACGATAGAATTCAACTCGGCTGAAACTGGCCGCCGACCGCTATCGAACTCCTCAATGGCCTTGCGTTGCTCCGGACCCAGCCACCGGTTCAAAACTTCGTGCGCCTTGGCCACTACCTCTGACTCAAGAAATCGTTCCGGGCTTAGCACCACGCTTTCGTCCACTACGGCGGAGTATGAGCACACGGACCGGAACAAAGTAACGTCTTTCTGAACGCCAGCCAATACCAACGGGAAACCGGCAGTCCGTAGGACGTGCCGCAGGCTTCGATCCACCAGCCGCAGGTATTTCATATACTGCTCCTGTACTGGATGGATTCGCTGCGATGGTTCCGGTGAATGTTCCCCGGTTAAATCGGCCAGTTCAAAAGCGGGCGGGCAATCGTCAGGCAAGGGAATCTGTTCAAAGTTCCCTTCGTCCCCGCGAATGAACCGGACCCCTTTCTTGGTCAATTCGAGCACAAAGAATGCCGGCGCCTTTTCCAATTCTTCTAATAACGGGGTGATAAGGAATCGTTGCGCATAGGCGAATCGTTCCTCCCCTGGGACCGGCATGCGGAATAATTCGAAAGTGCGTGCGCCGCGGAAGATAGCCAGCCCGTCTTTATGGCCGGAGAACATGTCAGGGTCGGACGTTAAAGCCCAAATCGGGTCCAGTAAAGTATGGCGGCTCTCTTGATTCACGCCGCGCCGCTCAAGCTCCCGTTCGGCCTCGTCCAGGAGAATGCGCAAGCGGGTTGCGGTTGGCTGGGTTCCGGCGCCACCTTGGTGCGCCCTCAAAAAGAAGGTGAGGCAATCCCCTTCCACTATACAAAGTTCCTTAATGTCATCGGGTGTTGCCACTCGAGTTTCAATCCAAAGTGCTTGTTTCGGGTTTGGGGTCATCATTGGTGTCATAGCTGGCATCCTCTGGCGTTCCTGTTGCATTTTCATCGCCATATTTGTTTGGCTATTTGCATGCTATGGTAACTTGCGGAGGACAAACGATATGCAACGGCCGCCACTCAATTTCAAGAGAATTTTATTTCCTGTGGACTTCTCAACTTTATCGGGGCAAACTGCAAGTTTTGTGCGGGAGATTGCTCAACATTACAAATCGGAGCTGCATTTGCTTCATGTGATGGACAGTGGCAATTCTCCCTGGACGCTCGCTCCGCTACAACCCGACTTGGCTGCCGGAGTTTGGATTGATATGGGGCTTCGCGCGGAGACCTACGCAGCCGAATGGAATCAAGCCAAGAAGCAACACGAGCAGCAATTGAAAGATTTTTATCCGGAATACTGGCAAGGGCTGCAAATACGGTACTCCGTGGTTGAAGGAGATCCCGTCGAAAAAATTCTCGCTTATGTTAAGGAGAAAGATATTGAGATGATCATGATGCCCACCCATGGGCGCGGCTCATTCCGGCGCTTCCTACTGGGCTCGGTCGCGGCAAAGATATTGCACGATGCCCCCTGCCACGTTTGGACCGATTCCCATTTTGCCGAAGACGCCGCCAAGGAGAGCACCGTGCCCCGCCATGTCTTGTGCGCCGTGGACCTTTCGCCGCACAGCGTCGAACTGATCGCCTGGACGGTTGCGTTCGCCAAGCAGTGGAATGCGGAAGTGCGTTTGGCTCATGCCGTGCCTGCCGCACAACATGTTCCCGGCCAACCGGACGACACTTTCACGATTTTCCTTGTAGAGGAAGCTCGCAAGAATCTGGCGAAGCTGCAACACCGGCTGGGGATTAGTCTTGGCTCATGCGTGCTGGGCGGCGAGGTTTCGGCCGTTGTACGCGAGGCCGCCATGCGGCATCAGGCTGATGTAATCGTTGTCGGTCCGGCTGAGACTCACGGCATACTCGGGCGGCTGCGCTCGCATGGCTACAACATTGTGCGTGATGCCCCTTGCCCAGTGATCCGGATGTGAGTCTGTTTGGGTGGATTGCCCCAATTTACCACCCAAATTGACCAAAAAGCCTGGCACTTCACATGCACTGGAATTCAACAGGAGGCCGGATTTTATGAACTTCACAATGATCCTTATTGTATGGGGTGCAATGGCATTGCTGGTTCTGATGACCGCTGTCTATCGCAAAGTGATTGCGCGTCAGGACGACAGTATGCTGCATTTACATGGCAATGAGGGCAGCCTGGTTCAACATCAAGCTGAAGTAGCGCACCGGTTGGAATTGGTGGATCGATTCGGCAAATTATCCACCATCGTTGTTTCCCTACTTGGACTGGCGATCGCCGCCGCCTACTTTTACGACGGGTGGGTTAAAAGCAGCCAGTTGCCAC
>JAYVXT010000429.1:0-17129 GCA_043785065.1 Bryobacterales bacterium | reverse complement strand
GCGCGAAAAAGATTGCCACTGGCCACTACGCGCGAATCGTGAAGGACGAGGAAACGGGCCGCTATCAAATGCTGCGTAGCGTGGATACGACGAAGGATCAAACCTACTTCCTCTGCGGATTGACCCAGGAAATGCTGGCTCGCACAATCTTCCCCTTGGGTGGGCATAACAAGTCCGAGGTTCGCCAAATCGCCCGCGACCTAGGTTTGCCCGTGGCCGAGAAAAACGATAGCCAGGAAATCTGCTTCGTCCCCAATGGCGACTATGCCGCATTCATCGACGCCTACTTAAAAGAACAGGGCGCCGAGGCGCCGGATCTTGCCGGTGAGGTTGTGACTACGGATGGCAAAGTGATCGGCGAGCACTCTGGTGTTCATAAATACACCGTGGGGCAGCGCCGCGGGCTGGGCATTGCCGCGCGTGACCCTTTCTACGTGATCTCAACCGAACCTCAATCTCGCCGGGTCGTTGTAGGCTCGAACGAAGATTTGTTGATGCCCAGGCTTGAGGCGCGTAACGTGAACTGGATCTCCATTCCCGCAATCACTGAGCCGCGCCGCGCACAAGTACGAATTCGCAACCGCCATATCCCGGCGCCGGCCACTCTTGTGCCGACTCCTGATCCAAGCCGCGTTGAGGTGCAATTCGATGAACCGCAGCGCGCAGTCACACCGGGCCAAGGCGTGGTGATGTACGACGGCGAGTTGGTTTTGGCCGGCGGCTGGATCGTGTAGAGCCGTGGCGTCCCGATCCGCGTTTCGTAATTGGGCCGAATACATTGCTGTCCGTGCGGTTGTTGGTTCAGTGGCCGTGTTGCCGGGCTTGGCTGGATTTTACTTTCGCATTCTAGATGCCTTCGTCCCGAAGCTGCGTCGAGTAGCTTGCCTGAATCTTTCCATGACCAGCATGCCGGCCTCTGCCGCGGATGAAGTTTTCAACTCTCTGGCGCGCATGTTAGTCAGCTTTTCCCAGTTCCCAGGAATTACGAAGGATAATGTCGCCCAGTACATACGGTACGAAGGCTTCGAGCACTTTGAGCAAGCCCTTTCCAAAGGCAAAGGCGTCTTGTTTGCCACGGCTCATCTTGGCAATTGGGAATTGAGCGCCTTCGCCCACGCCTTTCTGGCCCAGCCGATGCACGTTGTGGTGCGGCCTTTAGACAATCCCTTGCTGGACGCTTTCGTGGAGCGGCGGCGGTCCCTTTCTGGCAACACGATTTTGGGCAAGCGGGATTTCATGCGTGGAATCTTGAAGGCCCTGCATGCAAATCAAGCAGTGGGAGTTTTGGTGGATCAGAACGTCGGGCTGGACGAAGGCGTGTTCGTGGATTTCTTTGGGTTGAAGGCCTGCGTAAGCCCGGTGTTCGCGAAGCTAGCGGGGCGCACTGGGGCGACAGTTATTCCGGGCTTTGCCGTATGGAATGATAACGAGCACAAATACGTTCTGAAGTTCTACCCGCCCGTAGAAATTAGCGGCGATTCCATTGCGGACACGCAGCGGATTCAAGCCGCCGTGGAAACAGCTATTCGCCATTTTCCCGGCCAGTGGCTGTGGATCCATCGCCGTTGGAAAACCAGGCCATCGGGGGAACCGCCAATTTACTGAGAGCAATGAGAGCGATAGAATGGATGCTCACCATGAGTAGACTTCTTGTCCTTACGATTTGCGCTTGCGCTCTGCCGGCATTCGCGCAAGACAGGCCCGTACCTCCTCCCGGAATTGCCGTCTCCGCCGAAGATAGAGCGGCGCTTGAAAAAGGTCTTGCCGAACTGACGTCGATGGTAAATGCCACGGCGCAGCATCCACTATCAGCTGATGTGAAAGTGATCAGCGAAGCCGTCCGGTTCGCCCTCACTTACAACGAATTCTTCAACACAAATGAAATTCAGAAGGCCAAGGATTTACTAAAAGCCGGTATGGCGCGCGCGAGGTCGCTGGAGAAAGGTTCGGCTCCTTGGGCGGCTCAAAACGGTCTCATAATGCGCGGCTACGTATCGAAGATCGATGGTAGCGTGCAGCCTTATGTGTTGCTGGTTCCGCCGGAGTGGTCACCCAATTCCGGTAACAAGTGGCGCTTGGATACCTGGTTCCACGGTCGCGGCGAAACCTTGAGTGAAGTGAATTTCCTGAGCTCAAAGGTTGGAGAATTCACGCCTCGCGAAACGTTTGTTCTCTATCTTTATGGCCGTTATTGCAACGCTAACAAGTTCGCCGGTGAAGTGGATTTATTTGAAGCTTTGGCCGACGTGAAGAAGCAATACCGCATTGACGACAACCGCATCGTGATTCGCGGTTTCTCCATGGGCGGCGCGTCCACTTGGCATTTTGCGGCTCACTATCCAGGACATTGGGCGGCAGCTGCCCCCGGGGCGGGATTTAGCGAATCCGCCGAATTCCTTAAGATTCCCACGGAGGAGCGCGCAACCATGCCCGATTGGGAAAAGAAACTGTGGCGCATGTACGACGCCACTGAATATGCCGCCAACTTTTACAACTTGCCCTTGGTTGCCTATAGCGGCGAAATCGACGGGCAAAAACAGGCTGCTGATTTGATGGCAAAATATTTGGCCCAGGAAGGGATGACTATGACACACATCATCGGGCCAAAGACTCCGCATCGTTATCATCCCGATTCAAAGATTGAGATCAACCGGCGTTTGGACGCCATTGCGGAGAAGGGAAGAGATCCTTACCCCCGGCGGCTTCGCTTTACGACCTTCACCTTGGCATACAACCGCAACCGTTGGCTGATCGTGGATGGGATGGGTCAGCATTGGGAACGAGCTCAGTTGGAAGCGGAAATCGCCGGCGAAAAGGGCGTCAATGTGAAGACGTCCAACGTTACCGCGTTTACGTTGAACTTCGGACCGGGCGGCGCGCCGCTTGACCCAACTATTCAGCCGGAAGTGAGGATTGACGGGCAGACAGTTCGCGCGAAAAGTATTGAAACGGACCGCAGTTGGATTGCCCATTTCAAGAATGATGGCGGCAGATGGGTGGCGTCGGAAACGGCTGGGATGGATGGATTGTCAAAGCGTCACGGACTGCAGGGCCCGATTGATGACGCCTTCCGCAACAGCTTCATTATGGTTACGCCAACCGGTTCGCCGATGGCTTCGACCGCGGTGACTGAGCGAATTGCCGCCGAACAATCCCGCGCGATTAAGGAGTGGAGAAAGCAGTTTCGCGGTGATGCCCGGGTGAAAACTGATGCCGAAATCACCGGCGCGGAGATTGCTTCATCGAATCTTGTGTTGTGGGGGGATCCACAGAGCAATAAGATTCTGGCGCGGATCGCCGATAAGCTTCCACTGAAATGGAGTGGGGAGGGCGTGATGGCCGCGGGCAAGAAGTTCGACGCTGCTACCAGCATGCCGATCTTCATTTACCCGAACCCTTTGAATCCGAAAAAGTACGTGGTGATCAACAGCGGCTTCACATTCCGCGAGTTCGACTATCTGAACAATGCGCGGCAAATATCCAAGCTGCCGGATTGGACGGTCATTGATGTAGCGACTCCCGCCGATGGGCGGCATCCCGGTAAGATTGCCGCCGGCGGATTCTTCAACGAAGCGTGGAAGTGGTGATCTATTTGGCCAAGCGCAATGACTGGTGGGCGACTAACTGCCATCGGCCTGCTTTGTAAACCCACACGTGGATGATGTGCAAGTGGGCGGGCCCAACCACCCCTTTCTGATCGGTGATGATTTGAATATCGCCATCGAGCACGGCTGTGTTTCCGTAAAGGCGCACGGTCATCTGTTCCTGATCTATCTTCGTGTATTTGCGGACACCGTTCGATAAATTCTCAATGAACGCGGCCTTGCCGTCTTTGTCGCCTGTGGAATGGGTGTATACCAAGTCATCGGCTAGCAGCTTATTCAAGGTGATCTTGTCGTCCTTCACGGTTGCCGATGCCCACCGCTTATCGGCGGCCTTGACGGCGTCGGCAGTTTTTGGTTCCGCGGCTAGTAGAATGGGCAGGGTGGAGGCTAGGGTGAGAAGAATGAATTGTTTCATTTCACCTATTTTAGTCTGACTGGCTCGGGCTGGAGCCGAGCGGGCTGGCCAGGGGGCCAGCCAACGGGTAGCGTCGAGGATGGGCGCGGGTACTGACATACAACCGCCGACCCGTTTCCCATCCCCGCTCATCAAACCGGACGTCCCGATTTCCAGCATCCGGCTTTCCGGCCGCTTTCGCCGCAGACTCACGAACTCGGGTACCACGGCCTTTGAAGCCGCGCCACGCCCAGTTCCCCATAAACGCGGGAGCCTGGAATTGGCGGGTGCCTTGCGAGGACACCTTGTGCCGTCTTTTGAGAAAATTCCGTACTCGATCATAAACGTATTCGTCCACATTGTGATAGACCAAACTCGTTGGACCTGACAGTGGAAATATAGTGTCCGGCGCCTTATTTCCAAGAGTGCTTCAGCTACACTAGTAGAAGGACCGGCGCCTCCTGCGCCTCCTCTCTTCTCCCATGAAAGTCGGATTCGTTAGCCTGGGGTGCCCCAAAAACCTCGTAGATACGGAAGTCATGATGGGCTCGCTCACCGCGGGCGGCCATACCTTGACCCACCAACCGGAAGATGCCGACGTGATCGTCATCAACACTTGTAGCTTCATCGACCCCGCCAAACAGGAATCAGTCGACACCATCATCGAAATGGCGGAGTTCAAAAAGTCCGGCCGCGCTCAACGAATCATCGTGGCCGGCTGCCTGGTCGAACGCTACCGCGACGATATCCAAAAGCAGATCCCCGAAGTCGACGCCGTGATCGGCACCAATGAGCTGGAAAAAATTAACGCCCTCTGCGAAGGCCTCACGCCCAGGCCCCAGCCCATTGAGCCATACCTCTATCACGACATGACACCGCGCGTACTCTCCACGCCACGCCATTTCGCTTACATGAAAATCGCCGAGGGCTGCGATCATCCCTGCACCTTCTGTGTCATCCCCCAATACCGAGGGGCATTCCGTAGCCGTCGCTTCGAGTCCGTGATTAAGGAAGCCACAGGCCTATTCTCCCAAGGCGTCCGCGAAATCAATTTGATCGGCCAGGACACCACCTGCTACGGCGAAGATTTCGGCCTTAAGGACGGCTTGGCCGTGCTGCTTGCGCGCCTGGCCGAAATCGAGACACAGCACCGGAAATGGGTGCGTTTTCTCTACTGCTATCCGAACAAGGTCACGCAAAAACTGCTGGACACGATCGCCGGGCACCGCGACTTGGTCAAGTACATCGACATGCCCCTGCAGCATTCCAGTTCCAACGTGCTAAAGCGGATGAAGCGCGGCTCCAACGGTGATTTCTTCCTAAAACTCCTCGAACGGATCCGCAAAACAATCCCGGGCGTAGCCATCCGCACCAGCATGATCGCGGGCTTCCCCGGTGAAACAGACGAAGATTTTGAAAATCTCTGTCAGTTCGTCGAAGCCGCTCAACTCGACCGCCTCGGCGTCTTCTCCTATTCCGACGAAGATTCCAGCAAGAGCTATCTGCTTGACGGCAAGGTCGACGCGCGAACAATTTACAACCGCAAACGTAAGCTGATGTCCATCCAACGCAAGATCAGCGCCAAGCGCAACAAGGCCATGATCGGCAAAGAAGTGGATGTGCTCATTGAAGGACCATCGAAGGAAAGCAATCTGTTGTGGGAAGCTCGCATGTCCACTCAAGCTCCGGATATCGACGGCGTCTGTTACATTAGCGATCCTGGCGAAGGCCCCATCGCGCAAGGACAAATGCGCCGCATGCTCATCACCCAGGCCCACGATTACGATCTGGTAGGCGAACTCATGGACCAATCAAACGACATCCCGAAAACGCCATCAGTGATGTTCCCGATCCTAAGCAGTCACCAAACCCCGAACCGTCTACCGCACCGCTAAATTCAGCCTGCAAACCTGGGCTGCGGAACAAAACCAATCTCTCCGAAAATACAGGTGTGCGATGGGGCGGACCGCTGACCCGAGGGTTCAGGTCCTGGAAGCCGCATCTAATAACCAGGCCCTCAGATGGGGGGCCTGCTTATTTACGGGATTCATCGTAAAATTGATCCGCATCATGTAAAACCAAGGAAAGCTTATGTCCCCATCCCTTGAGTTAGTCCAAATTGTCGACGAACAGAATCGCCCGGTAGCCGTCGCGCCACGCCATGAAATGCGAAGCCGGCGTCTGCTGCACCGCTGCACTTATGTATTGGTGTTCAACTCCGCCGGCGAGTTGTTTGTGCAAACCAGGACAGACATTAAGGACATCTACCCCAGCTACCTTGACCTGGCCGCGGGTGGAGTTATAGCCGCCGGAGAAAGCTACGACGATGGAGCCAAGCGCGAGCTACAAGAAGAATTGGGAGTAACAGAGGCGCCGCTTACCAGTCACGGCGTTATCTATTTGGAGGATAAGCTTTCACGAGTTTTTGGCGGAGTCTATTCCTGCACGTGGGATGGTTCCATGCGCTTCCAATCAGAAGAAGTAGCGGGAGGAAGCTTCATGACAATTGAAGTAGTGTTCCGCAAAGCCGAAGCGGGAGAAAAGATCACACCTGACTCCCTCGAAGCCTTGCGATACTACTTAAACCAGATCTCTTGCGCGCAGGTTTTCGACATGAAGGTGATGAGGAAATTGACAGGGAGTTGATCCGGTTCTCTTCACTTTTCTAACCTGAAGAGGCCGACGAGGGTTGGCCTCCCGGCCGCTCTCTCCCAGTAACGAACACTGCCCCCAACTAAACGTCCATCTCCTTCAACTTCTCAAAGCTCTTGCGAAGACTATCCAGCGGATTACCCGCCGTCTGATCCTGCTCCACAAAGTAGTGCATCACACCAGTCTTTTGAGCAGTCTTCAGAATCGCCTTAAAATCCAGGATCCCATAGCCCACTTCCTTGAACGCCGAAGACGGGACGCCTTCGCCAAACATCTTCGGAGCCGCGGCATCCTTGTCTTTAAGATGCAGCAGCGCCACACGGCCCTTCCACTTGTTCAGCATCTTCACCGGATCCTCACCCGCAATCGAAACCCAAAAAACATCCATTTCAAGCTGCATCAACTTCGGATCGGTGTTCTCCAAAAGCACATCAATGATGCGCTTGCCTTCCAACTCGCCAAACTCAAAGGCATGGTGATGGTAGGCCATCTGCATGCCCGCCGCCTTAGTCGCCTTGCCCGCGACATTCAACTGCTCGGCAAACTTCTTGTAAGAATCCAGAGTTTTCCCACGCTCACCCGGCTGCACGTAGGGAATCACCATATACTGTTGTCCGGCCTTCGCCGCAATTTCGCACAACTTGGGTCAATCCAGATTCTCCGGTTTACCCTGCGGAAACGCGCCCTTCCAAGCCTCCCAGTTCCCAGTGACAAAAGGCGTCTCGTAATGCCCACTGACGGGCTTCAGCCCAAATTCCTTCAGTAGCGGCAACGCCGTCTCAAGCGTGGGCCGCAGCGTCTCCACTTCCTTGTATCCAATCCGGGCAATCGTCTCAATCTTTTTGCGCGCCTCTTTGGGATAAACGTTGCGCACCGTATATAGCTGCACGCCAATCGGCTTAGTAAACTTCGCCGCCGACAATGGCAATACCGCCGCCGTACCCAGAAACGCTCTACGAGTCACATCCATCATTCTGATTCAGGCTCCTTCAAGTACGCTTTTATGGCGTTACCAAATTGAGTGTAGGCCCATGAGACGCCCAACAGCAACACTCCCAAGCCAACAAATGTTAATATTCGTCCGGTGGAATCGCGTGCAGGTAAATCGTAAACCAGCACCCGGCCGATTGCAATCGCGAACACAAACAATCCGGCAACCCTAACGATTCTATCGCGGACCGGGATACCCAGCAGAATCAGCCCCGCCGCCTCTGCCGCCCACGATACCGTTAGACTCCATGGATCCACTTCATCCACAATCAAAACTGTCAGCATCAAAATGCCGGTAACCAGCGCCACCGGCCTGATGAACAGTGAGTAATGATCCTTCAAATATGGCCGCATTAATCCCATGGCCACAAAGCAAGCCAGAACAAATACCCGTAAAACGGTATTAGGCACGACCATCGTTTCGTGGGCCAACATATAGACAATGACGGCCCCCGCCAGCGGAACCGCTTGCAGCCGCTGCATCGGCAAGTTCGCGCGAACGCCCACTGTCCAACAGGCCAGCATCTGCATCGCCCATCCCGCCGCCACCCACGGCGCGCGCAATACTTTTTGAATTAAGTAAGCGCAAAACAGATTCGCCGCGGAAATGCATGCCTGCCTCGCGATGACGTCTTCCCGCAACATCCACGCCGCCCCAGCGTAAATCAAAGCAGGAGCGCCAATCGTCACCCAATAGTCCGTATTTGGCGTCTCCAGCACCAGCGCCGCCAATCCAACAACCGTGAACCCGGCTGCTTGCAGCAACAATTCCATGCACCGCCAATTCCGTCCAGCGGCAGCCAGCGCAATCGTTGCCAGAGTAAAAGCTAGGGGACGATAATCGGCGGCCGTTTCTTGAAACAGAAAGTATCCCGCCAACACCGAAGCCGCATAGCTGAAAGGTTCCCAAAGTCCCAACACAAAACGATTGGCATACAGCACTCCGGTAAGCAAGGCCCCAACCCCAAAGTCTTCCCGCCAAGCTCCGCCTCCAACTTCCACCTTCTCCGGCGACACATTCCCCAGCACCTGCAACGTCGCCGGCAAGAACAATATTCCACCCAGCCCCTGAAGAAACCGGTTCCGCAACTGCCAACCCGCCAGCACCAGCATCTCCGCGTGAATCGTCCAGGCAAACACGCGCCACACGCCCGTGAAGTGCCGTCCTATCCCGATCGATGCCAGCAGCGCCGCGACAATCATGCAAGCGGTGAAGCCCCCAGGGCTCAGAGCCTCAACCTTCTCCTCTCGCAGTTCCTTCTGTTTCCTATACCGCAATATCGCCGATACCAAGAAGGCAACGGAAGCCAATTCAATAAAATGGTCCGGCTTCATCGAATCGGACCACGAACTCGTCAGCAGCGTTGCGGCCAAAAACCCATTGGCATTGATCGGAAACACTGGCCGTTCCGCGTCATAACGAAGAAAATCGTAAGCCTCAATCAGCAGCCAATAGCACCAGATAACCGGCTGTCCCCACTCATAGGCGTAGCGCACGGAATCGGCTCCGTGGAAATTCAACGAAGCCGCAATATAGGCAAACACGATGCCGCTAACCGGCAACCAGTCCCAATGCTTCTTGAAAGAAATCACCAGTAGAAATAGCAACAGTGGAATGCCCGCGATTGAATTAAATAAATCGAGAGGCGCCACTTCAAACGCCGCGAACGCCGCGCAAAATGCCACTGCCGTAACAGTCTGGGATTCGTACCGCAACGAATGGAGCACCATCACCAGCGCCACGCCCAACAAGGTCACCATCGCAAGCGTGGGAGATTGGATCAGCCTCACCTGCTCCACTCCATGAATCGCGTACGTCGTAAAGTAAATGCCCGCCCATCCGCCGCCGACTAACGACCAAGCCAGCGCCTTTGGCCTCTCCCCTCCTTCAAACCATGTCCCCACACCCAGCAGCGCTAAACTAACGCCATATGCCGTGAGCACCTTCCCATATGGTCCATGACTCGAAAGCGTATTGATCAATAAAAGGGATAAAGCAATCAGTAAACTAATTACGCCGATCTTGCTCAGCCAGCTTTGTCCGATAGTGACTTCCAGTGACCGTGGTTCGCTTTCCACGCTGACCGGCTGAGGCGCCGGCTCAACAATCGGCAAAGGAGGAGGTAACGGAAGCGGAAGTGCCTCAGGCGCGGAAAGCACAGGCAGCGGAGGGGAAAGCTGTTCCTCCACAATCGGCCCCGGCTCCTCCACCGCAACTTTCCGCGCAAGCTGTTCCCTCAACTCGGCGATTCGGCGCTCGGCAATGCTTAGCCGGTCGCTCAGATCGCTCATCCGCAACTGACTCCAAAGGAAAATCAGTCCGGCAACGAAGAGGAATAAAATGATTTCCACAAAAATACGTTAAAACAATTTCTCTATGTCAGCCGCCGCATGCCGCATCCCAAAGTAAAACACCCCAAATTCGGCGTACACCGCACTCACTTCATCGAAACGCATTTCGTAAATCAGCTTCTTGAAAACCAGTGGATCGTCGGCGAATAAGGTTACGCCCCATTCCCAATCGTCAAACCCGATCGAACCGGAAATAATCTGCTTCACCACATCGGCGTAGCGCCGCCCAATCATTCCGTGATCGTGCATCATGCGCGCCCGGTCCGGCAGCGTCTCCATGTACCAGTTATTCTGTTCGCCGCGCCTCCGGTCCATCGGATAAAAGCAGATGTACTTGCGGGAAGGCAGGTCCGGGAACAACCGCGGAGCCATCGCCGTCCTTTGATGCGCCAACAATTCCTGCACCCCCGCGGCCCATTCCGGAGTATTCGGAACCACGCCTTTTTCCATCAAACTCCCATAAATTTTCTGCGTCGATTCGTACAGCCCCAATTCCACCACCGAAACGTACGAGGTGGTTTGCACCAGATATTGATTCAGTTCCAGCTTGCTGACGGCAAGTTCCACGTCACTGATCTCCGGGAAGCCGGCGCGGAAATGCACCAGCATCAAATCGCCCTTGTGCCCCAGAATCGAAAACAACCCGGAATTGGCGCCTTCCAAATTCACGAAAAATTGTTTGGCATCGTCCAGAATACTCTGCTTCTTGCCTTCCGCAAGCGTATTCCACTTGCTCCAATCAATGCGAAACAGTTGATGTAGAACAGCCGCGCCTTCAAGCGTTAGGGGAACCGGGGGAATGTTTGTGTTGCTCACTACAATAGTCTAGCGTTACCGCGCCTAAATTACTGTTCATCCCTTAGCCACCTCCGGGAAAACACCTCACTCGCGCGACTTCCACCCAAGCAAGGTATAAAATAACGGCAAGCATGCTACGGGCGCTCATCCCGATTGTCTTATTGATTCCGGCCCTGTTCGCCGCCGACGAAGCCTCGCCCGATTTCCTCCGCGATATCAAACCCATCCTCGCCAGGAACTGCATTGTATGCCACGGCCCCGCCATGCACCAGAGCGAATTCCGGCTTGACCGCAAAGCCGATGCGCTTCACGGCGGAGCCTCCGGCATTCCCGCCATCGTCCCCGGCTCCAGCGAAAAAAGCCTCCTCATCCGCTACGTCACAGGGGCCGACCCGAAACTTGTAATGCCCCCAGGCGGCAAGCGCCTGCCCGCTTCAGACATTGAGCTTCTCAGAATTTGGATCGACCGCGGAGCCGCTTGGCCCGAGGATGCTTCCCAAAGCCCTGTCCCCGCCAAACCCGACCCGAAGCAGCACTGGTCTTTCCAGCAACCCAAAACCCTTCCACCGCCACATGTCAAAAATACCGCATGGGTCCGCAATCCCATTGACGCGTTCATCCTTGTCAAGCTTGAAGCCAAAGGCTGGGAACCCAACCGAGCCGCCTCGTCCACGCAATTAATGCGCCGGTTATACTTGAACCTCACCGGCCTTCCACCCACGCTTGCCGAACAAGCCGCCTTCGCCGCCACGCCCGATCTCGATGCGCTCATCGAAAACCTGCTCGCCCGCTCAACCTACGGGGAACGATGGGCTCGTCATTGGCTCGACGTTGTCCGCTACGCTGAATCGAATGGCTATGAGCGCGACGCCGCCAAACCCTACGTTTGGAAGTATCGCGATTATGTCATTCGCGCCTTTAACGAAGACAAGCCATTCAACCGCTTCACGCTGGAACAACTGGCAGGGGACGAACTGCCCGATCAAACACCCACCACTCAAATTGCCACCGCTTATCACGCTCTCGGCCCCTGGGACGACGAACCGTCCGACCCGCTCACAGACCAATTTGATCAACTCGACGACATGGTATCAACCTCCTCCCAAGTCTTCCTTGGCTTGACTCTAGGCTGCGCGCGCTGTCATAACCACAAGTTTGAACCGCTCAGCACCAAGGATTACTACAGCATGGTGTCCGTCTTCCGGGGTCTGGAACGTTGGCGCAACGGCCGCACGGAACTCCCCGTATCCACTGGTGCAAGAGCCGGCGAAATTGCCCGGCACGATCGCCAAGTCCGCCGCCTTGATCGCTTTCTTGAAGACTCGCGCCGCCCCTACATTCGCAAGCCCGTACCCGAAAGCATCGTGCTGGAACTGGAAGGCATGGAAGAGCAAATGTGCCAGTTAGAAGAGCGGCGCGAGGACACGGAACGCGCCTATTTTCTTCAGGAGCTTGAACCCAAACCGCCCATCACCAACATTCTGATTCGTGGGAGCGCCTCCAGCCCAGGCCCGGAAGTAGGCCCCGCGCTTCCGGACATTTTAACCGCCAAGCAGCCTGCCTTCCCGCAACTGGAACATTCCAGCGGACGCCGCCTGGCTCTTGCCCAATGGCTGGTCTCAAAGGATAATCCGCTAACGGCGCGTGTCATCGTCAACCGCATTTGGCAGGCTCATTTCGGCGAAGGCCTCGTCCGCACTCCCAATGATTTCGGCGTAATGGGCGAACGGCCCACGCATCCCGAACTGCTCGACTACCTGGCCAATTACTTCGTTGACAACGGCTGGAGCATCAAGAAACTCCACCGCCTGATCCTGCAAAGCAGCGCCTACCGTATGAGCCGCACGGTGAACGAAAAATATATTGCCGAAGATCCTGAAAATCGCTTACTCTGGCGCATGCCCATGCGCCGTCTTGAAGTGGAGGCAATTCACGATTCCGTCCTCGCCGCAAGCGGTACGCTCAACCGGAAAATGTACGGCCCCAGCGTATATCCCAACGTCCCCAAGGAAGCCCTCGAAGGCAATAGCGACCCCGCCTCCATCTGGCGCCCGTTCGATGAGGAGGAAGCTTCCCGCCGCGCCATTTACGCCTTCATCAAGCGAGCCTTTATCATCCCGATGTTTGAGTTGCTCGATTTTTGCGATACCGCCCGTTCGGCGGCGAAACGCCTCAACACCAACGTGCCCACCCAAGCCCTGACGCTCTTCAACGGCGACCTCATAAATCGCCAAGCAATCCACTTCGCCAGCCGCTTGCGCCGCGAAGCCGGCGCCAATCCGGCAAAGCAAATCGACCTAGCCTTTCGCCTAGCAATCGCCCGTCCGCCAACCCCAAAGGAGAAGGATCAAATGCTGACATTCTTAAAGAATCAACCTCTAGAACAGGTAGCACGAGTAATTTTCAACCTAAACGAATTCGTCTACCCCGACTAACATCCAAGACAATCGCAAGGTAAGGTAGATAAAAAGTGGGGCTGGCCCCCTGGCCAGCCTGTTCAGGAACCGGAAACATCTCAAACCCGCAGCACTCTAAAGGAGCAAAACAATGACCCGTCGGCAATGGCTAATAAACACAGGCGCCCGCTTCCCAATGCTTGCCCTTACCGACCTGCTCCTGCGCGATCAACACTTCGCCCAAGCCGCCACGCCATCAAACCCTCTATCCCCCAAGCCGCCGCATTTCTCCAGCAAGGCCAAGCACTGCGTCTTTCTGTTCATGAATGGAGGCCCCAGCCAAGTCGATACCTTCGATCCCAAACCAGCCCTAGAAAAACACCACGGCACAACCTACAACGGAGGCATCGAAGTTGGCTCCAACGGCCGCCCCATCGGCCGCTTGATGAAGTCCCCGTTCCCCTTCACGCAACACGGTCAAAGCGGCCTACCCATAAGCAGCCTCTTCCCCAACATCGCGAAATTCGCCGACGACCTGTGCGTGCTCCGCTCCATGTATACCGACACCGCAGCCCACGCCTCCGGCTGCATTCAAATGAATACAGGCTCCGTGCTGATCGGCAAACCAAGCCTTGGCTCCTGGCTGTCCTACGGCCTCGGCTCAGCCAACGAAAACCTGCCCTCCTACGTCGTAATGAGCGACCCTCGCGGCGGTCCCATCGGCTCCGCATCCAACTGGTCGGCAGGCTACATGCCCGGCGCCTTTCAAGGAACGCTGTTCCGCAGCGGCGGCGCCCCCGTGCTCGACTTAGCCACGCCCCAAGGCGTCACCAAAAAGTCCCAACGCGATTCGCTCGATCTGCTCCAGAGTCTCAACCGTCAGCACCAACAGACCCGTCCAGCCGAAGCGGAACTAGAGGCTCGCATCCAGTCCTACGAACTGGCCTACCGTATGCAAACCACCGCCGCCGAAACAGTCGACCTCGACAAGGAAACAGAACAGAGCCGCCGCATGTACGGCATCGACAATCCGCGCACCGCCGACTTCGGCCGCAAATGCCTGATCACCCGCCGCCTGCTCGAACGCGGTGTCCGCTACATCCAACTTTATTCCGGCGGAGGGCATCTTGAAGACACTTGGGACGGCCACTCCGATTGCATTACGAATCATAAACTCCACGCCGGCGAGACCGACCAGCCCATTGCCGCACTGATCGCCGATCTAAAACGAACCGGCCTGTGGGACGAAACGATCCTTGTTTGGGGCGGAGAATTCGGTCGCACTCCCACCAGCGAGGGAATCGACAAGCCGGGCCGCGATCATGATTGGCACGGCTTCTCCATGTGGATAGCGGGGGCGGGCGTTAAAGGGGGCCAAGCGATCGGCGCAACCGATGAGCTTGGTTTCAAGGCGGTAGAAGACCCCATCCACATTTCAGATTTGCACGCCACGATTCTCCATTTAATGGGTCTCGATCACACTAAGCTGACTTACTTCTACCAAGGCTTCAATCAAAGAATCACCGGCGTGCGCGGCAACGTGGTGCGAAAGGCACTTTCATAAGCAGTGCCCATTTTCGCCTGTCCTTCGCCGCTACAGGCGGCGTCTTCATCGTCCGGAGGCCCTACATCTCGGTCCTTGACTCCTTGGGCAACTCCAGTACAATCGTGATTGCCCCACTCATTAAAAAACGGAAACACTCAGCTATGTTCAAAACAAAAAAGACCAGAAATGATGCAAGCATAGCGGACCGCATTTATTCCTCCGCTGAAATCTCCGAAATTGCCGAAGTGAGCCTCCGTCAGTTGCAATGGTGGGATGAACAACGTGTGGTTTCCCCCCGTCATGAAGGTCACAAACGAGTCTATCTGGCCGAGGAGGCCGTGGAGATCGCCGTTATCGCCGAACTTCGCCGTAAGGGGTTCTCTCTCCAAAAAATTCGCCGCGTCCTGCGCTTCCTGGAAAAGGAAATGGGCAAACGCGTAGCCGAAATCTTCGCCCCGGAAAGTGAAATGCACCTGGTCACCGACGGCAAGGCCATTTACCTCGAAGCCGATCATGGCCGCATCATCAATATTTTGAAGGATGCCGAACAGCCCATGTTTCTGGTCTGCGTGACTGATCAGGTGAAGCGCTTGGCCATCCCCGATATGCCGGAAGCCGCCCGCAAACCAGTGCGCCAAGAGTTGGTTCAAGCCGCCCGCAAAATCAAAGCAATTTAGCGCACGTTAATCAAGTACTTAGAAAGCAGACGTCCCCCAAGTAAGGCGCTAAAAGGTGGACCCTCTTCCATCGGCCGTCACCCGCGAATCTTCTCGTTCCACTTCCAATAATTCCTCACTGAGTTGCTGGAAGCTATGAGGGGTCCGCCCGGGTCTGCGGAGGGCCCCCCTGGCCCGACTGCTCAGGTAGCGGAAGCAGCTTCGAAAGAGAGTGATTTCCACGTTAAATCGCCGAACTTGTCCGGCGCGACAGACAAGGAAATCCTCCGCCCACAGCGCTACATGGCAAGAAGAGCGGCCATAGTTTCAATGCCGTCCCACAGATTCTGAAGGCGGATATTTTCGTTATGGCCGTGCTGGTTGTTATCGTGATTGGCGATAGGCACGACGATCAACGGCGCTCCTAAGACACGTTCAAACGTCGACAGAGGTACGCTACCCCCAAGCATCGGCAACCGGACGACGGGACCACGAGCGGCTTCGACTGCCGCGACAACCTTCAATCCCATGGGGTGATCCATCGCGATGCGGGAAGCGTTGTAGCCTTCAGTCATGCTGATGCTGGCCACGCGGCTATGGGCTTTTCGTTCTTGTTCGGTCGGCTCACGGCGTTCCACGATGTAGAAGCCTTGCGCTCGAATGTGATCCAGCACTCGTTGGGCTGTAACCTTGTTGTCCATACCCTTCACCAGGCGGATGTCGAGCGACGCGGTCGCGGTTGATGGGATAACGTTACGCGATTCGGTCCCGACATTGGCGCTTTCAAGCCCTCTGATGTTCAGCGAGGGCTGTCCGATGCGCTCTTCAATGCGGCCGCCGCCTTCGGTTGTGTTCAGCCAAAGTTCCTCTTTCAGTTCGCGTTCGACATTTGGACTGGCGGCGATGGCTTGGCGTTCCAACGGACCGTAGGGTTGAGCGTCTTTATAGAAGTCGCGGATTAGCACCTTGCCTTCGATATCCTTCATAGAGGCCAGCAGGTGAGTGAGAGCCCAGGCCGGGTTGGGAGCCCAGTTTCCGTAATGGCCACTGTGCAGTTCGCGGTTGGGGCCATAGACGGTGAGATTAAGGCTCATGGTTCCGCGAGCGCCGAAGACGATTTGCTGTTGCCGGTTCTGATGAACGGGGCCATCGCAGAAGAGCCAGATATCGGCGGCGAGCAGAGGCTTGTACTTTTCAAGGATCTGCGCGACGTGCGCGGAGCCGGCTTCCTCTTCCCCTTCATAGAAGAACTTGATGTTGCTTTTTAGCATGATACCGGCGGTCTTAAGCGCGTCAAGGGCGGCGAGTTGGGCGATGATTGGAGCCTTGTCGTCACTGGCTGAGCGGGCATAGAGCCGCGTTTCGGGGCCTTTGTTTTTGAGCACTGGCGTGAAGGGTTGGCCATTGGTCCACATTTTGGCATCGACCGGTTGGCCGTCGTAGTGAGCGTAGAAGACGATGGTTTGCGTGGCGCCAGGCGTTTTGATTTCACCAAAAACAACCGGCGGGACGTTGGGCACGCGGAGAAGTTGTACTGCGACGCCGCGGCGTTCGAGCATCGACTGGATTAGTTGCGCGTTGCGTTCGATATTGGGCAGGTCGCGAGCGATGTTGGGAATAGCGAGTAGCTTGGTGAACTCGGCAAGGATCGCCTGTTCATGCGCTTCGCGCCAAACACGGGCGGCCCTCCCCGGTTCGCTTTGGGCCCATACGCTGGCGCAGGCAAGACTACAGATCGCG
>JAYVXT010000428.1:0-5639 GCA_043785065.1 Bryobacterales bacterium | reverse complement strand
ACGATGTGGCCGAAAAGCGACACGATAGCACCGCTTTTAGCGGTATCCCACCCGCCCAGATGGCTAACGAATGCCGACAACGTTGGGTAGAGGGGGTTGGCATTGTGATATGGCATCGGCAACTGTTCCGGTTGGAGGAAAAGTAGCCAGTGAGCCTGATTGACAAAACCCTGGCCCGAAGCGACATTGCGGGCAACTATGGACAGATAGCCGCTGTCATGGTTAAAAGCGCCGGTGACCGCCACATCAGCCGGAATCCACCATAGGCGCCAGAGAAAATACGCCAAAAGGGCGGCTGGCGCGTACCACCGATGAAGAGACCTGTGCATGAAGACGAATTGATTTTGATGCTATCATTTGCTGGGCCCCTGACGCAATATGCTGGTTCCCTATTATCCCACTTGCGGTCTTCACTGTAACAGTTTCAATTCACCTCTTTGAAATAGGCCCTTGGCAGCTTTTCGTAATTTGGTTAGGGTAAAACAGTGTCAGGCATTGGGTACCGATTTAGCAGACGGCTGCCGGGCCGGGTTGTCAGGCCAAAGAGAACTGAAAGCCCTCGGGCAGTCAAGCAAGGTTTCCACCACCTGCAGTTGTATCCTAAGGTATGCAGTCCGTACGATTCACGCAGGCTCCCGTCAAGAAGCCCGAAGCCCGATTCTTCTCCGTTCCTGCGGCCCAAGCAATAGAGTTCTACTCCTGCCTTTTGCGGTAATGGTTTCCGCGTTGTGAGAAATGTGTAGAAGTGCGGTTTAATGAAAGAGAACCTTCCAGAAATGTCTTTTCTGTGAGATCAGGCGAGATTTTTGCGTGAAGCTTACTGAAGCTCTAAAACTACTACAGGGGACATCTCCTCAAAATCAACCATACGAGGTTCTTTTAGCGTGTGGCTTTACACCCTTGCACCTGGAAACATTTCTCGGCGCGCATTTACAACGGCGGCTGACGGACCGTTGCGTGAAGATCCGCAAGGGCCTCTATGGAGATGTTGCCGGTACGCTTGAAACCGGTTCCGTTTTTGCGGTGGCTCTAGCACTGGAATGGTCCGATCTGGACGCCCGCTTAGGGTATCGCAGCGCGGGGGCTTGGAATTCCACCGTGGACATTGTTTCCTCGGTTCGTATGATGCTGCACCGCATCGAAGATGCCATCAGCCGGGTGTCCGCGGGGGTCTCTGTTGCAATTTCCCTCCCCACTCTCTCCCTGCCGCCTTTGTTTCATCCGGCTGGCTGGCAGATCAGCATGGCGGAGCTGGAGCTGGAGAAACTACTTTTAGAATTTGCTTCCTCTGTGGCTACACGCCGGGGATGCGGTATCGTTCATCCGGGCCGTATCGGCCGCCTCTCACCCTTGGAGGGACGCTACGACTTCAAGTCCGACCTTAATACGGGATTGCCTTACACGCTGGCGCATGCCGATGTTATGGGCGACACGTTGGCGCAATTACTGGCTCCCCCGCCCCCGAAAAAAGGTTTGATCACGGATCTGGATGACACTTTGTGGTTTGGCATCGTCGGAGAAGTGGGCCCGCAAAATGTCTGTTGGGACTTAGCGAGCCACCGGCAGTTACACGGATTGTATCAGAAGCTGCTGAGCACACTAGCCTCGGAAGGCGTGCTGGTGGGGGTGGCCAGCAAGAACGACCCCGAAATTGCCGGCCAGGCTCTGCGGCGGGATGACATTCTGATTCAGAATCAGAAGATGTTTCCCCTGGAGATTTCCTGGAACGCCAAATCCGGAGCGGTGAAACGCATTTTGGGAACCTGGAATATCGGCGCCGACAGTGTGGTGTTCGTGGACGATAGTCCCATGGAGTTAGCTGAGGTTAAGAGCGCTCACCCTGGGATCGAATGTGTTCTCTTTCCCAAGGACGATCTCAAGGCGGGCTATGAGATGCTGGGCCACTTGCGCGATTGGTTCGGCAAGACACGGCTGTCTGAAGAGGACGCTTTGCGCCTGGAAAGTATCCGGCAAGGGGCGAGTTTCCGCGCGACCGAGGGCGGAAGTGCGTCCGAAGAGTTCTTGGAACAGGCCAACGCGATGGTAACCTTTGATTTTGAAACGGTCGCGGCGGATCCCCGGGCCTTGGATTTGGTCAACAAGACAAATCAGTTTAACCTGAACGGGCGGCGTATTTCAGAGAGTGATTGGCAGGGCAGATTAGCCAGAAAAGAATCAATCGCGGCTACGGTTTCCTATCAGGACCGTTTCGGCCCGCTGGGAAAGATTGGGGTTTTAGGGGGCCACAAGACTGGGGATTCCGTAGAGCTTGACACTTGGGTTATGAGTTGTCGTGCGTTTGCGCGGCGTATTGAACATCAGTGCATAAAGGCCCTGTTTGAACGCTATGATGCCGCTGCCATCCGGTTTGCGTTTCAGCCGACGGCCAAAAACAGCCCCATAGGAGAGATGTTGGCTGGCTTTGTAGACAATCTAACAGAGGAGCCTCTTTCCATCTCGCGGGAGCAGTTTGAGGAGCGGTGTCCCAAGCTCTATCATCAAGTGGCCGGTCTTGAGCGAGTTTCCACAATTTTCTAAGAAAGTCACAACACAAAATATGAATAATCTAAATGCACGTCTCATGCAATGTTTCCAGACCGTCTTCCCGGATCTTCCGGAACAGGTGATTTCCACGGTCGACCAGGATACCCTGGACAGTTGGGATTCCGTGGCTTCCATTACCCTGGTTAACTTGATCGAAGAAGAATTCAATATTCAGATGGACTATGACGTTCTGGCGGATCTGAATAGCTTCAGCCGTATTCACGACTACCTGCAAAAGGAAGTTGCAAAGGCCTTGTGAGCACGCCAGAGGGGCTAAGCCTTCATCATATTGGATTTGTGGTGGCCGATATTCAGGCAGGTATGGAGGGGTTCTGTCGTTCCATGGGGGCGAGTTGGGACGGGAAAGTGTTTGAAGACCCCCTTCAGCGTGTGAGGGTTGCTTTTCTGACAGTTCATGCAGAGGATGCTCTGATTGAACTAGTCGAGCCAGCCGGAGAGAGTTCGCCCGTGGCGAAGTTCCTGCAAAAAGGTGGAGGGATGCATCATCTTTGCTACGAAGTGTTGGATTTGGAAAAGAGTCTGGCGAGTTTTAAGACCAAGGGTGCTCTTCTGGTCAATCGTCCAAAACCCGCAGTGGCTTTTGAGCACCGGCGGATTGCGTGGGTGCTCACGGCCGAAAGACTGCTAGTTGAACTTCTGGAAAAAGGGATAAGTGTGTGATCGAATCATTTCTATTGAAAATACGGAGAGGGAAAACACCGTTCTACCGGAGCCTGCGCAAGATGGCGGTTGGCATAAAACAAATTCGTCTGCCTATGCCCGGCCCAGTGCTAGCGGCATATCGATTTGCATATCTGATCCACCGCGTGCTGTTTCGTTTGATGCAGTGGCTTATTACCTTTTTCTTGCGCGAGCCGGCTTTTCGGAGCCGGTGCGAGACTTTTGGAAAACGTGTTCTGGTTTCCCGGCTACCCTTCATAATGGGCCAGCCCAAAATTCACATAGGCAATGATGTCAATTTCTTTGGCTCTACCGTGATCTACGCAGGCAGCCTTATTGACGAGCCCACCTTGATCATCAAAGACAGGGTCGATATCGGCCACCTGGTGAGTTTTGTGGTGAACTGCGAAATCGTCATTGAGGAAGATGTCAACATCGCAAACGGAGTCTGCTTCCGGGACAGTGACGGACATCCCCGTGATACCGAGGCGCGCATCGCCGATTTAGGACCACCGCTAGAGGAAGTCAAACCGGTGCGAATCTGTCGCTACGCCTGGATCGGAGGTGAAAGCCACATCCTCAAGGGTGTGACAATTGGGGAAGGCGCCGTGATTGGAGTGAATAGTGTGGTGGTTACAGACATTCCACCTTATACGGTAGCGATGGGGAATCCCGCAAGGGTTGTCGCGAAGGGTCTGAAACCGCCTCCTGGTTCAGCCTACGCCAAGGCAGAGGAACCGGGTCCAGGGAACCCTGCCGTTCCATCAGGAATCGCAACTTAAGTTAAGGATCAGGGGTAACCATCGTCGCCAACCCGTTATTTTACAGACCAAGAGCCTTGTCTAGGGAAGCTTCGTGATTACAACTCCAAGTTGCCTATGCACCAGGAGGAATCTGGAAAAAAGCTTGCGCGCCGCTCCGGTTAGTGGCCACTGTATAGGTGCGGATAGCCTGCACCACGCTGGTGATGACGTCAGGATCGTCCGGCAGGTGATAGATGCAAAGAGCCATGCGTGGACCGAACCGTTTGATGGTTTGAAGAGCTCCCTTTAAGGCGTGGCGCTCTGCTCCCTCAATGTCCGCTTTGATGAAATCGACCCGCGTAAGCCCCAGTTCCTGGACCACGGAATCCACCGTGACCACCGGAACTTCAATCTCCCCCGCATCGTCGAAACAGGAGATCAATCCAGCGGAATGAAAGCGGAGCGTGGCTTTTTCGGCACCCGCTCCCGCCTCAATGATCACCAAGCGCCCGGTTTTGATTTCGTCTGCAAAACCAAGCTTCAAAATGGAAATATGCAGCGGCTCTGGCTCAAAAGCGATAATTTTGTGAGCGCCGCGGCTCAGAGCAAAGCGAGTGAATGTCCCTACATTGGCGCCTAAATCGATGACAACGTCGCCCGCCTGCACTCCAACACTGCCGTGTTCATAGGTGCCGCGCATCTCCTCCAGCACCAGCAAACCCAGAATTTTGGCGTCAAATGAAGAGGCCCTGTGGCCTATTGGACCGATCGGCGTATCGTAAAGCGCAATCTCACCCGTCACCTGTTTTTGGGTTACCAGCTTCTCTGCGGGCCAACGATTACTGCTGGATCTCATCATGAGGGCGATATCACGCCAGGAAAATTGGGGAAGCAACCCTCGGACCTTCATTCCTAGAATATCCAGCCGGTAGTACAGGCTGAAAAGCTTTCCCGATTGCGTTTCAGTCATCATTGTATTTTCGTTAAAGGCAAACTATTTAAGTAACTTATGTTCGAGAGGAAGAACAAAATACTTAAAGATGTGATTAGCATAGCACACGTCTTAGGCAGGGCTGATGGGGCAAATAATTCCTCCATCCCAGGAGGAGGCCCATAGATGCAAGGCCGGAACGTCACCCTTGCGCCACTTGCCGGATTTCTGGACATGTTAGACCGCAGCGGAGGTTGTGTTGTGATCCTCTACTCGTTCCCGCGGTAAAACATCCCGTGAGGGTATGGCCGCACTACATAGCGGCGAAGCAAGCTGTAGAGATGCTTGCGCAGCCCTCCAGTATCCCCGGGTATTTTCTGATTACCCGTCCTCCCGAGCTGCTCACCATGATGACCAACACTCCTATGGGCCGGATAGGCGCTATATCCCCGGGGGATTTGCTCATCGTATTGCGGGAGCGGCTGGAAAAGCCCACTCGAACCGGGGAAACCGGAAATACTTGGATGAGTGCCGCTTATCCGGTTTTTTTCACTGGCATTTGCGTCGGCATCCACAGCCGCTGCGCCGGAACAAACAAGACCGATATGGCGCATAACGCCGCCAGCATCATAACGCCGATCGTGCGCGCCAGGGCAGTGATTTTCTTAATCGCCATTCCTTCCGGCAACCATCCATCGATCGCCGCCAATCCGTACCCGGCCAGTTGCAGGCCTACAAAT
>JAYVXT010000427.1:0-5646 GCA_043785065.1 Bryobacterales bacterium | reverse complement strand
GGGCGGGGTTTTCGTCGTCCCGGCCGTTAAGTTTTGCGGCAATCACGACGACGGAAGGCAAGCCGGGAAGGATAAATGTGGTGCAAGGCCTTGGGCGCGACCGTAAGCTACCTGCTTTTTTAACAGAACAGCGAGTGAGCGCTCAGCCCGGCGGAGGCAGGTTGTTGGACGTGCGGGACCGCTTGGAGTATGGCGGAAAATTGCCGCTCGTGCTGCTCGAAGCGGTTCAGAGTGGGAATTAGGGTGCGGCGCCAGCATTAGTTGAGCTGTAGATCTGTATCCCGTACCGACGGATAGTTGTCACTACTCCGCCAAAAAATTGTCACTTATCCCCCCAGATTGGCCTCAAAGTACAGTTTTCGCTCCGATAAGGCTCTCAAGACCGTTAAATCCGTACAGCTCAAAGGAGACCGTAGTGGCGGAGCTTTGAGTGATTGGGGAAAGATTCCTCTGTCCGTGATTTGGCGAATCTGTTTCAAGGAGAGAAACACATGTCATTTCGCATTAATACCAACATCGCTGCTTTGCAGGCGCAGGATTACCTTCGCCAGACAAGTGACGTTCAACAAAAGACCATTGGCCGCGTAACCTCCGGTTTGCGCATATTGTCCAGTGGTGATGACGCGGCTGGATTGGCGATCGCCAATACCCTCCGCAGTGACCAGGCGGTGCTTGATCAAGGTATCCGCAACGCCAATGATGGTCTGAGCACATTGCAGACAATTGATGGCGGCATTAACAACATCAGCAAGTTGCTGGATCGGGCGCGTACGCTGGCCACGCAGTCGGCCTCCGGCACCTTTTCCGGAAACCGGCAACTGCTTAACTCGGAATTTAGCAGTGTGATCAGCGAAATTGACCGGCAAGCTCAGTCCATTGGCTTGAATTCGGGCGGCCAGTTCGCCAAATCCTTGTCGGTGTTCATCGGCGGGGGCCGCGCCAGCGGCGGTATTTCGGAAATCACCAACGGCTCGACGACGATCAATTTGAGCACCTCAACCGTGGATGCCAAAAGCTTGGGCCTCAAGGGCACACAGGCGGCGGGCGTTTCGACCGTCAATTTGAGCGATTCGAGCGCCACGTCAGTGGAGAAGATCGTAACCAACGCAACCAACGTGTCGAGCGAATCGGCGGGCGGGTTTACCGATTTCTATTTAAAAGGTCCCGGTTTCGGCGGTAAGGATCGCGTGAAGGTTAGCGTGAATCTTTCCGGCGTGGCCAGCACCGACACGCTGGTAACGGCGGTGAACGCGGCGATCGACAACGCCGGTAATGGGGCAACCGCTCAAGCAACGGCATTCAAGAATGCCGGGGTTAGAGCCACCATTATAACTGACGCTTCGGGCAACAAATCGCTGGGCTTCACCAGTGGCACCACGGCATTTCAGGTGTCAGCCGGCGATAAGACCTCCAATGCACTATTAGGCAATGTAACTTCAGCGACCGATCCAACGGGCGCAACCTTGAAAAATAGCGTTCAGGGAGGAACGGCGGCGGCGGCGACCGGAACAACCTTCGCGCAAAACGGAACCATTACGGTTCGCTTGCAGGGCGCTGGCCTGGCAAGCCCGGTGGATATTTCGCTCGCGGTTACCACGACGACCACTGTCGATCAAGCCTTGACGGCATTGAATACCGCCGTTTCGCAAAACGCGCAATTACAGGCGGCGGGGATCTCGGTGGAAACGGCGGCCGCCGGTTCCAACTTGAAGTTCTCGAGCAATCATGGCGAGCGATTCGACGTGCAAGCATCGGGGGATGTGGGCAACGCTTTGGGCTTAGGCTCCTTCGCCAGTTCCACCGGAGCAACTGGCAATTTCGGATACACGGCGGCCACCGGCGCCGGCGCGGCGCTTACCGCCACAACCAATGAAACTCTTGAATTTTCAGTCGGTGGCGGTCCGAAGATTTCGATCACCGCGCAAGCGGCCACCAACACGGCTCAATCAGCGGCTGATGGCATCAACGCGCAAATCGCAACGCAGTCCTCCCTGGTCAAAGCGGGCATCGTTGCCGATGTCCAAGGCGGGCAGGTTCGTCTAAGATCATTGACGGATTCTAATTTCCGCGTCAACACGGTGGGCAATGCCAACATTTTCGGGTTCGGAACCACCACTTCCACCGGTACGGCTTTCGCCGCCAACACGAACCCGGACACCAATACCACCGAGCAAAGCTTCACCGCCGGTGGGTCACAGCAAACCGGTTTGGTTGCCTTCAGCGCCATTCGCAATGGTAGCGACGCGCAGACCGTCACCTTCAGCGCCAACGACACAAGCGGGGCAACCAAGACCGTTTCGGTTGTGTTGAAGAACGATTCCACCTCACAAAGCGGCGCTTCGGTCGATTCCGCCATCGACGCGATCAACGCGGCTATTCAAAAGACCAACGATCCGACATTGCAAAAGCTTGTGGCAGTCAAGGATAAGGCAAGCGCGGGCGGGGCGGACGGGATCAATTTCCTTTCAGGCGGCGCCACGTTCAAGGTTCAGATTGGCACCAACGGTGGTGGAACCGGATTAGGCAACCAGGGTACGGTTGTCAACAGCGCGACTGCGGGAACCGGATCGACGGCCGACATTTCCTCGCAGGATAATGCGCAATCGGCCGTCTCGGCATTGGCCGATGCCGTGCAGTCCTTGGGGAATGCTCAAGCAGCCGTTGGTAAAGGGCAGAATCAGTTCTCCTTTGCCGTCAATCTGGCTTCGAGTAAATTGACAAATATCGCGGCGGCGGAGAGCCGGATCCGCGATGCCGATCTTGCTTCCGAGGCCGCTAACTTGTCTAAATCGCAGATTCTGCTTCAGGCGGGTATTTCCGCTTTGGCGCAGGCTAACTCAGCACCGCAACAGGTGCTGGCTTTGCTCCGAGGTTAGTACACTCGGAAACAAGAAAGCGGATGCCCCCCACATCCGCCTTTCTTGAATGAAGTACTGGCCTATAGACCAAACCTGGAGTGTCTATCCGCTCAATATTTTGAGCCCCATTGAGGGTTCCCCGTATTTGTCCGCCAAAAAATACCTACGTGCATGTTGGGGCCTCACGGTTCCGCCTACGAACCGATAAGGCTGCTATGTCCGGTGAAACCAGACTAGGCCGGAAAAGGATTTCCGGTTTATCCGTTCGAGGAGATAGCACTTACATGTCATTCCGCATCAACACCAATATAGCCGCGCTGGAAGCGCAGGAATATCTTCGTCAAAGCAGCGAAACACAAGGAAAAACGATTGGACGGGTCACCTCAGGCCTCCGCATCCTCTCGAGCGGCGACGATGCCGCCGGGCTTGCAATCGCCAATTCGTTCCGGTCCGATCAAGCTGTTTTGACCCAGGGCATTCGCAACGCCAACGATGGATTAAGCACTCTGCAAACCATTGATGGCGGTATCAACAATATAAGCAAGCTGCTTGACCGGGCGCGCACCCTGGCCACGCAATCGGCGTCGGGAACCTTCAATGGAAACCGCTCCGTGCTGAATGCCGAATTCCAAAGCGTCATCCTGGAAATCGACCGCCAAGCACAAAGCATTGGATTGAATTCCGGCGGCCAATTCGCCAAGTCTCTTTCCGTCTTCATCGGCGGCGGCAAAGCCTCTGGCGGCGTCACGGAAATCATCAACGGCTCGACCAACGTCGATCTGACCAATTCCACCGTGGATGCGCAGAGCCTGGGTTTGAAAGGTACGCAGGTTTCCGGCGTCATCGCCACCGACATCGGCACGGGTTCGCCCGGCACTTCGGTGGAAAAAATCGTCAACGACCCAATCAATCTCTCCAGCCTGACGGTCAGCGGCACCAGTTCCTTCATATTCCACGGTCCGGGATTTGCCGGCAAGGATGACGTGAAAGTAGCGGTGAACCTTACCGGGGTATCGAACATCGACAACCTCGTTTCGTCGGTGAACTACGCCATCGAAAATGCAGGGAATTCGGCTACGGCGTCGGCCACGGCTTTTAAGAATGCGGGCATCCGGGCTATTGTTGTTACAGACGCCATCGGCAAGAAGGCATTAGGGTTTGTCAGTTCCACCGCCGCCTTTCAAGTGGAAGCGGGAGATCTGGTCACCAATGCCCTTCTAGGGAACGTAACTTCGGCAAACAATCCAACCGGACTCTCCTTAAAAAATAGCGTTTTGGGTGGATCCCCTACCGCCGCTACCGGGACTACATTCGCCGCCTCAAGCACCCTCACCGTGCGGATCCAGGGCGCGGGACTTGCGTCACCGCCAGTCGATATTTCCTTGAATGTCACGACCGCGACGACTATCGATCAAGCCGTGGCCGATCTGCAATCGGCAATTTCCAAGGATCCCGAATTGCAGTCGTCTGGCATTACTTTAGAACCGCCTATTCCTGGTACGGCGTTGAAGTTTTCCAACACCCGCGGGCAACGGTTTCAAGTGGAGGTGTCCGGAGACTTAAACGGACTATTAGGCCTTGGGACTTTCCGGAGTTCCACGGGTTCAACTGGAACTTTCGATTACAACTCCCTCACCGGAGCGGCTGGAGCCTTTACCGCCACAACCAATGAGACGCTGGAATTCTCCCTAGGCGGCGGCCCGGTCATTGCTCTAACGGCGCAAACACCAACCAATACTCCTCAAGCGGCAGCGGATGCCTTGAATGCCAAAATCGCAACCTCCCCGCAGTTGGTCAAGGCGGGTATTGTGGCGGATTTGGCCGGCGGGGCAGTTCGCCTGCGCTCGCTCACGGGGACTAATTTCCGGGTGAACACGGTTGGTTCGTCCAATATATTCGGTTTCAACTCTTCCGGTTCCACTGGAGCCGCTTTTACAGCGAATACAAATCCCGACAACAACACCAATGTCTCCTCGTTTACCTCAGGAGGAATTCAGCAAAGCGCTCCGATTGTTTTTCAGCCAATCCTTACCGGAAGCGATGCCCAAACCATCATCATCTCCACCAACGATCCGGGCGGTTCCACCAAGACTGTTTCGCTAAATTTGACTAACGATGGGGCTTCCCGCAACGCCGGAACCATTGATGAGGCAATCGCGGCTTTGAACAAGGCCATTCAGCAATCGAATAACGACTCGCTCAGAAAGATTGTCGCCGTGAAGCAAAAAGCCGCGGCCGGGGGCGCCGATCAGATCAATTTCATCAGCAGCGGTGGGGCTTTCAAGGTTCAGATTGGGACAAATGCTTCAGGCAATGGCTTATCCAACCAAGGCACGGTGGTCGACAGTGCGTCCTTTGGTTCGGGAGCCACATCGGATATTCAATCACAGGCCGATGCGGAAAACGCAGTGTCGGCGCTAGCCAACGCGGTTGTCGCCCTTGGTAGTGCCCAAGCGGCGGTTGGTAAAGGTCAAAACCAGTTTTCCTTCGCCATCAACCTCGCCTCAAGTCAGGTAACCAATACCGCCGCGGCGGAAAGCCGTTTGCGCGACGCCGATCTTGCGGCCGAAGCAGCCACTTTATCGAAAACATCCATTCTTTTGCAAGCCGGTATCTCAGCGCTTGCACAAGCCAACTCCGCCCCACAGCAAGTGCTCACTTTGCTCAGACAATAACACTCGCTAATTCTTCCCAATCAGGCGCCATTAACTTCGAGGAACGAAGTTTGAGGCGCCGCGCCTGATCACTCTTTGGATGGATCTGAAGAACGGATGACGGCGTTTTTATA
>JAYVXT010000426.1:0-17162 GCA_043785065.1 Bryobacterales bacterium | reverse complement strand
CAGGGCGTAAACATCATGGAATTCTGCAAGGCGTTTAACGCCAAGACCTCGGGTAAGGATCAGGAAGGCCTGATTATCCCCGTGGTGATTACCATCTTCTCGGACCGTTCGTTCACCTTCATTACGAAGACCCCGCCGGTGGCGATTCTGGTCAAGCGCGCGGTGAATGTGGCTAAAGGTTCCGCGGAACCAAACAAGACCAAGGTTGGCAAGATCACGATGAAGCAGGTGGAAGAGATCGCCAAGATCAAGATGCCTGATTTGAATAGCTTTGATCTTCAAGGCGCTGTCAATCAAGTGGTTGGCGCTTGCAAGTCGATGGGCGTTGACGTGACGAAATAAGAGCGTTTTCCGGTTATAGTGAAAGGCGGCGGATCTTTGGGTCTGGCCGCCTTTTTCTTGATTTAAACCCGGTCGGTGTCGGTGCGCCAGTTGGTTACGGCCTTCTTGATGTCATCTTGCGGCATATTCTGGTCGGCTGCTTTTTTGCAGAGTTCGGCAAACTCCTTGTCGGATGCAAAACGCAACCCGATAATCTGTTTCACAGTCAAACGAGGATCCATCAATTTGCCGGTTAGAACAAAGTGGCGCAAATTTTCCTCGGCGCGAATCGCCCGGTCCTGTGCCTTCAAGGCAAAGATCCTGGCCGACATAAGCGCACCAAACGCGCCAATACTTAAGGTCACGATCAATGAAGCACTGTAGAGGCGTTCGTGATCTCCCCAGGATTGGTAGAGGTTCACGAGGGAACCCAAGAAGGTGAGGAAAAGCAGGAGCATGGTCGCCAAAAAAGCGGGAACACGCTGAGCGTGGTTCGCATAGTTCTGAATAGACATGGATACTATAATGGCACAAGTGAGTTCATGAAAATCAAACGCATTGTAACCAAGATAGTGCATGCTCGCATGCGCAACTGGATCTTCGTCAAGGTGGAGACCGATCAGTCTGGTCTGTACGGTTGGGGCGAGGCCACGCTTGAATGGAAAACCAAAGGCGTCGTGGGCGCGATTGAGGATCTTTCGGTTCTGCTGATCGGACAGGATCCAAGGCGCATTGAACATTTATGGCAAATCATGCACCGGCAATATTTCTGGCGAGGCGGCATCTATAATTACACGGCCATCAGCGGTATCGATCAGGCGCTGTGGGACATCAAGGGTAAAGAGCTTGGCAAGCCAGTGGCGGAATTGCTTGGCGGCCCGGTGCGCGACACGCTTCGCTTTTACGATCACTTGGGCGGCGGGAGTCTTGAAGACATTTACCAGACCATCGAGCCAACCCAATTTGCTGAACGAATGATGGCTTCGATTGAAGAAGGTTTCACCGCCGTGAAATCACTTCCCATTCCCGTTGCGGAAATGATCGAGAGCCCGGCCGTTTTGAAGCGGGCGGCGAAGGCTGTTGAGGCGATGCGCCTTGCGGCCGGCGATGAGGTGGATATCATGATCGACCTTCACGCCCGCACAACCCCGGCTGCGGCGATTCAATTCGGCAGGCTGCTCGAAGACTTCAACATCTTCTGGTACGAGGAGCCTGTTGCGCCGGAAAACATTGAAGGTCTGCTGCGAGTGAGCCAAGCGCTGCGCATCCCGATCGCAACCGGCGAAAGATTGGTCGGCCGCTGGGAATATCGCGAGCTGTTTGAAAAGCAAGCCTGCGCCATTATCCAGCCAGACGCATCCCATTGCGGCGGCATCAGTGAGGTGCGGCGTATCGCGGCGATGGCGGAAACTTACAACATCACCGTGGCGTGCCACAATCCGCAAGGGCCCATTTCCACGGCGGCTTGCACGCAACTGGGCTTTAGCATTCCCAACTACTTAATCCAAGAACAGGTTCGAGGCGACGTGCCGTGGCGCAACGATGTTGTACTGACGCCAGTGAAAGTCACGAAGGGCTTCGCCACTGCTCCGACGGCTCCGGGTTTGGGTATCGACGTCAATGAAGCGGAAGCGGATAAGCATCCCTGGCAACCCGAGGTTATGATGGATTGCTTCCATCGCGACGGCTCGGTCGCCGATTGGTAAGCTAAGCTGCACCGCTCCCTTATGGTCACGGCTCGTCATTAACGGAAACCCAGCGAGCCGCGACCGTAAGGGAGCGGTACTCTAACTAAATAGCAGTTCCAGGTCTTCGCGTTTCAAGTTGCCGACGAAACGATTGTCTTCGGAAATGATCGACTCGGCCAATTCGCGTTTCGATTTTTGCAGCTCGAGAACCTTTTCTTCGACCGTATCTTTAGCGATCAAACGGTAGGCGAATACCGGCCGTTGTTGTCCGATGCGATGCGTACGGTCGATGGCCTGCGATTCCGCCGCCGGGTTCCACCAGGGGTCAAGCAAGAAAACATAATCCGCCGCCGTCAGATTTAGGCCGACTCCACCAGCCTTCAAGCTAATCAGGAAAAGCTTGCAATCCGGATCATTTTGGAACCGATCCACGTGCGCTTCGCGATCCTTGGTTGAGCCATCGAGGTATTCATAAACGACATTGTTCTTGTCGAGGTTAGTTCGCACAATCGAGAGAAGGGAAGTGAATTGCGAGAATACCAGAGCCTTGTGGCCCTCTTCCATAACTTCCTCAAGTTGCGGCAGAAGTGTTTCCAGCTTCGCGCTCGATTCGTTAACCCGCGCCTTGTCGATCAAGCCGGGATGGCAAGCGGCTTGCCGTAAGCGCAGCAGCGCTTCAAGGATCATCATCTTTGATTTGCCCATGCCTTGCTTGTCGATCTTTCCGAGCAGCGATTGGCGGTAGTAGTCCAGCAACTCGTTATAGTGTTTCCGTTGCACTGGGTCCAGCTCGCAAAAGATGGTTTGCTCGGTTTTTGCCGGCAATTCTTTTACCACCTGTTCTTTGGTTCGGCGAAGGATGAACGGCCGCACGGCGCGGGCCAGAAGCTGACGTGTTTCGGGGTCGGGATTGCGCATTGCGTTGCCTGCGAGCGCACCTGACATTCCGCCCATAATGCCGGGATTCAGAAATTCAAACAGGCTCCACAACTCGCCTAAATGGTTTTCAATGGGGGTGCCGCTAAGAGCCAGACGATGATTGGCCTTCAGCAGACGGGCGGCCTTGGCCGATTCGCTGGTGGCATTCTTGATTGCCTGGGCTTCATCCAAAATGACATAGTCGAATACGAAATCCTTGAAGTGAAGCACGTCGCGGCGCATGGTTCCGTACGTTGTCAACACCAGATCATATTCCCGAAGCGCCGCGAAATCGCGTGCTCGATCGCCGCCGGAATTGTCGAGTACTTTCAACTTCGGTGTGAACTTGGCGGCTTCGCGCATCCAGTTGTAGATAAGCGTACGAGGCAGCACCACAAGAGACGGGCCTTTCTTCAACTTGCGCCGGCCTTCAAGCATTGCTAAGACCTGCGCCGTCTTGCCTACGCCCATGTCGTCGGCCAGACAGCCGCCCCAGCCTGCTTTTTCCAGGAAACTCATCCAACCCAAGCCTTCGCATTGGTAGCCGCGCAGTTCGCCCTTGAACCCTTTCGGCTGTTCCAAGGGAAGAATGCCAGAGAACGAACGGATCTGTTCCCGCGCTTGTTGGAACAACTCGTCAACCTTGATTTCGCTTTCACGTTCAGCGAGGAAAACATCCAGCAGGCCGGTTTGCGATTTCTTGAACTGAATATGATCGCCCGTGGATTTTCCCAGTTGCAGCAACATGCCGTACTTCGATAGAAAATCGTCTGGCAGCATGCCATACGATCCGTCGGATAGGGCCACTAGTTTTTCGCCCTTTTCAAGCGCCTTGATTAGTTGGGGCAGGTTCAAGGATCCTTCGCCGAAATCGACCGAGCCGCGCAGTTCAAACCAATCGACTCCCGAGGTTAGTTCGGCATGGAACGAAGCGGCTTGTTTGAACGTCTTGCCTTCGGCGGCAACGCTCCACCCTTCGGCCAGAAGCTCCCGCACAACGCCCGGCAAGCGTTTAGAGAGGATCGCCCACTTCGTCCGGCGATGATCGTAATAGGAGGAGTCTTTTTTCAATCCAAGGTTTTCAAGGCGGGCAGCGGCTTCAGCCTCGGCGCTAATGTCGCGCCGAAGGAATAGATTTTTCGATTCGATGAATTCCCCACTGCCCGCGGATCCCCAAGGATAAACGGCGTGTCCATAGTCGAACGAAAGCGCACCTTCCAATTTCGGACTTGGAGCCTGCCGGTACCCTCCAGCTATGGGCGAAAAATGGATAGATGGCTTGGGCTTCGCGCATACTTCCTGGTACGCCAACTCCTTTGGCCAGTTCGTTGCCGGAACCGATTTCCCCTTCAGCAATTCGGCGCGGAACTCTACTCCATCGGCCTTGGCGACGGTGACGCTCTTTTCGCGCCTTAGAACGGCGAGCCATGCAAGAGAACCTTCGGTAATGAAGCGGGAGATTCTATCGCCGGCTACAAAATAGCCGGATTCGTACATCGCCGCCGGTTCGTTCAACTCCACAATTTCTTCACCCCGGCGGAAACGGCCGGCCAACAAATATTCATCGGCAATCTCTTCCATATTCAATTCCAGCCGGAAGGGTGGCAGTTCGTCCCACTTTAGAACCGGCATATATTCAAGCGCCTGGTTCCTGTCGTGCCGCAACAGACATTTTCCGGAAGCGCAGATCCGGGGCATCAAAACGTCCACCATCGCCGGCGGCATGCGCACCACAACCGGTACGCGGTCCGATTGTATTCCGTAGGAGTAATCCATCTTTCCGAACAACAACCCCAGCAGTTCGCGGTCCTCGGCATTAGGTACCGCGGAAACTTGCGCACGAGTGATGCTGTGATCTTTCAACTTGCCCCAAACGCCCGATTGCATTCGATCGCGCATTTGGATGGATACGGAAAAAGCGTTGGCCCAATTAAAAGCCTCGCTGTCGATGATGTAATAAATCTCGCGGCCATCGCGCCAAACTTCGGCGGTCGGCTCGGTAATTTTGGCGGTGGCGTCTACCTCCCTAAGCATTTCCTTCCACTTGGGAGGAGGCGGGGGCTTGCGCAATGCGACGGGCTGTTTGCGTGTGCGACGACTATCGAACCACTGCATGGCGTCATCGAACGAGGAAACGGTGGGGATGAAACTCGACTGATTTCTTTGGAGGTGTCCTTTCTCATCGGCCTTCAATACGAGTCCCCAAACGTGTTTGCACACGCCAACTTCGGCGTAATAGGGGCATTCGCAATATCCTTCGATCTCTTCATCGACCACTTCCAGGATGACCTTGTAAACCGAGGTTCCTATGGCTTTGCCTTCCACCTTGAAGTCATTGCCGGAAATGACTTGAATTTGGCCGCCGAAAAAAGATTGTTCGCCTTTTTCGCGGATGGATGCCGCAAAGTACGGCTTCAGATCGCTCTTAAGGGACATGGACACTTCCAGTTTCGCACGGTGAGGGAGTCTAACGCAGACCTTCCACGATGAGTTTCGCCAAATCGGCGATCAATTGGGAACCCGGGTTGTCGGGCGTATAGTCGATGTTAGGCAATTCGTCGACGGTAATTGCGAGCGCGATGCGGCCGGTGTGGGCGTAAATTATGCCAACGTCGGAACGGAGAGCGTCGAGCGAGCCGGTTTTATTGGCCACTTTTAAATTGCCAATGCGGCGGCGGATGCCGGAATCATCCCGGCATCGCTTCAAGATGGCGAGCATTTCCTGGGAAGCTTCGGGACTGACCAGTTCGCCATTTTCGAGTTTTTCGAGCAGCGCCACCATGTCGAGCGGGGTTGAGACGCCTAGGCCGTATTTTTGATTTTCGGGCAACTTCCCGGCGGCGGACCGACCGGATGGAGATTTCAACTGATTGCCATCGCCTCGAACTTTGCGCATGGAGCGAGTTGTTTTGAGACCGATTTTGTCGAGGTAGGCGTTGACTGCGTCGGCGGTGATGCGCTCGAGGATCATGTTGGTCGCAGTGTTATCACTGAGAACGATCATTAGATGTAGAACGTCGCGCACCGGAAGTTGGACTCCATCGGAAAGTTCAGCGCCAATGATGCCTGAGCCGGATACTTTTTCAGCGGCGGTGACGGTGAGGAGTTCGCTCCATTTCGCTTTGCCTCGGGCGACGGCGTCGAACGTAGCGGCCATGATGGGCAGCTTGATTGTGCTCGCGGTGCGGACAGGATCGGATTCGGCAATGCCGATGGTGGCTCCGGTGTCGAGGTTCTTGGCATAGAGCGTTACTCTGCCGTCGAAGCCCTCAATGCGGGCGGCGAGGGATTGGTTGAGGGCTTGAGGGAAGGCTAACGTTGGCAGGATGGCAGCTAGAACATAAAGTTTCATTTCCATGCCAAATTACCAAATTAGAGGCTCGGGCTGGTCTCGCAGAGTTGTTCGACACTGCGAACAACTGGCTGGTGAAAGAAGACAAACTTGCCGGCAATGGCCGCGGCTCCAAGGGAAATCACCGCCATCCAAAAGGCGGCGGCATACCCGTAATGATTGGCGACAGTCCCGGCGGCGAAGGAACTGGCCCCTACAAACAGGTCGTAAAAGGCGCTAAGAACACTGACCACCGAGCCTCTTTCGTGAGGGGCGCTTTCCTTCAAAACCTTGGAGCCGACTGAAGACCAGGGGAACGAGAATCCGAGGCCGAGCATACCGGCTGCCAAAATGGCGATCCAGGGCGACGGGCCTGCGGCAAGGATCGCCAGTCCTACAGCCATGCAAGCAATTCCACCGTAGTAAGTGTAGGCGGGGGGAATACGATCAGGCAGCGAACCGAGGAAGAATCGCGAAAAGAGAATGACACCGGCATAAGCCGAGAAAGCGGCGGGGCCGGAATCCCCGTGGTTGGACAAATGAAGGATGAGGAACCCGGCGATTACCGGATAGTGGACATTGACGAAACCGACGGCGATTCCCGGAAAAATTAGCGCTTTGGGGACGAGCGGGCCGCGAGGATTGTCGTGCGGTTGGTATTCCTCTTTCACGAAATAAAGAACCGTGGCGCCCAGCAAGCCGGCGAAGAGTTGCAGCAGCGCCGCGCGTTCAAAGGATCCAAGCCAATGGCCAACCACGGGGCCAGCTGAGATACCGCCCCAGATGCCGCTGCTTAAGTAGCCGAGGGCTTGGGCGGAACGATCAACGCCTCCCTCTTCCACGACCCAAGCGGCTGCGCCCGAGTAAAGACAGGCCTCGCCGAAGCCTTGAAGGATGCGACCGAGGTAGGCGCCAGCCAAGCCTAGCGGGAGCAGGTAGGCTCCACCGGCCGCCGCGCAACTGATGAGACCAGCGATGAACGCGACTTTGCGGCCACGCGTGTCGGAGAGCCGGCCGGAAAAGATACGGCTAAAGAGGGCAACGAAGGAGAATGCGCCGATAACGAAGCCGACAGTTTGGTCGGAGCCGCCCAGGTCGTGGCGGACGTGCGGGGCAAGGCCCGGCAGTACCGCGCCGATGCCGAGGAAGCCCAGGAATGTGGAACCGATCAATGCCCAGAAGCGTGCGCTGAAAGTATGCGCAGTTAAACCCATCTTCTTTAATTATACGGGGTGAAGGGGGGTAGGGTTACCGGAAACTGCTGAATAGCCCAGGATTAATGTGCCGCGAAATTGGTTACCATGGCAACTTATGATTTCAGTCCATCTAGAATCAGGAAAAGTCTCAATCAGGCGGCGTTCGAAGCCCCGGCGTCCGGGCGGGTTTGCACTCCTGCGTTTGTTGCGGGGTGGAATTTGCAATACGGACTTGGAACTGCAACGGGGTTACTACGGATTCAAGGGGACGCCAGGGCATGAGTTTGTGGCCGAGGTGGTTGAGGCCGATACTCCCATTTGGATTGGGAAACGTGTTGTGGGAGAGATCAACTTGGCATGCGGCAAGTGCGAATGGTGCGCCCGGGCACTGGGCCGCCATTGCCCCAACCGAACCGTGCTCGGGATCGTAAAGCATCCAGGGGCATTCAGTGAATATTTCAGGCTGCCGGAAGTGAATTTGCTGGAAGTGCCTAAAGGGCTGGCAACGGACCACGCCGTGTTCACCGAGCCGCTGGCCGCCGCTTGCGAGATTTTGGAACAGGTAAAAATTCCGAAAGGGACTGAGGTAGCCGTGTTAGGCGATGGCAAATTAGGGTTGCTGATTTCGCAGGTTTTGGCGGTGCATGGGGCCAAGGTGCATCAATTTGGACGGCACAAGGAAAAGCTGGCTATTGCGGAATTGGCAGGAGTGACGGGGGAAGTGGTGTGCGGACCGCTGCCGATTTGCGCCTATAATTTTGTGGTGGACGCGACGGGGTCGGTTGAAGGACTGCAAGCCGCGCTGGGCATGACGCGGCCCCGTGGCACGCTGGTGATGAAAAGCACGGTGGCAGGTATGGTTTCGATGGATACCGCCCCGATCATTGTGAATGAGATTACGTTGGTGGGATCAAGGTGTGGGCGTTTTCAGCCGGCTCTTGAATTGCTGCGGCGAGGGAAGATTCACGTAGAGCCGATGATTCAAGAGCGGATGGCGTTGGACAAGGCTCCTGAAGCATTTGCGATGGCGGCGGAAAAAGGCATGTTGAAGGTACTGCTGGAGGGTGTCGGCTAAACTTAGCAGGAAACATCCCATACCCAGCGCTGGATCGATAAGCTACTCCATCGGCTTCTTGCCCGTTCGGAGCGCTCGCGACGATTACCCACCACCGGAATCCGTTTCGCTTATTCCACCAACCACTGGAACCCAAACTCTAAATTTGATACGCTCTTCGGTTGGGCCTGTTGTGCACAAGCAGCACTAGAAAGCCACCTTCATCAGAAGAACTAATTTAGCCAGCGAGCTAACATAGAGTGCTGCGCCCATAAGACGGAGGATCGATTGAAACCTACCGACGTTCGCAATCCGGACTACTTTCATAAAGTAGTCGATTGCCAATGGGGTTGTCCCGCGCACACCAATGTGCCGGAGTACATCCGAATGATTGCTCAGGGCCGCTATAGCGACGCCTACATGCTGAATCGGGAATCGAATGTATTTCCCGGCGTTTTGGGCCGCACCTGCGACCGGCCTTGCGAACCGGCATGCCGCCGGGGCCGCCTTGAAGAAGCGAAGCCAGTTGCCATTTGCCGGCTCAAACGAGTTGCCGCCGACCATCGCGACGACATCACGGACCGCTTGCCCACTGCCCCCGAGAAGAAAAACGGCAAGCGTGTAGCATGTATCGGCGCCGGGCCCGCGTCGTTGACAGTGGCTAATGACTTGATGCCGCTTGGCTACGAAGTCACCATCTTTGAAAAGCAAGACAAGCCGGGCGGGTTGATGCGGACCAATATCCCTTCATTCCGTTTGCCGGAGCAGGTGTTGGACGACGAGATCGGCTATGTCTTAAACATGGGTGTGGACATCCGCTACGGCTCGCCGGTGAAGAGCTTGAGGGCAATTGCTAGCGAATACGATGCCGTGTTTGTCGGAAGTGGCGCGCCTCGCGGCAAGAATCTGGAACTGCCGGGCCGCGATGAAACCGATCGAATCCATCTGGGTATCGACTGGCTGGAATCCATTGCATTCGACCATGTGACTTCCATTGGTGAAAAGGTGCTGATCATCGGCGTGGGCAACACGGCCATGGATTGTTGCCGGTCGTCGCTACGCATGGGTGGCAAGGACATTAAGGTGATGGCGCGGCGGCCTCGCGCATACTTCAAAGCTTCGCCCTGGGAACTGGAAGATGCCGAGGAAGAAGGAGTGGACATCGTTATCAACCATGCGCCCAAGCGGTTTGTCGTGGAGAACGGCAAGCTGAAGGGCATGGAGTTTGAGCGCCTGGAATGGGATGCGGATGCGAAGAAATCCACCGTGATCGATACGGTGTTTCTACCGGCTGATGACGTGATTCTAGCCATTGGGCAGGATAACGCATTCCCTTGGATTGAGCGCGACATGGGCATTGAGTTCGACAAGTGGGAAATGCCAAAAGTTGACAAGGTGACCTTTGAATCGACGCGCCCCGGAGTGTTCTTCGGCGGTGACGCCGCGTTCGGCCCAAAGAATATTATCTGGGCCGTTGAGCATGGCCACCAAGCAGCAATCTCCGTGCATAACCATTGCCAGGGCGTGCCCACCAGCGAACGGCTTCCGGTAGGAATGAATTTAATTCCGCAGAAGATGGGTATTAGCGAGTGGAGCTACCACAACGACTTCAATCCCTCTAAGCGCCAGAAGATGACTCACGTGGATCTGGTTGAGCGCTTCAAGAATTTAAATGTGGAAGTGGAGACAGGCTTTACCGCGGAACAGACCGCGCGCGAAGTGCAGCGTTGTCTGAATTGCGACATTGAAACGGTATTTACCGCCAAGCGCTGCATTGAATGCGATGCCTGCATCGACATCTGCCCGGTTCTTTGTTTAACCATCGCCCGCGATGGCGAAGAGGACGAGATGCGGACGCGGCTTTCCGCTCCGGCATCAAATTTGGAGCAAGCCCTGTATGCGTCTGAACCGCTGCCGCAAACCAAACGGCTGATGGTTAAGGACGAAGATGTTTGCGTCCATTGCGGCCTATGCGCCGAACGCTGCCCCACAGCTGCTTGGGACATGCTGAAACTAGATTTGACAATTCCCCTTGTAGGAAACACACTGTGCAACCAATCGTCGACCACAGCCCCAGCACCAGTACTGGTATAAACGATTTCGCCATGAAGGTGGCGAATGTGAACGGAACCGGATCGGCGTCAGCCAATGGGCTTTTGATGCAGGCGATATTTCGTATGGGTATCCCCGTTACCGGCAAGAATCTTTTCCCGTCGAATATTCAAGGCTTGCCCACTTGGTACGAAATCCGCGTCAGCAAAGAGGGCTACAATGCCAGGGCGCTTGATTACGATCTGATGATCGCCATGAATTCGCAAACCTACGACCGTGATGTGAAGGAAGTGCGTAGCGGCGGATATCTGCTTTACGATTCCAGTTGGCCGCTCGATCCTGACCTGCATCGTGACGATGTGAACTTCATCGGAGTGCCGCTGGCGGAGCTATGCAACACCCACTTCAACGATCCGCGCGAACGGATCCTAATGAAGAACATCGCCTATGCCGGCGCCTTGTGCGCGCTAATCCAGGTGGATATGAAAGTGGTGGAAGAACTGCTTCTGGAAAAGTTCTCCTCTAAACCGAAGCTGATGGCTTCCAACAACACGGCCCTGAGGTTGGGCTTCGATTACGCCTCTGACAAATTTGAATGCCCATTGCCATTCCGCCTGGCTCCAATGCATGCAAACAACGACAACATTTTAATCGATGGGAATACGGCTACGGCGCTGGGCTGCGTCTATGCTGGGGCAACGGTTGCGGCTTGGTATCCCATTACGCCATCCACTTCAGTGATGGACGCCTTCAAAGGTTTTTGCGAGCAGTTCCGCAAGGACAAGGAAACGGGCAAGAACAATTACTGCATCCTGCAATCGGAAGATGAACTGGCGGCCATCGGCATGGTGATTGGCGCATCGTGGAACGGCGCGCGGGCGTTTACATCCACCTCCGGCCCTGGAATTTCGCTGATGAATGAATTGTTGGGTTTGGCATATTATGCTGAGATTCCGGCAGTCGTGATCGACGTGCAGCGCGTGGGCCCGTCCACTGGCATGCCGACGCGTACACAACAGGGTGACTTGATGAGTTGCGCATACGCTTCGCATGGCGATACCAAGCATATCTTGCTGTTTCCGGCCAATCCGCACGAGTGTTTTGAATTTGCGGTGAAGGCCTTTGATCTTGCTGAGTATTTCCAAACTCCGGTGATTATGCTGAGCGATCTGGATATTGGCATGAACGATTGGGTGGTTCCGCGCATGACCTGGGACGATAATTACAAGCCCAACCGCGGCCGCGTATTATCCAAGGAAGAGATTGAAGCGCTGCCGAAGTTCCAACGTTACTTCAACGAAGACGAAAACTTTGTGGCCGCGCGGACGTTGCCCGGCGTGCATTCGAACGGCGCCTACTTCGTCCGTGGCTCGGGTCACAACAAGTATGGCGTGTACACGGAAATTCCCGATGAGTATCAGGAAGTGGTCGACCGGCTGACGAAGAAGCATAAGGCTTCGGCGAAATTCGTGCCGTCTCCCGTCATTAAGAAGCGGGAAGGCGCCAAGTTTGGCGTGCTGACCATCGGCGGCTGCGAGGGCGCTGTTTTAGAGGCCCTGGATTTATTAGCCGACCGTGGTATTCCGGTGGATTTCATGCGCGTTCGTGGTTTCCCGTTTAGTAACGAAGTGGTGGATTTCCTTGAAGAACACGAATACACCTTCGTCATCGAACAGAATCGCGATGCGCAGTTGCGTTCGCTGTTGACCATCGAAACTCCAGTGGCCAAGAGCAAGCTTCGGTCGGTACTTGTGTATGGCGGCTTTCCATTAAGCGCGCGCCACGTGATTGAAGGAATTTTGGGCCAGCTGAGCTAGGCCCGGGGAAACAAATGCCGTCCATCGTAAAACCAGTAGCAAAGCATCCCAGCCTGAAGAAGAACGATTTGGGGCTAACCATTCGCGACTATGAAGGCTCCATGTCTACCCTGTGCGCCGGCTGTGGGCACGATTCGATTACAGCGGCCATCATACGGGCGTTTTGGGAACTGTCGACGCCGCCCCACCGCATCGCCAAACTAAGCGGAATTGGCTGTTCCTCGAAGACCCCAACCTATTTCGTGAGTGGCGCCCACGGGTTTAACTCCGCGCACGGTCGCATGCCGGCCATTGCAACCGGCGCCAATGCGGCCAATCGCGAGTTGCTCTACATCGGCGTTTCTGGTGATGGCGATTCGCTTTCAATCGGGATGGGGCACATGGCCCACGCCATTCGCCGCAATTTGCGCATGGCCTACGTGATCGAAAATAACGGAGTGTATGGCTTGACGAAAGGCCAATTCTCCGCTTCAGCCGATATCGGTTCGAAGAGCAAGAAGGGGGAGGCAAACCGCATGTCGCCCATTGATCCGGTGATGTTGGCGCTAAGTTTAGGGGCGACATTCGTAGCTCGCAGTTTTTCCGGTGACAAAGAGCAGTTGGTGCCGATCCTGAAGGCTGCATTTTCGCACCGAGGCTTTGCGTTGATAGACGTAGTATCGCCGTGTGTGACGTTCAACGACCATGCCGGTTCCACCAAGAGCTACCTATATTCACGGCAGCATCAGTACAAGGCGACGGAGTCTGATTTCGTTCCGCCCGCGTCGGAGATTGTGGCGCATATCGGCACGGCAAATGGCCACGTTACCGAGTCGACCAACGTGACAATGCATGACGGCAGCGTGGTGAAGTTCCGCGCCTTGCCTGATGGGTACGATCCAACCAATCGGCAAAAGGTTTACAGCTACTTGCAGGAGCAGCAGGGTAAGGGCGAGGTACCCACCGGGTTGCTGTACCTGGATGAATCAGTTGGCGACGTTCATGAGATGAACAACACGCCCGACGAAGCGCTAATCAGCGTGCCGTACGAGAAGCTCTGCCCCGGCAATGCCGAGCTCCAAAAGCTGCTGGATGAATTCCGGTAAGGTTAGCCAGGTGGGGCGGACCCCCTGGTTTGCGGAGGACCCCCTGGTCCGACTGCCCAGAAGCTTAAGAAATCTCCGCTCCCCTACTCCGTGATGTGCTCAATCAACCGAGGCACATAGGTGCTCAACTTCTGTGGATAGCCCTTAGCTTCTTGAGGCAGCTTACCAACTAAGGCCTTCACGCCGTCGGCCCTCGCGCCCATATAGTCGAGCCCGTTCAACGCCATCATTGCCACATACGGCCCATTCTTTTCGATGTCCCCAAGCTTCAATAAAACCTGCGCCGCCTCCGCCGATTCCGCGTCCGAGCCATACCGCCCTAAAGCCTCCCCCGCCGCGATGCGCACTTCCGGAGCCTCGTCACTCAGCGCTTGCCGCAACGCGCTTGAATGCGCCTGCACAGCCTTCGCGCCTCGCGCCAGGAAACCGGCACAAGCCCAATACCGCACCGCGCTATCCGTGTCCTTCAGTCCGGCGATCAGCTTGGGAATCGCGTCATCGCTCAGCATGCTAGCGGCTTCCGCCATATCGAACACACGGGCGAAGGGGTAGCGGGCTTCGTCGTGCCCAACGTCATATGGCGCGCCCTTGCCCGCTCTGGAATGTATGGCGCATTCGGGCAGGAATCCCACATCGCGAATCTTCAACGCAAGGTCACGCTGGGCTTTTCGCATGCGCTCCAGTATGGCCTTATGCGCCGCGGAGCCTGCCAGATTCTTCACCTCATCTTTATCCGTGGTAAGGTCGAACAGTTCCTCCGGCGGCTTCGTTTGCCAAAACTTTTGCTGCACCGGCGTAAGCTTGCCTTCATCAAACATCTTCTTCCATAAGGCGGTCGTCGGGGTCTCGAATTGATAGGCGATGTGCTGGCCGTAGATTCTATGCGGCATGTAGTTCCGCACATAGACGTAGCGCTTGTCGCGCACGGTTCGCATCAAATCATAGCGTTCGTCCATGCGCCCACGGAAGCCGTAAACGTAAGGCTGTTCCGATGCGGCGTATTGGCCCAGAAACGCATAACCTTGATGATAATCAGGCGGCTTGATTCCGGCCAGGCTAAGCACGGTGGGCGCCAGGTCAACGAAACTGATGGGACGGCTGGTGGCTGCGCCGACCTTGTAATCTGGCGTTGCCAGCCTCTTGAACTTTTCAGGGATACGCACCATAAGCGGTATGTGCAGGCCCGAGTTGTACGGTGTACGTTTGCTGCGCGGCATGCCTGAGCCGTGATCGGAATAAAAGAAAATAATAGTGTCTTCGGCCAGCCCATCTTTTTCCAAATCGTTGAGCAGCTTGCCGATCTGCGTGTCCATGGTGGTGATGTTGTCGTAATTTTGGGCGATGTCTTGGCGGACTTCCTTGGTATCGGGAAAGTAAGAGGGCAGGGGAGCCTTGGCTAAATCATGCTGCCAAACATGGGGCCGTGTGCGGATTTGGCTTTCGTGCGTGATGAGGTGATTGAAGACCGAGAAAAATGGCTGACCCGGCTTGCGATTCCTCCAGTGGGCTTTGTTGGAAGAGTCGTCCCAAACCTCGCCGGTTTTGACTAGGTTGTAATCTTCTTTCGCGTTGTTCGAGCAATAGTAGCCTGCTTCGCGCAAGAAGTTGGGGAACATCTTCATGGCGGCGGGAAGGCGCGTTTCCGAACGCATATGTTCGGCGCCGGTGGAAGGAGGATACATGCCGCTGATGATGGTGGTGCGGGCGGGGGCGCAAACGGGCGCGTTGGACCAGGCCGTTGTATAGCGTAAGGCTGTCTTTGCAAAGCGGTCCAGGTTGGGCGAGACTGCGTAGGGGTCGCCAAAACAGCCTAGGTTGAGGCTCATATCCTCGCAGGTAAGCCACAAAATATTAGGTTTTGGCGTGTCCGCGGCGAAGGCTGCCGAAGCAGCGCATGCAAGAAACGTTCGTCGATTCATGGAAAGGCAATTATACACTGAATGTATGAGAACCAGACGGGAAGTGATTGCGGCGTTGAGTATGATTCCGTTCGCCCGCTCGAAGCAGTTGCGCGGCGGCGGGTTGCGGTTAAATGTGATTCGCAATGGTCGTTCGAACCGGTGCTACCTGCACATCCATGGAGACGAATCCACCGCGCGCGATGCGTTGGTTGCCCACATCAAGAAAAATGGCGGCGTTGCGTTTTTGGTGGACAACGATCAGCGTAATATTGCACGGGGCGTGCTGCGATTCGATCCGAACCGGGTCTGGTCGCACGTGGGGGCTTTGGCCAACATCGACAAGTTGAATCCGCGAATTTCCTGGGCTGAGCGGCTCTTCCTGATTGAAGGGTTGGACCGGGATAGGGAAAAGTTGCTGAGTGCGATTTTGCCTCCTGCCGGTGGCTTGTTGCTGGCGCTGCACAATAACGCTAACGGATATTCGGTTCAAGACGAAGTGGCGATCAGCGACAAAATCAGTTTGGCCGATGAGGCCAATCCGCACGAGTTTTTTTTATGCACTAGCAAGCCTGACTATCAAGTGTTGTCGAAGTCGCCTTATAACGTGGTGCTACAAAATCGTGCGCCTCCGATGGATGATGGATCCTTTTCCCGTCTTGCGGCGAAGCTTGGGGTTCGGTACGTTAACCTTGAAGTAGGGCTCGGCAATCGGGATAGGCAAGTGGAGATGCTGAATTGGGCGGAGAAGAACTTAGCCTGATTTGATATGCTGGAGGGCGATGTCTATGCCACTTTCTCTTTCACGCCGCGACATTTTGCGCACCGCGGCTGCGCTTCCCTTGGCTGCGGTTGGAGCACAAGCTCACCCGATGGATACGGCCGCCGGCTTTAAGCTGGGGGTGGCCTCGTATTCGCTGCGAAGCATGACTCGTACCAAGGCAATTGCCGCATTGAAAGAGCTGGACGTAAAATTCGTCAACATCAAGGATTTCCATTCGAAGATCAAAGCGGCGCCTGAAGAGTGGGCGGCGGCTCGTAAGGAATTCGAGGATGCGGGATTACAGATTTTAGGTGGCGGCAATATTAGCTTCAAGACGGAAGAAGACGCCGAGATGAAACTCAACTTCGATTACGCCAAGGCGATGGGGTTCCCCGTGATCGTAATGGCGCCTACCGTTCAGAACCTGCCGATCATTGAAAAGTATGTGAAGAAGTACAACATTAAGGCGGCCATTCATAATCACGGCCCCGAAGACAAGATCTTCCCTACGCCGCAATCAGTGCTGAAGGAAGTGAAGAATATGGATCCGCGTATGGGCCTGTGCATCGATATTGGGCATACGGCGCGCGCGGGTGTGGATATTTTGGAATCGATCAAGGAGGCGGGTCCCCGGCTGCATGATATGCATGTGAAGGATCTGAAGGATCCTCTTTCCAAGGATGAAAAGAAGGCGAAGGAAAGCCAGGTGAGCGTGGGCCAGGGCGTGTTGCCGATTCCGAAGATTTTCAAACTGCTGAAGTCCATGAAGTACAGCGGAGGCGTGATGTTGGAGTATGAGATTAACCCCAATGATCCGCTGCCCGGCATGAAGGAATCGTTTGCTTACATGCGCGGTGTCTTAGCGGGGATTTCCTAAGCATCCGGCACTCTCCCATCGCATGCATTTCATGCAAGCTTTTTTGTGGATGCATTTTAGGGATGTCGCAGCAAAGTAGAAATGTCCTATTTTTGACAAGTAGTGATGCTTGGGAAGAAGCCCCTTTCCCACTGAGTCGATTGTGCAGAACAGTGCTCGCCG
>JAYVXT010000425.1:0-17196 GCA_043785065.1 Bryobacterales bacterium | reverse complement strand
GCACACTGTCATGCGTTTGAATCGCATTGTGATGCGAAATGATTTCATATTGGCGAAGGTTCCATTAGTTCTGATGGTTGCATGGTGTTACCCCTCATAAAGAAAAGTTGAGAAGTAGCGAGTCTAACTTAAAGACGGTCCATCCCCCTGGCAGCCTGGGGCTAACGTCGGAGAAGACCGCTCGCTTGAGCTTGCGGCTTCCAGTAATTGCAATACGTGACCGAGCCGCGAACGTAAGGAGCGGACTTTCACCAGGGGCTGCTAGGATTTTGGACGATTCACTTAGGCGAAGGTCCCGTTCGTTTGCAAAGCCTTTCAATTTTATTTACCGCGGAGTTTATTGCTTGAATTGCAAACGCCGCGGTTGTAATAAACTGGATATCACCGATGACCCTACCCAGCAGCCGCCGCAAATTCTTGCAAACCGCGGGAGCCGTAAGCGCCCTTGCCCCCCTTGCCGAAGCCGCCTCGGCAGGCGTTTCCATCGTTTTGGATCCAACGGATCCCGTTGCATCCTCGGGGCCGGCGCGCTGGGCGGCGCGGGAGTTGGAACTGGCTCTGGCCGCAACGGGCTTGAGCGTGCAACGCTGTGAACGGATTGCCGGTGCGAAGCCAATTAATCGATGCATTATAAGCGCAGGCTCGCGATCAGACGTGGGGCGCCGGATTCTTGCAAGTGCCCGGGTGAGCATTGCCGCAAAGCCCGAAGCTCTTGGAATTGTGCCCGCTAGCTTTGCTTCTCGACCAGTGCTGTTGGCGACTGGCAATGATATTCGCGGGCTTGTGTTCGCGCTACTTGAATTGGCTGACAGCGTGCGCAACGAAGGGAATCTAGCCAAATCGCTGTCCTCCCCAGCGGCAATTGTTGAGACACCGGCGAACGCCATCCGCGCTGTGACGCGTCTTTTCACAAGCGATGTGGAGGACAAGCCCTGGTTCAACGACCGGGAGATGTGGCCACCTTATCTCACGATGCTGGCCACGCATCGCTTCAATCGTTTCAATCTTGCGTTGGGGATTGGATACGATTTCATCCGTAATGTGACTGACGCCTACTTTTTGTTTCCCTATCCTTTTCTGATGGAAGTGCCTGGTTATAACGTCCGCGTTCCGCAACTAGCCAATGCGGAACGCGACCAGAACTTGAAGATGTTGCGCTACATTTCCGAACAAACGGTGGCGCGCGGTTTGGAATTTCAACTGGGTCTTTGGATGCATGGCTATGAATGGATTGATAGCCCGAAGCCGAACTACACTATTGAAGGAATCGACAGGCAGAACCATGGGCCCTATTGCCGCGACGCTGTGCGGCTTCTTTTGCAGACCTGTCCGGCGATCAGCGGGGTGACGTTTCGCGTCCACGGCGAGAGTGGCGTGGAGGAGGGCAGTTACGAGTTTTGGAAAACGGTGTTTGACGGTGTAGCCACTTGCGGCCGGAAAGTGGAGATAGATATGCACGCCAAGGGCATGGATGAAACCATGCAGAATATGGCAGTAGCCACAAAGCAGCCGGTAAAGATATCGCCAAAGTATTGGGCCGAGCATATGGGCATGCCGTACCATCAGGCGGATATTCGCGAGTTGGAACAGCCCAAGCCCGGACGAACGGCTACCGGATTGATGAAGTTTAGCGCAGGTTCGCGCAGCTTTCTTCGTTATGGATACGGCGACCTTCTGCGTGAGGACCGGCCGTGGGGCGTTATCCATCGGATTTGGCCAGGAACGCAACGCATTTTATTGTGGGCCGATCCATTGACGGCGGCGGCGCATTCCAGGGCTTTCCAATTCTGTGGGAGCGATGGCGTGGAGATCATGGAGCCATTGTCGTTCAAGGGTCGGCGGGGCTCGGGTATTGCCGGGGATCGTTGCGCTTACTTGGATACCAGCTTGAAGCCGCGCTGGGATTGGCAAAAGTACGAATTTAGCCATCGAGTATGGGGCAGGTTATTGTTCAACCCTGATTCCGATTTGAAATTCTATCATCGGGCGTTTACGCACCAATTTGGGCCGGGGGCTCCCTCGCTTGAAGCGGCTTTGGCCAATGCCAGCCGGATACTTCCGATCATCACTACGGCCCACGGAGCCTCGGCGGGGAACAATAGTTACTGGCCGGAAGTTTATCTGAACCAGTCAATGATTGATGCGGCGCATTTTGCGCCGTACTCCGACACGCCCTCGCCAAGAGTATTCGGCAATGTAAGCCCGCTGGATCCGCAGTTGTTTTCCCGTATCAACGACTTTGCGGATCAACTGCTGAAAGGCGAGGTGAGTGGAAAATATTCCCCGATTGAGGTGGCGCAGTGGCTTGAGGATTATGCTGAGCAAGCAGTAATGCATCTGGCTAAGGCTGAGACGATGGCTCTGCGAAAGGACAGCGCGGAGTACCGCAGGATTTCTATTGACGTTTCGATTCAGGCGGGGCTGGGCAAATTCTTTGGGGCGAAATTCCGCAGCGGGGTTCTTTACCGGATTTACGAACGTACGGGCAACCGAACCGCATTGGAGGAAGCCATTCGAACGTACCGGGCTGCGCGAAGCTCCTGGGCAGAGTTGGCGAATTTGGCCAAGGGAGTTTATAAATCCGACATCACCGTTGGCGAGCATCCGCAGTTGCGAGGGCATTGGTCTGACCGGCTGCCGGCAATGGACGCCGACATTGCCTTGGTAGCGAAAAAGCTGGATGAGCCTGGTGTGGGTGATATTCCCGCTGAGCGTGCGGCGGCGGCAATACGGGCAGCACTGGAAAGGCCTAGGCGATCGGCGGCAATCTGCCGTCATCAACCTGTGGCGACATTTCAGCCGGGGCAGCCGCTGATGCTGGAGCTTACGGTGGAGAAGGGTCAAAGGCAGATTGCGGCGAAGGTTCATTACCGGCATGTTACGCAGGCGGAGCGTTACGAATCGGTGGAGATGGAAGTTCGCGATGGCAAATACCGGGCCGCTATCCCTGGCAGCTACACGGATACCAAGTATCCGCTGGAATATTATTTTGAGTTGACCGAAGCGCCGGGGAAGGGGTGGTTGTATCCAGGCTTCAATGCGGAGCTCACCAATCAACCGTATTTTGTTGTGCGGCGGGGATGATGATTCGTCAGTGGAAATCGGGCACAGCATCAGGTCGCTGCCCTCGTTATCCACTTGCGGGTAGATCAAATACTTCCCATCGTGGGACAAACTAAGTCCCAAGTACATTGGCTTTGAGATCGTGGAAATCTTCACATCCTTGCCTATTGCCAAGACACGGTACCGAAGAGCGAACGAGCAGCCGGGTTCCGCACCAATGTAATAAATCCGATCAGCCGTAACGACGAAGCCGCGCTTGGCTACGTTTTTTAGAACGACACTCTCGCCGCTACCATCAAGCGCACTGTTCCAGAGTGGTGATTTCTCATCGCTCTTCGTATAGCAGAGAATTTTCCATCCGGCGTCTCCATCACGACGAAACCACCGGAGCCGGTAACTTGGATGGCGCCACCCCCTTCCGAATCGGTGAGTAAATGGATGATCAGCGATTCTTCACCCTACACTAGGCGAGGGCTGCGAATCACCATCTATTGGGACCGAGTGCTGACGCAATATTCGACGATGAATGAGAGCGCCTTGCGGCCTAGCCTTGGGCACGTGTTGGCCCACGAGATCGTACTTATACTCTTGGGAACGATGCACCACACATCTTCGAGGTTGATGAAGGCATCGCGTTTAGCGGAAAGGAACGGAGTCTGCCGCAGGTGCGACCGCTCAAAATTGAGACGATTGACATCCGGACCATTCAAGGGAATCTGGACCGGCCAATCGGGTTTGTAATGCGGCGCGCCTAGATCGCCCAGATCGGGGCAAGGTTGAGCTCGAAGCCTTGGACAGGTCCTTCTCCCGCTAGTTCAATAAGATCTCTTCTAGTTTCGGGCGCTTGATCGGGACGATAGATTGTGACGGTTCGTAAATAGGGATTGATGAGCCAGCCAAGCTCAACACCATTTGCAATCCATTCGATCATTTTCCGTTGGGCTATTTTGATTCTATCGAAGGGAGAAAGGAGTTCAACTACGAATTCGGGGACCGGCGAGTGTTGGCCGTCGCGAGCGTCAGACATCCAGGCGGCATCCGGCGACAGTCGGGATCCGTTCGGAAGAATGAAACCGCCGCTGGAATCGGTTACGCGTCCGCCGCCTGTCTCCAGCGACCACTTCATCAATTGAAAAATGATCATGGCATTGCGAGAACTGGTTCCGCGGTCAGTCGGCGGCATAATTGTGAGATCCCCTTCGGCTGAGTATTCAAGAAAGTAATCCGGGTACGTTTCACAGAATTGCTGAAATTGGACGTCCGTTATGCCAGGGACGTAAAGAGTAAGCGGTAAGTAGGTTTCTTCGACCATTACCATGACCCTATTATACTCAGCTATGCTTGATGCTGTTAGCGATACTTGAGCAGGTTATACTGCGGAACAGTAGTTCCGCCATACTATGCTCCAATGTACTTTGCGTATAATCCGCGTGCGATGCCAACGTCTGTTGTTCCCTTAATGATCGCCCGGCCGTCGCGGAATATTGTCAGTTCAAACGGGGCGGGGAAGAAGCGCAGGGCGAATTCGTTGACACGCACTGGGGCGATGCGCTCAAGCTTGCGGGCCAGTTCTTCAAGTGAAATATTCGGAAGCTGCTCGTGGATTTGCACGGCGTTGCGGCCGCACAGGCTGATCGGCGCGCGCCGGGATCCATTCATATATTCGTAATTGCGAAGGGCGCAGGCTGGGCAGTTGGGATCGGGATCCGGCAGAGGAATTTGACGAGTCTGGCCTTTCCAAACATCCATGGTGGTGATGCGGTGGGCCACCTCGCCGGTGGCAAGCAAACGAATGGCGTCGGCGGCTTGAATGGCGGCGATGGCGGAGGTAATGGAGCCGAGCACGCCGTCAGTTTCGCATGTCTGTTGGGCTCCGCTTGGAGGGTTTGGATAGACGCATCGCAGGCAGGCGGTTTTGCCCGGGACAATCGGCATCGTTAGGCCGTAGCTGCCCACCGCGGCGCCGTAGATCCACGGAATCTCTTCACGCAAACAGAAGTCGTTGATCAGGTAACGTGTCTCGAAATTGTCGGTTCCATCGAGCACGAGATCCGTGCCTTCGAGGTGCTCTTCAATGTTGCGCGGGGTCAGGTCGGCCACCAGTGGATTCACTTTTATTCCAGAATTGATACGGGCAACGGCGCGGGCTGCGGCAATGGCTTTCGGCAGGGATTCTTCGGCGTCAGCCTCTTCAAAAAGTATCTGCCGCTGTAAATTGCTGGGCTCAACGTAATCCCTGTCGATGATGGTGAGGTTGCCGATTCCGGCGCGCGAAAGTAGCGAAACATGAAAACTACCCAATGCCCCGCAACCAACTATCGCCACATTCGCGTCTAACAACTGATGCTGCCCAGCTTCCCCCAAAGGGGCGAAAAGAATCTGTCGGGAATATCGTTCCTGGTTGCGAGCGTCCACTACTGATGATGGTAACAGTGTTGGGAAATAAGGCCAGGGAGGGCGTGTTTGAGGTATCATGGCGGTTGGTGGCTGCCCGTCTCGGCTTTTTGCTGTTGATTCTTGTTTCTTGCCGTGCGAGCCTGATGGCGCAGGCTCAAAACTACGAAGGACGCCGCATCGCATCCATCCGGTTTTCTCCGGATGCACAGCCCTATCCCCGCTCAACATTAGATCAAGTCGTCCGCTTAAAGCCGGGGGAAGTTCTGCGCCTGACTGAGGTGTCAGACGCGATCCAACGCTTGTTTGAGACCGGCCGCTTTGTTGATGTTGAGGTTGACGCGCAGCCAGACGGGCAGAATGTGGCTCTGGAATTCCGCACAACTCCCAGTTGGTTTGCCGGACGCGTGGAAGTGCAGGGGGTGGTGGACCCGCCGAATCAGGCGCAGTTAGTTTCGGCCACACGCTTGCAACCTGGGGAAGAATTCAATCAAGATTACCTTCTGCAATCGATCATGAACCTTGACGCGGTGTTGAGGCGGAATGGAATCCTTTCCGCCAAAATCGAACCCAGGCTGGTTCATGATCCTAAACTTCAGCAGGTGGATATTAAATTTGTGATCGCCCAGGGTCCGCGAGCAAAGCTTACCGAGCCAATTTTCAATGGGGAAGCCAAGCGAACCCCGCAACAATTGTTGGCCACCACGCATTGGCGCCGGTTTGGAGGATGGCTTGGATATAAGCCCGCCACCGATTCACGAATTCAAAACGGTTTAGACCGCATCCGCAACTATTACCGCACCAAGGAATTCCTAATGGCCCGGGCGTCGTTGGAAAAGACTGAGTTTGATGAGAAAAACAATCTTGTGAAGCCTGTTTTACGGATCGAAGCTGGGCCGAAGGTGAAGATTCGGGCGGATGGATTTTCGCAATCAGCTTTGCGCCGGCTGGTGCCTGTGTTTGAAGAACGCACGGTGGATCGAGATTTGTTGAATGAAGGCGTGCGCAATATTCGACAAAATTTGCAAACCAGCGGTTACTTCGACGCCGATGTCGATTTCGACATGGAGCAGCAGGCAAATGGCGAACAATTGATCCAATATAATGTACAGCGAGGCTTGCGGTACAAGCTTGCGCATTTGGGGATCGACGGGGCGAGATTTTTTTCCGTGGCGACGATCCGGGAAAGATTGAATACGCAACCTGCAACTTTATTGCGCTACCGTTACGGCCGCTATGGCAAACAGTTGCTGGACCAGGATGCCCAGGCTGTCGTTGAACTGTACAAGTCGAATGGCTTTATCAACGTCAAGGTCACCACGGAAGTTCAAAAAAACTGGCAGGGCAAGCCACAGACTGTTGCGGCATTTCTGCATGTTGAAGAGGGCGATCAATACATAGTGGGCTCTTTGGAAGTGGATGGAGTTAACCCCAAGGACTTGGATGCCGTTCGAGCCGCATTGCAGTCAGCCGAAGGCCAGCCTTACAGTCCAACGGCTGTTCTCACTGATCGTGACGCGATCTTGAACTACTACTTCAATGCGGGTTTTGCGGGGGCTTCGGTTGAGTATGCAGTAAAGCCAATGGAGCAGCCGCTTAAAATGGCGTTGCACTTTCAAATCATTGAATCGCGGCGCAACTTTGTGCGCGATGTCGTCATCAGTGGATTGAAAACCACAAACCGGAAAATTGTGGAGGAGCGCATCAGTTTAAGAAAAGGCGATGTCTTATCGCAAACGGAAATGACGGAAAGTCAGCGCAGGCTTTACGATTTGGGCATTTTCGCGCGGGTTGGCGTGAGCCTGCAAAACCCTGACGGCGTTGAGCGGGAAAAGTACGTTCTCTATCAATTCGAGGAAGCGCGAAAGATTTCGGTTATCACGGGCTTCGGCGCCCAACTGGCGCGAATTGGCGGCGGGGTAACTAGTCTAAGCTCGCCCGCTGGATCCCCTGGATTCAGCCCAAGAGTTTCCTTGGGCGTCAACCGTTCCAATTTTCTGGGCTTGGGCCACTCCATCGGATTGCGTGCACAGATATCCAGCTTTCAACAGAAGGCGGCGTTAACCTACCTTGCTCCACAGTTCATAGGCAATGAGAAGTTAAGCCTGACCATCGCGGGATTATTTGACGACTCGCGCGACGTCCGGACATTCGCGTCGAGGCGTTGGGAAGGCTCCATTCAGTTAGGACAGAAGCTCTCGAAGGCCAACTCAGTGCAGTACCGCTATTCGTTCCGCCGAGTCAGTGTGGATCCTAATACATTGAAGATCAACGCACAATTAGTCCCATTTCTGTCACAGCCGGTGCGCATTGGCAGCTTTTCCGGAACATTCATTCGAGACCGGCGTGACGACCCGGTGAACTCGCATCGAGGAACCTATAATTCAGCCGATTTTGGCGTGGCGCTGGGGGCATTCGGTTCAGAAACAAATTTCACAAGGCTCTTAGTGCGAAACTCAACTTATCATCGCGTGGCCAAGGATGTAATTCTGGCGCGCACGCTGTTGTTTGGCGTGATGAACCGCGTGCTGGTAGGCGAAACTACAAAAGATATCCCGCTGCCGGAACGATTCTTCGCGGGTGGAGCCGCCTCCCATCGCGCATTCTCCGATAATCAAGCGGGGCCTCGTGATTCCATTACAGGGTTTCCCCTGGGAGGCAAAGCAGTGCTCATTAGCGGCACGGAATTGCGCTTTCCATTGATCGGCGATTTGATCGGAGGAGTGTTGTTTCACGACGCGGGCAACGTTTACTCCGAAATTAATAAAGTATCCTTGCGGTACCACCAGAAGAACAATTCGGATTTCGATTATATGGTGCATTCGATTGGGTTCGGCATTCGGTACAAGACTCCGGTTGGCCCGGTGCGCGTTGACCTTTCCTATGGGACGAATGCGCCGCGTTTCGTTGGCTTTCGTGGAACCCGCGATGAATTGCTGTTCGGCGGCGGACAACGGATTGAACAAAAAATCAACTCCTTCCAATTTCACTTTTCTTTGGGGCAAACGTTTTGACGAAGCTTAAGTTCATGGCGGCTGCAATGTTTTCGGCCTTGGTCCTAAGGGCTGAAGTGATCGACCGTATTGCCATCACTGTCGACCGGCTTGTCATCACCGAATCGGAATTGCGAAGGCAAATTTCCTTGACCGCGTTCATGAACGGAAAGCCTGCCGAATTCTCTCCTAAAACAAAGCGGGACATGGCTGAGAAGCTAATTGAACAAGCTCTGATTCGCAATGAAATGAAGCTTACCCGCTATCCGCAGCCGGAATCGTACGAGTCCGATGAATCGGTGGAGGAGATACGGCGGCAATATAAAGGTGAGGGGGAATATCTAGAAGCATTGAAGCAGTATGGACTGGATGAGAGGGACCTGCGCGCCTATCTTCTGTGGCGCTTGACTCTGCTCCGTTTCACCAATTCTCGTTTTCGGGCAGGCTTGCAAGTCGCCCCGGCGGAGATTGAAGCCTATTACAAGAAGAACGTGGAAGGTAAATCGGGATTGACACTTGAGGAGGCCCATCCGCAAATTGAAGAGGCGCTAATCGGCGAGCGGTTGAATCAGGCTCTCTACTCGTGGCTCGATGAAGTCAGAACCCGAACACGCGTTGAAACACGGGAGGAGAGCTTTAAGTGAAGAAGGCCGCCAAACTATTGCGCTGGATGATTGGCTTCCTGTTGCTGGTGATGCTCATCGCCATTCCCGTGCTGTATTTCGTGATGCGGTCCCAAGCGTTTCGCGAAGCCATTCACCGGCGGGTGATTTTGGAAGTGGAAAAGGCTACGGGTGGTAAGACCGAATTCAAGAACCTGACCTTCGATTGGAGAACGCAGGTTGCCGCGATAACCGATTTCACCCTCCACGGGACCGAGGCCAAAGACGTTGAGCCCCTGTTTCATGCGGACTCGGTGGAGATTGGTCTGCGCCTGGATACTCCCGTGCGGTCCAGTGTGCGGCTGGCTTCCTTGGTTATTCGCAAGCCAAATGTGCGGATTGAAGTGCATCCGGATGGATCCACAAATTTTCCGAAACCCGCGGCGGCGCTGAAGAGTACGAAATCAATCCTCGAAGAAGTGATTGACCTTGCGGTAAAGCGGCTTGAAGTTGAGGACGGCATTGTTGAGTATCGGGACCGCAAGCTGCCGTTCGCCGTGCACGGGGATCACGTTGAATTGCGGTTTGCGTTTGAAGCGCCCTCGCAAAAATATTTAGGCACGTTTTCCTCGCGAAAGCTTCGATTGGACGTACCTGATTTCCCGAAGATGCTGTTCGACACCGATGCTTCCTTCTCAGTGGATGCGAAGGGCTTGGATATCCGGTCCCTGGTTTTGAACTCCGGTCAGTCGGATATTTTAGCCAAAGGCAGAGTGACCAATTTCGAGGATCTGACGGCGAAACTAGCCGTAACGGCGCAAGTGAATGTGGCTGAGATGTGGCCTCCCGCGATTCCTGGCAAGGGAACCGGAAAAATCCGTTTCGAGGGAACATTCGATGCAACCGATTGGAGGAAGTACAGGTTGGTTGGCCAGGTATCGGGCGGCGGTCTGAACTATGCGTACAAGCAATACCAGGCAACGAATACTTCAGTACGCGGCCAGCTTGACTTGAATCATTATGGACTCACATTGGAACGCCTTTCCGCTTCCGCCACTGAAGGTTCTTTCGACGGGAAATTTCAACTCGACAATTGGAAAGCGCTGACCCTGGATGGATTCGTAAAAGATGTAGCCCTGAAACCTTTGTTGGCAAAGCAAATTGAGGGAGAACTGCCATGGAACGGCATAATTTCCGGGCCCATTTGGCTTGAATGCACGGTGGGGGTGGGTTCCCTGTGCAGCGGCAATGCAAGGGCGACGATTGTTTCGGTTCCCGGCCAACCTCCTCTAAGCGGCTTCGTAGCGATGGAGTTCAACGAGCGCGATAAGAGCTTGCGCTTTTCTAATTCCAGTTTGGCGACGGAGGAAACGCGTGTGGACTTTAGTGGAGATTTAAAGCAGGGAGGGCCGGTGCATGCGGTCACTTCCAATTTTGAAGATTTAGCGCCGGTATTGAAATTACTTGGCCAAACCGAACCGATACCAATTCAGCTTGCGGACGGCAAGGCGGAATTTCAAGGAACGGTTATTGGAGATCTGAGCAGTCCCAGAATACAAGGCAATGTAGACTTGGCATCCTTTGTTTATGCCGGCCAGACCTATGACAGCTTCCGCGCCAATGTCGACGTTTCCTCCAAACAATTGAACCTTACGAATATCGACGCCAAGCAGGCTCCCGCGGCAATCACCGGCGACTTGAGCATGCCTCTTGAAAATTGGAAAGCTTCCCGCGCGACGCCGGTCACCGCTTCCGGCGCTTTCACTAATTTGGCGATGGGCAAGATACTTCCCGATATTTCAAAGACAGGAATGGTATCGGGCAATGGGCGGATTAAAGGGACGCTGGATCGCCCCGAAGGCGGCGGCCGGATTGAGGCAACGGATCTTAACCTCAACGGCCAAACGGTGGAGAAGCTTACCGCGAATGTGGATTTTCGAGAAGGCAAGTTGAAGGTTCTGGATTCCTCTATTGCGGTAGGTCAATTGCGAATGGAAGCGAAGGGAGACTACACGCCGAAGGGTCCAATCACCGAACCGGCTTCGTGGAAAAATGGCGCGGGCTTGTTGGATTTGGTTTACCCGCCGGCAATGCTTTCGCAATGGAAGCAATTTCGCGATTTAAATTTAGGCATGGATGGCCGCTTGGGTTGGAAAGGGCGCATTGGATTCCGCGTGACCGGCGGGAACCCGCAACTGGAAAGCCTCAATGGTCAAGCCGTATTGGATCGATTTCAAATGGATGGCGTGGATGTGGGATCCTTAACCGCTAACACCACAACGCTAGGCAATCAGGTGAACATTGCAGCCACGGGCAAATTACGCGGTTCCGATGTCAAGATCGACGGGGAAACCCAGTTGGATGGAAAGATCTATCCCTCGAAATGGGATTTAAAGCTGAGTTCCTTGCCTTTCGTCAATCTACAAGAGCTATTTAAGAATTCAAAGAGCCCATTCTGGCAAATCGATGGCGCGATCGCTGGAGATGTTCAGATTGCCGGACCGGCGTTCGATCCGGATAAATGGAAGGGGCAAATCCGAATCCCGTTTTTTGAATTGAAGCCCAGCCGAAAGCAGCTTAACGCCACCATTCCTGAATTGGTGTTCCGCAGCAAGGGTCCTATTCAAATTGCAATCGACGGAAAAACTTTTCGCCTGCAGCAAGCCAAGTTCGAGGGCAAGGATACGGAACTGGAAGCTTCCGGAGCATTCTCGCTTGCGAATAAGAATCCATGGGACGTAAGAATTAAAGGATCGCTGGAACTTGGTCTGGCTCGAACCTTCAATCCCGATGTGATCGCGGCGGGGGCGGCCCTTGTCGATGCCACTGTGCGAGGCTCACTCGATAACCCGCAGGTCTACGGCAAACTGGAATTAAAGAATGCCTCGTTGTTCTTTGAGGGTGTTCCAACCGGATTGGACAAAGTGAATGGCGCGCTGTTGTTCGACAACAAGCGCGCCACGATCGATAACAAACTGCAAGCGCAAGTAGGAGGCGGTGAACTTACGCTGGCGGGCTTTATTGAAGACGCGGGCAAGGACATTTATTATAGGCTGCTGGCCACGGCCACCCGGGTGCGGCTGCGCTATCCGGAAGGGGTAAGCACACTGGCGGACGCCAACCTGACTTTGACTGGCTCCACATCCTCCAGCCTGCTTGCGGGCCGCATCGACATTCTTCGTTCGGGTTTTACTCCAAAGAGCGATTTGGGCAGTATCCTGGCGCAGGCATCGAAGGCGACACCGCCGGGTCCATCGGCGCAAAGCGATTTGCTGAAGGGGATGCAGTTCGATGTACGGATTTTGACGGCTCCAAACGCCACGCTGGAAAGTTCGCTCACCAGCGATTTGCAGGCTGATGCGGATCTGCGCCTTCGCGGCTCCGCGCTGCGGCCAAGCGTATTGGGGCGCGTGGAAGTGAACCAAGGCGATATCAATTTCTTTGGCAACAAATACATTATTCAACGCGGCGAAATCGGTTTTTATAATTCGGCGAAGATTGAGCCCACCCTCAATATGGATTTGGAAACGCGGGTCCGCGGCGTTACCGTGACTGTAAGTTTCACCGGCCCCATCAACAAGTTAAACGTCAGCTACCGGTCCGATCCGCCGTTGCAATCGCAAGAGATCATCGGCTTGTTAACCGTGGGACGCGATCCGAATGCCTCCCCCAGCGTGGCAAGCGCTCAGACCACCCAAGGGGACTTGATTCAGAACAGCGCGAATTCCCTATTGGGGCAGGCCTTGACGGCTCCTGTGACGGGCCGCCTGGAACGGCTCTTTGGCGTTAGCCGCCTGAAGATAGACCCGCAGTTGAGCAGTTTAGAAGGCACGCCACAAGCGCGTGTCACCATTGAACAGCAAATATCCCGCGACATCACCATGACCTTTGTCACCAATCTGGCGCGAACGCAGCAGCAGTTAGTGCGGCTGGAATGGGACATTAACAGGCAATGGTCGGTGGTGGTGATTCGTGATGAAAACGGATCGTTCGGCACTGACTTCCAATACAAGAAGCGCTTTAAGTAGTGGCGGCGGTACACTACATGTAGTGTGAGACTGCGCACCTCTCAAGACCGCCTGAAAATTGAACACAGCATCATTGACGGGTTGCGCCGCATATTGGAAAAACTGCTCGAACAAAATCCGCAAATTCGTTCCATTGTGCCGGGCCGTATTAGCGTGGTTCGCGATGCCAAGGGCCCGGTGGTGAAGGTGCGCGTTACCGTTCCCGTTACGAATGGTTGGAAGGCGATTGCACTGGCCGCCGGTGCGCGCCAAGAGATGTTTGTAAGTACGAACTTCACGAAAGAGGCGCTGGAGAAAGCCTTCGTCGAAGCTGGCGCGGCGCCTGCCGGAAACTGATCCAAGTTACCCGCGGGCCTATAATAGTAGTTTGAACCTGGAAAAAACGCTCTTACGCAAAGTCGGCGAAGCCATCAGCCGCTACGACATGATCCGTGACGGAGATCGCGTCGCTGTCGGCCTGTCTGGCGGTAAGGATTCGGTGACGCTGCTTGAGGCGCTGCTGTTGCTTCAAAAGCGCGCCCCCATTGATTTCAGTGTTTGCGCGTTCACCATTGAACAAGGTAAATTCCTTAAGCCTATCGCGCCATTCAAGGAATACCTTGCGGGCCGCGGTGTTGACTGGACTTACTATCACGACAACGCCAGTTTCGATTTACTGGAAGAAGAGCCGGATCATGGCTGTGATAAATGCTCGCGCTACCGTCGGCGGGCTGTTTATGAAGTTGTCCGCGGGATGGGGGCTAAAGTCATCGCATTCGGCCATACGGCCGACGACTTCTGTGAATCGTTCTTGCGTAATGCGCTGTTCAACGGCAGGCTAAGCGCGCTTCCACCAATCACTTATTCCTCGCAAAAAGATTTCCGTATCATCCGTCCGCTGGTGTTTGTCACCGAAGACATTACGACGGCTTTCGCGGGGCATCTTGCCGCGCCTGTTATTCCTTGCGGCTGTTCCCAAAAAACCGGCACCGTGCGCCGCAGTTTGCGGGATTACTTCACCGAAATGGAAAAAGATTATCCGCAGCTAAAGCAAAGTATGTTATCGGCCATGGGCAACGTGGAACTCCACAGGCTGCTGGACCCACGCTATCAGGATCCGGAAAAATCGCCCTTTAAGAAAGAAAAAGAAGAATTGTTTCCAGTGCTCGGTTAACCTCGAAACGTGAATCGCAAAGAACAGTTAATGGACCTTGCCGCCGGCGTGGCGTTGTTTGCGCTCAACTTTTTCCTATCTTCGCGGCTGTTTCACATCAGCGTGTTTGGCGGCTTGTATTCCATCGAGGGCTCCTTCATCGGTATCGCCAAGGAACGTTCCGCGCAGGGCCATTTTTTCCCCCTTTGGTATGCGGGCATCCCTTGGCCGAACACCTACCCACAGTTGTTGCACGCCATTGTATCCTTCGTTTCCCGCAAGTTCACCCACGATCCCGGCCTTGCCTATCACATAGTTACGGGCGTCTTTTATTGTCTTGGCCCAGTGGCTATGTTTGTGTTGGTGCGCCTGTTGACCCGCCGCTTCTATCCCGCCCTGTTAGCAGGCCTTGCTATGTCCACCATTGCTCCTTCCATTGCGATTCTGCCCGGCATTTATCCTGAACTACTCTCCTACTTTCGCCCGCGCCGTTTGCAAGTGATGATTGAATGGGGAGAAGGTCCTCACATATCCGCCATCACTTGGATGCTGATGGCCCTCAGTGGCATGGTGTTCGCGCTGCGCCGCAAAACGCCGTGGGCCTACGCACTGGCTGCCTTATTGGCGGCAGCCACCCTCTCCACCAATTGGATTGGCGTGGCCGCACTGGGCATGGCTGTGCTGATTTATCTAACTACGCACCGCGCAACCGGCCTCGATTGGCTTACCGCAGTGGGCATCGGCCTGGCCACCTACGGCTTGGCCATGGCCTGGATGCCGCTTTCCACCGTGCAAACTATTCGTCGCAATTCCGATTGGGTGGCCGGCAGTTTCCCCATGGGATGGAAGCAGGGCCTGGGGATGCTCGTGCTCGCGGTCTCGGTTGTTGGGTTGGACCGCCTGCTTGAGAAGGTTCGCCTCGGTTCGTCCGCTCGATTCTGCCTGCTTCTTGCGGGCGTGTTCGGCGCCATCGCATCGTCTCAATATTGGATGGCCGGATTTTATTTCATGCCCCAGCCACATCGCTATCAATTGGAGCTGGAGATCTTCCTGTTGGCCGGACTCATAATCCTCTTCAGCGAAATCCCTAAACAGGCCCTCCGTCTTGGAGGCTTGGCCTTATTGCTGTTGGTTTCGGCGCAAGGCATATCCGAAGGTTTGGCCTACGGCAATCAGATACTCCATGCGTCCACTATCGAGCGTACTGTTGAATACAAAGTGGCCCACTGGCTTTATGAAAATCATCCGGGAGAGCGTGTTTATTGCCCCGGCACCTTTAGTCAATGGTTGAACGTGTTTGTACCGCAACCGCAATTGGGCGGAGGGTTTGATCAAGGTTCCACTAATCCCCTATTACCTGCCATCCTGTTTCAAATCATGGCCGGTGAAGGTAAGCAGATGGCGGCGTATTCAAAGACATGGCTTGAAGCGTTTGGGACGGGCTTTGTCGTAGTGGGTAACGAAAAGAGCGAAGAGTACTTCAAGCCGTTCAAGGACAAGAAAAAGTTTGATAGTATTTTGCCTGCCGTCTATCGCACCGAAGGCGAGGCGATCTACGAACTAGACCCAGCCCGGGCGGCGCTGGCCGTTCACGCTTCCGCGCAGGCTGTGAAGGAAATGAAATGGGTGGGATCGGTGTATCCGCAAACTGTGGATGCGATGCTGGCGACGATTCCGGCGGATCGACCCGTTCGACCGCAGTGGAAGCGGGACGTGCTTATGCTGAACGCTAATCCGCAAGCGGGCGAAGTGGTCAGCGTGCGATTGAATGCCCTTCCGGGGTGGAGTGCGAAGAGCAACTCGCGGGAATTGAAATTGAGCGCCGATGCACTGGGGCTGATCACGATTCAGCCGGTTGAGTATGGCCCGCAAACCATCGTTCTGTCGTACCAGCGTCCGATGGAGTTCCGGCTTGGACAAGCCGTGACCGCACTTACAGTACTGTTCTTGGGAGTCTGGGTGGCTATGGACGCGCGCAGAAGGTACAATGGTAAAGTAGTTTCCTCATAAGGGGCGCGTAGCTCAGCTGGTTAGAGCACCTCGTTTACACCGAGGGGGTCCGCGGTTCGAATCCGTGCGCGCCCACCATTTCCTTCTTACCTAAATCTCTACTTCTTGAAAATCAGAAAGTTTTGTTGGGGAAGGAAGTCCGGCTTTTCAATCTGCTTGAACCCAGCGTCCTTGAGTTCTGCCGCAATCGTTTCGGAAGTAAAACGGAATTCCTTCGGTGGTCCCATGGTGGCCTCGGGTTTAAAATCAATGATCGCAATCCGCCCCCCTTTGTTCAACGAAGAGGATAGTTTGCGAAAATACTGCACCCGGTTTGGGATGTGATGAAAAGTGTCAACGATCAGCACCAGGTCAACGCCCGCCGGCAACTTCGGTGAATCTGCTTCTGCTTGAATCGCCGTGATGTTCGTTAGCCCTTCCTTCATCGCCCGCGACCGTAAATACTCCACCATGGAAGGTTCTATATCAACGCCATACACCCGTACTTTTGCGTTGGCTTTGGCAAGGCGTACGGAAAAATAACCGGTGCCCGCGCCAATGTCCGCCAACGCTTGTCCGGCTTTCAACTTCAGGGTTGCGATCACCTTATCCGGCATTTGCCAGGCATCTCTAGCAGGGTCATCAAAAGATTTCGCCCAATCCGCCGCGTTATCGAAGCGGTGATTCATGTGATCGGCATGCTCGCTGGGTTTAGCTTTGGTAGGTTCTTGATCGTCTTGTGCGCTGGCCATGGCAAACGCGAATACCCAGATAATCTGAGTGCAATTTTTCATAGTGCTCCTTGCTTCTCTAAAATTTGCCCGGAGCGTTTGCCGGCCAGGGGCCTGGGCTTGACGGCAGCAGCCCGTCGCCAATGCTTCCAGCGGATGAGCAGGCTGGCCCTCCGGCGTTCCGGCAAGCCGTTCGTCCCATTGTCTGATAGTTGCCACCATCGCGTCGCGAGAAACCATAAGTTCAGCGATTTGGCATTCCAT
>JAYVXT010000424.1:0-5661 GCA_043785065.1 Bryobacterales bacterium | reverse complement strand
CGGAGTTGACCATCGACGGCGAAATTACCGACGTCAAATTAATGCCCCCGGCGATGTTGCCGCGGTAGTGCGAAAACGAGTTGGACGCATATTCGGTTCCTTGCGCCTGGAACGCAGGCAGTCCCGCGCCGCCGCCGTTGGTCTGGCCGCGAAGGTCACGCATGATCGTAACGAACACCGTTTGCTTGTCCGTAACTTTATGGTCGAACCGGAACACGTGGGAATTGAATGGCTCGTGATCGTAGTTGGGATAGACGCCGACGTTCGGCTGCGTGCGGCCGGCGATCTGAGTAGGAGCCAGATAGAACTTCGCGATGTTGGCGGCAATGGGATTGATACGGCTCGGAGGAATCACGGAGCCCGCAAAGGGCGTTCTTGTGTAGCTGCCATCGGCATTCTGAAGCGTAGTACTTGGATCGTAAATGGAGATCACCGGACCGCTTGTGCCGGAGACGAAGGTGCGTGAAAAATCGCCGGTCCGCTCAAGAGCAGTCGGAGAGGTTAAGGTGTTGCCGGTCGGCCGGTTGTCCCGATAGATGTCCTGCGCATAGGTGAAGAATGTTCTGTTTCGCCCATCGTATACTTTGGGAATCCAAAATGGTCCGTCAACTTCGATGCCCGGTTCGTTCATCCGGAAAGATGCGTTCGGCGCGCCGGTTGCGTTCGCCTCAAAGGTGTTGGCATTCAAGGCGGGGTTACGCATCAGCCAACTAACCGAACCGTGGAATTGATTGGTGCCGCTTTTGATGGAAAGGCTCACCACGCCTCCCCCGGTGCGGCCTAATTCGGCGTCATAGACATTGGTAATGATTTTGACCTCGCCCACCGCGTCCGGTGGCGGGGAAATGGTATTGGCTGCTCCGGTGCTCTCGCGGTAAGTGTTGGGGGAGCCATTCAGCAATACCTCGTTGTTGCTTCCGCCCAGGATACTTACGTTGTTATCTCCGCCGTCAAAGGGACGGACGGTAGTTCCGCCCGCTGCGCCCGCTGAATACCGGGCTAGTTGGAAGACGTCCTTGGCGTAGGTAGGAACAGCCTCCACCAGGCTTGAATTGATGGTGCTGCTTCTTGACGCAGTGACGTTATCCAGCAGCGGAGCTTCGGCCGTGATCGATACGGTCTCTGATGCCGCTCCCAGCTGAAGTCTGAAATCGAGAGCCTTGCGATCGGAACTGCGCAGTTCTAAGCCCGCCTCCACCGCCATCTTAAAGCCGGGTGCAGTGACGCTTACGGAGTATTGTCCAGGATTGATCGGCGGGGCAGTGTAAATCCCGGAACCGTTTGTTTGAGCGGTGGTGACGACGTTGGTCTCAATGTTTCTGATCTCAAGCTTGGCTGCGGGCACGGCGGCCCCCTGCGGGTCGGTCACTGTTCCGGTAATAACGGCCCGAGTTTCCTGTCCTACGATGAGGGTCGGTTGGATGCACAATCCGAGTGCGGCTGCGAGTAAGACTTTTCCAAATTTCATGTGGCTAGACTCCTGAAATCGTCTTGGGATTACCTAAACTTACCGGCTATCCCAAAGAGTATTAAATGGAGTCTATCCGGCTTCGCGGAGCGTGTCAATGCCTCCTACGAGATAATGAAACTTTGACCGCTTCGAAATGAGCAAAGGCCCGGTAAACCGGGCCTTTCAAATTTAATCGGGCGGCGTCCTACCCTCCCACACACTCACGCATGCAGTACCATTGGGGCTGAGAGGCTTAACTTCCGTGTTCGGGATGGAAACGGGTGGAGCCCTCTCGCTATTAACCACCCAAAGTCGTTATGAGGTCGACTGTTAAGTCGGGGTCTCAAAGAATCTTTGGAGATACGCGACGTTCTGAACCCAGTTCACGTACCGCTTTAATAGGCGAGTAGCCTAACCCTTGGGAGCTTCTACACCTGTCAATAATGCTGCGATGAACCGACATCGAGGCGCCAAACCGCTGCGTCGATAATATGGCCGCATTGGAGCTGGCTTTGATTAACACTGTGGGCAATTCGCTCGCCATTGGTGTGGCCTAATGGGGCAGCTTTCGATCCTGAAACGTTGCATGATTGGCCTAAGCAGGGGGCTGCATTCCGCGAAATGGCGGAGCGTTGGTCTGTTGTGACAACGTCGTGAACTGCGGCGAGGTTAAAGAGTTCTGGTGAGAATCTGGGGCATCCCAGCATCATTGTGAAAAAGCTGCAAAAAGTGACGCGGATGATCCTAGTCTTACCAAATATGTAACTTTAGATTTCACTTTCATGTTACGAACAAATTCTAGAGCAGCCGTTTCCAGGGTAAAGAAATAAAAGGTCGATTCCGTCTTCGCAAAAAGCAACCAACCTCCGAAGTGCGGCCGGTTTTGAACCCCATGTTACGATAAAAATGTGAACTTTACGCGCCTTTCGGTCGTCTGAATCACCTGAGGAGTCCCACTTACAGTGAAACCCTGGAAAATAGTAGTCGCTATAGTTTTGTTACTAGGCGTCGTCGGCGCAATTTACGCCAGCATTCAATACAATCAAAAAGGCATTATCACTGTCCAGACAGGCAAAGCGGTCAGACAAGATCTGACATCATTAGTAACCGCCTCCGGTGAAATTAAGCCGCGCAATTACATCAACATCGGCTCTAACGCGCAGGTGCCGTCGCGCATCACCGCCATTCTTGTGAAAGAAGGCGACCGCGTCCGCAAAGGCCAGGAGCTGGCCCGGCTGGAATCCGTCCAACCGGCGGCCGATCTTGCCGCCCAACGCGCCACGGTTAATGTATCCGAAGCCGATTCCGCTTCCGCCGAAGCTGCTTACAAATCGCAGGATCAAGCCATTGCCACCCTCGTCGCCACACTCGAACGAATCAAAAGCGATCAGGAAAAAGCGCGGCTCAATATGGAGCGCGCAAAGAGACTTCAGCCCGAAGGCCTTATCTCGAAACAGGATTTCGACTTGCGCGTCAATGAAGTGGAATCCGCCAATGCAGCCATACACGAAGCTGATGCTCGCATCCTGCAGGCCAAAGCTCAGCGGGAGCAATTCAAAGCACAGCTGAATTCTTCCCAAAAAAGAGTGGTGGTCTCAGAAGCCCAAGTCCGCCGCGCCGAGGACGTGCTGCAGCGCACCATCACCACTGCCCCGCTTGACGGCATGGTCACAAACCTCCCCGTCCGCATTGGGGAAACCGTTGTGGCCGGCATTCAGAACTCCGCCGCCAGCCTGATCATGACCATCGCCGACATGTCGTTGATTACCGCGGAAGTGAAAGTGGACGAAACCGACATCGTCAACGTGAAGCTCAATCAGATAGCTAACATCGCTATCGATGCGATCCCCGGAAAAACATTTCAAGGCCATGTGATTGAAATCGGCAACACCGCGATCCTGCGCTCCACGGGATTGGCCGCCTCGCAAAGCGCCATTTCCAGCCAGGAAGCCAAGGACTTTAAAGTGGTTATCGCTTTAGACGATCCACCAGCGGAAATTCGTCCCGGCCTCAGCTGTACTTCAAAAATTATCACCAGCACTAAGGAAAAGGTGATCTCCATCCCCATTCAAGCACTCACTGTTCGCCAAAAGGGCGACCTGGAACCGAAGAAGGATGGGAAGAAAAACGATCCCGCCCCCACGGTCGATCCGGTCAAGCTCAAGGCAATGAAAGAAGAGTTGCAAGGCGTGTTCGTGATCTCCGGCGAAAAAGCGGTTTTCCGTAAAGTCGACACGGGCATCACCGGCGCGACCGATATTGAAGTGCTCAGCGGCCTTCAGGAAGGCGAAGAAATTCTCACCGGTAGCTATAAGGTGATTCGTACTTTGAAAAACGAAGCCAAAGTGAAAGTGGACAACAAGACGCCGATAAAGGCAGAATCATAAAGGCAGCTTCATGGCATCGGAATTGTTAGCAACCAACGCGAAGGGCGAGCAACTTCGCCAGGATAAGATCGTAATCCGTACCTACGACATCTGGAAAACCTATCAGATGGGCGATCAGACAATCAATGCGGTATCCGGCGTGGATATAGAAATTAAGCGTGGAGAATATGTCGCCATTATGGGACCGTCCGGTTCAGGAAAATCTACCTTAATGAACCTGATCGGCTGCCTTGACAGTCCCTCCAAAGGCGATTACTACATCAACGGCAATCTGGTCAGCGAAATGAACGACGACCAATTGGCGCACATCCGCAACAAGGAAGTTGGGTTCGTTTTTCAAACTTTCAATTTGTTGGCCCGCGCCACCGCTTTGCACAACGTGGAATTGCCGCTGATTTACGCCGGCATTGACAGCAAGACCCGCCTGGAACGGGCCGCGCAAGCGTTGCGCCAAGTCGATCTGGAACCGCGCATGTATCACAAGCCCAATGAATTATCGGGCGGCCAGCGCCAAAGAGTCGCAATCGCCCGGGCCCTTGTTACCAACCCGTCCATTCTGCTGGCCGACGAGCCGACCGGCGCCCTCGATTCAACTACCGGTATCGAAATTATGGCTTTGTTTGAAAGGCTCTACACGTTGGGAAATACCATCATTCTCGTCACCCACGAGCATGACATCGCCATGCACGCCCACCGTGTCATCTTCATCCGCGACGGCAAAATCGAAAAAGACGAGAAAATTAAGTAGTTGCGTTCACCCGCCGCCGTTTTGCTCCGATCATCACCAAACCGATCCCTATCATCACAATGGGACTTGGTTCAGGCGTAGCAGAGATAGTCCCCGGACCAAGAGCGGTATTGGCGGCTGTTCCGAAGTCGGCGTTAAAGACTCCTGTTGTCACCAGAACGTAGGTTCCTGTTGCAAGAGCGATATTGAACGAACTTGTTCCTTGGTTTACTTGTTGGTAACCCGTCATGCCAATCAATATATTGTTCAGGGGATTGAGCGGGTTGAAACTGCCGTTATAAAGAAATAACGCGTTGTCCCAATTGACGGGCAATACTCCAATACTGGTAAAAGTATAGTTCCCCGCTCCACTTATATATAGAGTTTCCGTGGCATACGGCACGGTCGGAGCATTTGGAGAAAGACTGGTGAAAGTAGTCGTCACAGCTCCAACATTCATCAGCGGCCTGTTATACGTTGGTTGCCCTGTGGTCACTTCCGTAAAACTAAAGCTCCCAGCGAACGCTGGAACGGACAACAATGTGGCAATTAGGTATCGATGCATCACTCGTTTATTCTTCTTCTCATCTGGGACATCCCTACTATCGTTGACTTTGACTCTTGAGGGAACTAGGGCAAGCCCTATATCCTCATGAAAAGTTTCTTAGCACTTTGTGATTTTCAAACTCACGATAGTTGCAAATCCCAACCCCGGCAATATTAACTTCGACTACATCTTCACTATCCTCGAAATCATCTTGCTAAGGCAGTAGGGCAAACACTATACTCCCTCTTGATTTTTCTTAGTCCTTTCTTAGTTTCCTGCCCACTAGTACTCTTAGGAGCGATAGAATGCCAGATGTGATGACACGTCGAAATTTCCTACGCGCGGCGGCGGCAGCCAGCGCTTCCGCCGGAGTTCACGCCGCCGCTTCCAAACCCAATGTGATCGTGATCCTGGCAGACGACATTGGTTACGGCGACCTAGGCTGTTACGGAGCCACCAAGGTGAAGACGCCAAACTTGGATTTGTTGGCGGCAAAAGGTTTACGCTTCACTGACGGCCATTCCGCCGCAGCCACCTGTACCCCCACACG
>JAYVXT010000423.1:0-5663 GCA_043785065.1 Bryobacterales bacterium | reverse complement strand
GCAAACTTTGGTATTGCCTTGTTGCCTTGGATATGCTTTACTACAATAGTACCGTCACAGAAACTTCTCAAACCTATCGGATTTGGAACAGGATGGCGGGGACCTAAGAAGTAATGTGTTTTTTCTTTTCGGAGGATTTCGAACTTATGCTCAAAAAGTTCTGCATAACATTAGCGTTGGTCGCGCTACCCACTTCAGCATTCGCTGGACCCATCGTTATTGACAATTTTAACTCGGGGAACTTATTTTTGAACGGTCCGATCGGTGGCGTTGCTCCCGGGCCCTCAAACGTTGCCTGCGTTTTCCAAAGCGTTGAACAGGTTAACAGCGTCTGCAACTCTATTGGCGTTTCGCACGTTACATCAGCTAACGGATATGCTGTTGCTACTGGAATTGGCCCAAATGGAAACAGCGCCAATACGACAGCGATAGGTGTTCTTGACCCAACTCATGGGAACGACATTATCGGCGCTTCCCGTTTCACTCTTTTGACGACTACTGCCTCGACCAATACAGCTAATCCTGGTGGCGCCGCTCACATCAATGTAAATGGGAACATTCCCGGTGCCCTTAATTTTTCGACGGATGCCTCCACCTATGCTAACGCTCTTCTCAGGTGGGATGGCGGAACTAGCAACACGGGGGCAGTCGGACTAGGATTAAGCCTGGACTTGTTGGCTGCCGGAACAAATAGCCTTTATCTGTCATACAAAACCAATAACGGAGGAGTAGTTCCTCCCACATCAACAATTTTAATCACCGTCTACACCGATTTAACTCATTTCTCAACTAGCACCTTCACTGTTCCTTTCACTGGTTTCGCAGGGGGCTTCTCGACTATTTATCAGAGCTTCGCCTCATTCATCGCCGGGGCGGGAGCAGCGGGTGGAGCTAACTTCGGCCAGGTCCATGCGATAACTATGTCGCTAAACGCTAACCCCGGCAGCACCTCTGGTATTGACTTCGTTCTGGATGAATTCGGAGCTGCTGCTGCTGTTCCCGAACCCGGTACCTACATGTTCACGGCCTGTGGGCTAGCGGCTGTCGCTGCTTTGCGTCGCCGCCGGTCCTAATTTCAATTCATAGATTCTCTTCCGAGACTATTCGCGGCCACGACCAATGGCCGCATTTTCTTTTCGAACTCCTCTGTTGATTGTTACCATTATTCACCCCACTGTTACCGTATTGTTACAATAGCCTTGGTATTGTAGTAAACGACAACCATGAAAAAGATTATATTGATCGAAGACGATTCCGATCTGTTTGCGCTACTCAAATACAACCTCGAAAAAGAAGGGTATTCGTTTGCTGGTTCGCAGACAGGCAAAGGCGCTATTGAACTCTTCCGGCGGGAAAAACCGGATCTGATCATTCTGGACATCATGTTGCCCGACAGCGACGGTCTGGATATTTGCAAAGCGATCCGGGGTAATACCGAACTGGCGCACATCCCCGTAATTTTTCTCACCGCGCGAGCCTCGGAAACAGACCGCATCGTGGGGTTAGAGTTGGGAGCGAACGACTACATCGTAAAGCCCTTCTTTGTCCGGGAATTACTTGCCAGGGTCAAGATACAATTCCGCAGCCAGCAATCCCAGCAGCGCACCTTGAAGTCGGGGGGGCTAGAGCTCGACCGTTCTAGCTGCCGGGTCCTGTTGGATTCCCAAGAACTTCAACTTACCGCGACAGAATTCAAGCTTCTCGAATTCCTGATGATCCGTCCTGGTATCGTTTTCAGCCGCGAACAACTCCTGGATGGCGTTTGGGGGTATGACCGGGCGGTTACCGACCGAACGGTAGACGTCTACATCTTGCGGCTTCGTCAAAAAGTGGAAGCAGATCCAGCCAATCCGGCTTATGTCCGTTCCGTTCGCGGATTCGGCTATAGCTTTCATCATCCGGAAATTGAAGCGGCGGCCGTGGCATCCTAGCCAAAGCCAAGGTACATGCGATAATTAAGATACCGCATGACAGATCAACAAGCTCGCTATGAGGCGCTTCAATCAGCCCTGAATAGCCGTATCCTGTTGCTGGACGGAGCCATGGGCACCGAGATCCACCAGCATAACCTCACGGTTGAGGACTATGGCGGCCCTAAGCAGGAAAACTGCCCCGAGCAGTTGGTGCGAACGCGTCCGGATGTAATCGCGGGGATTCACAGAGCCTATTATGCTGCTGGTTCCGATGTTGTGGAGACCAATTCGTTCGGCTCCACTCCCATGGTGCTGGCCGACTTTGGTCTTGCCGATGACGCTTATCTGTTAAGTAAGTTGTCCGCGGAGTTAGCCCGCAAAGTGGCGGCTGAATTCGATACACCCAAGCGGATGCGATTTGTCGCCGGGTCGATGGGGCCAACCACCAAAGCTCCAAGCGTTACCGGTGGCGTTACCATTCCGGAACTTGTTGAAAATTTCTATATCCAAGCCAAGGGATTGGTTGACGGTGGGGCCGATGTCCTATTGGTTGAAACTTCGATAGACACGCGAACCATCAAGGCCGCGCTGCTTGCGATCGACCGTTTGGGCGAGGAATACGGGTATAAGGTTCCTGTGATGGTTTCAGGCTCCATTGAATTAAATGGAACAATGTTGGCAGGGCAGGGCGCCGACGCTTTCACTACCTCCTTGATGCATGCCGAGTTGCTGTCGATTGGGCTCAACTGTGCTACCGGTCCGGAGCACATGACGGATCACATCCGTACGATCCATGAGTTGGCCAGTTGCCGCGTATCTTGTTATCCGAATGCAGGCTTGCCAAATGAAGAAGGCAAGTTCCTGGAAACTCCTGAGTCGCTTGCGGCGCAATTGGAAAAGTTTGCGGATCACGGCTGGGTAAATATTCTTGGCGGCTGTTGCGGAACCACTCCAGCGCATATTGCCGCGATGGCCCGGATGATTGAAGGGAAAAAGCCTCGGCAAGTGCATGCTGTTCATCGCAGCCTCTATTGCGGTACCGAATTGGTGGAGGCCGATGATTCGAACCGGCCACTAATTGTAGGTGAGCGAACCAACGTCATCGGGTCACGCCTGTTTAAGAACATGGTGAGCGAAGAAAAGTGGGAAGAAGCCACGGACATCGCGCGGCGGCAAATCCGCAATGGCGCCCATATTATCGACGTCTGCCTGCAATCCAGTGACCGGGATGAATTGCTGGATGTTCCCTCTTTCTACGAGTTGTTGATCAAGAAAGTACCGAAAGCTCCGATTATGATCGATACTACGGATCCGAAAGCCGTGGAGTTGTCGCTGACCTATTGTCAGGGTAAAAGCATCATCAATTCGATCAACCTGGAAGACGGCGAAGAGAAGTTTGAATTGATGTGCCCAATCGCCAAACGCTATGGCGCGGCGCTTGTGGTTGGGACAATCGATGAGGATCCCGTTTCCGCGCAAGCATTCAGCCGCGAGCGGAAATTGGAAGTGGCCAAGCGTTCTGTGCGGCTTCTGACGGAAAAGTACGGAATTCCAGTGGAAGACATTATCATCGATCCATTGGTTTTCCCATGTGCTACTGGGGATGAGAACTACATTGGCGGCGCGGTGGAAACCATCGAAGGGCTGCGCCTGATCAAGGAAAATATTCCTGGTGTGAAGACCGTGCTTGGCGTTTCCAACATCAGCTTCGGATTACCCGCCAGCGCTCGGGAGATCGTCAACTCCGTATTTCTTTACTACACCACGAAAGCCGGGCTGGACCTGGCTATAGTGAATTCTGAAAAGCTGGAGAGGTTCGCTTCCATTCCGGAATTGGAGCGCCGGTTGACCGAGCATCTACTCTTCAATACGCCTCCGGTTGAGGTCGCTCCGGAACATCCGCAAGCGCATTTGCTATCGAATTGCCCCAGCGATTGGCGGGATCAAACGCCCAACCAAAAAGCAGCTGTCAATCAGTTCAACATTGCGGCGATCGCCGAACATTTTCGCGGCGCCGCGCCGAAGGACAAAAAGGCTGCCGCCTCGTTGCCGCTTGACGACCGCCTTGCGAACTACATTATCGAAGGCAGCAAGGAAGGCTTGATTGACGACCTGAATTTAAAGCTATCCGAAGGTGTTTCACCGCTTGACGTCGTGAACGGCCCGTTAATGAAGGGGATGAATGAAGTCGGCCGCCTATTCAACAACAATGAATTGATTGTGGCCGAAGTGCTGCAATCGGCCGAAGCGATGAAAGCCGGCGTTGCCCATCTGGAAAAATTCATGGCGAAGGCCGATGTTGTCTCGCGCGGGAAAATAGTTCTGGCCACGGTGAAGGGCGATGTACATGATATCGGGAAGAACTTGGTGGAAATTATTCTTTCCAACAACGGATACCAGGTCGTAAACCTGGGTATTAAGGTTCTTCCGGAACAACTGATTGACGCCTACCGTGAGCACAAGCCCGACGCCATTGGACTTTCGGGTCTTCTAGTGAAGAGCACCCAGCAGATGGTGATTACGGCCGGTGATTTCCGCGACGCCGGCATCAAAGTGCCCTTGCTTGTAGGTGGGGCGGCGTTGTCTGAGAAATTCACCCTAACCCGAATTGCCCCCGAGTACAAGTCGCCAACTTTCTATGCGAAGGACGCCATGACGGGATTGAGCTTGCTCAACCAGATTATGGATCCGGAATTGCGCGAGGCTGTCTTGGAAAAACATACCTTCTCACCAGGCCGAGATGTGCAGGTTCCCGCTCCGGCCGTGGTTGTAAATACATCTGTCCGGCGCAGCCCCAAAGTGCGGCTGGATGTTCCCATTCCCGCGGCTCCATCGCTTGAACGCAAAGTGCGAAATGTCCCTCAGCTTGCCGAGGTTTGGAGTTACATCAACCCCTTCATGCTTTACGGCCGCCACATGGGATTCAAGGGAAACTTCGAAAAACTATTAGCTCAGCGCGATGAAAAGGCGTTGGCGTTGTTCCATAACATGGAAGCCGTGCGGGAAGAGGCGGCGAGGTTCATGAAGATCCGCGCGGTGTGGCGGTTCTTTGAAGCGGAGCGTGAAGGCAATTCGATTCATTTGTTTGAAGCCGGTGGCAAGGCTCCGGTTCATACGTTCCGATTCGGCCGCCAACCCAAGGAAGATGGGCTGTGTTTGAGTGATTATGTTCTTCCGGTGGAGAATGGAGAACGGCGCGATCAGATTGGATTGTTTGTTGTCACTGCAGGGGAGGGAATTCGTGAAATGTCCGAACAGGCCAAGCAAGCGGGCGAGTATTTCCGCGCTCATGCCCTGCAGGCGCTCGCCATTGAATCCGCTGAAGGATGCGCGGAGTGGCTCCATCGCCGCATGCGCGAAGATTGGGGTTTTCCTGATCCTCCTACTTTATCCATGCACGAGCGGTTTACGTCGCGCTATCACGGCAAGCGCTATAGCTTCGGCTACCCTGCTTGCCCGAACCTTGATGATCAACAAGGGATTTGGAAGTTGCTGAAGCCCGAAGAAATTGGAGTGCAATTAACCGAAGGCATGATGATGGAGCCGGAAGCCAGTGTTAGCGCCATTGTTTTCCACCACCCGGATTGCGCTTACTTCACTGCCGGCGAAGCTACCGAGGAAACGATGGTTAGTTCAGCGGAATAGCTTGGACGTCGGCGCTTGCGAAGAGTTACCCACTTGTGCTCATTTAGAGTTGACCACACTGAAAACAGTTCTTGCCACGTGGCAAACGGCGAACTGAATCATTTG
>JAYVXT010000422.1:0-5703 GCA_043785065.1 Bryobacterales bacterium | reverse complement strand
GTTCCGTACGGATGCTGTATCCGTGCACGAACTGTGCCGCGCCGGCTTTCTTCTTCTGGCCTTTTGGATCGTCGTTAAACGCCGCCGCGCGCCGCATCTGGCTGATGGCGGGCCGGTCCCACGCCGCGTTGGGATTTTCAAGCAACGGGCGAAGGCTCTTGCCGTGCAGGTTGGAAGGCGCCTGGTCAAGCCCGCACAAATCGGCAAGCGTTGGATAGAAATCCAACATCTCAACAGTCCGTGGCGAAGCTTTGTCTCTAGCCTTTATACCGGGACCGGCGAAAATCAGCGGGATGCGAGTGGCGGCTTCAAATACGGTTTGCTTCATCCACTGGCCATGCTCGCCCAGCGCATAACCATGATCAGACCAGAACACGATGATTGTGTTGCCGGTCAATCCTAATCGATCCAATGCGGCCACCAGCTTGCCGACGTTATCGTCGGTAAAGGTCACCGCCGCGTAATAAGCCTGCAACGCCTGATGGGCTTGCTCATCTGAGATGCCGAAATTTGCTTCCTTGACCCAATATGCCCACGGGGGAGCGATTTCCATTTCGCCGGGAATCATCTGGTAGGTCTTCAGCTTCCGCACGGGATACATATCGAAATACTTCCGCGGAGAAATATATGGGCAGTGGGGCTTGTAAAAGCCGGCAGCAATAAAGAATGGCTTGTCCTTGTTTTGTTCCAGCAGCTTGATTGTTTCAGAAGCCACTAATCCATCGGTGTGCTTTTCTCCAGGCTCCGGCGACGAATAGAAACAGAGGGCGGATCCGATGGCGCGGCCCGGCGTCAGGTTCACGATCTTGTCTTCTTCATCCTTATCCACCCCGCGTGGATTTACTTTATGGTTCCACGAGGGTGCGTCATCCAAACCATCCGTTCCTATCTGGCCGGGATTGCCGTAGTGATAAATCTTGCCTACTCGAGCAGTGTAATAGCCATTCTTTTGGAAGCATTGCGACAGGGTCAAGACGTCGGGAAGCACTGAACGGAAATGCGTCTGTAATTCGTAAATCTTCGTCGTATCGGGGCCAAGTCCGGTCATCAAGGAACTACGCGAAGGACTGCACAGCGCGAACTGCGCATAAGCGCGGCTGAACAAGACGCCGCGTTTCGCGAGTTTATCCAGGTTTGGAGTCTTCACCACCGGATGGCCATAACAACCAAGAGTTGTGGTCAAATCATCAGTCGCAATGAACAGAACATTGGGCTTTTTGCGTGTTTGCCCGGTAAGCGCGGCGGCCCCGGCCAGGGTCAGGAATTGTCGGCGGTTTAACATGGAAGCTTCCGTAACATCGTATCAGCTTTACAATGGAAGGAGCCCCTTACATGCTTCGCCTTTCCGATAACATTTCCGAAAGCCTTGCCGCTATTCGCGTGCACAAGATGCGCGCCGCGCTCACCATGCTTGGGCTGGTGATGGGAGTTGCTACTTTAATCACAGTGGTAACGATCGTCGAAGGCGCTAATCTTTACGTGGAACAGAAGATCGCCAACCTGGGCACTAATGTCTTCCGAGTGGCGCGGACCCCGTTCGCCGCCACGGATTTCAACGTGGTGATCAAAGCGTTGAAGAATCGCAAAATTGAGATGCCCGATGTGGATGCGGTTGCGCCGCAGTGTAACCATTGCAGTGACGTCGGAGCATCGGCAAGCAGCACCACGAGGGTTCGGTTCGGGGATAAGGAAGTCACCGACATTAATCTCTATGGCCATACGGCCAACATGGCCACCATCGACACAAGAACGGTGGAGCAAGGCCGCTACTTCAGCGAAACGGAAGAGAACCGGTCGTCGTATATATGCCTGATCGGCTCCATGTTGGTGGAACAGTTTTTTCCCGGCTCGAATGCGCTTGGCCAGACGATTCGCATCGGCAAGGATGACTTCCTGGTGGTGGGAACATTTGAAAAAATCGGTTCGGTGTTGGGGCAGGATCAGGACAACTTTGTGGTGATCCCGATGCAGACGTATCTCAAGAAATTGGGCTCGCATACCGCAGTGACAATGCAGGTGCGCGCAATGGGCGGGGCTAGGATCATGGATCTGGGGATGGATGAAATCCGCTTGGCGCTGAGGGCTCGGCGGCATGTGCGTCCCGCCGCCGATGACGACTTTTTCATGGATACCAGTGAAACCTATATGGCATTGTGGTCCTCTATTAGCGGATCCTTCTTTCTAGTGTTCGTGATGGTGAGCGCCATTTCGGCTATCGTTGGCGGCATTGTGATCATGAACGTCATGTTGGTGAGCGTCACCGAACGCACCAAGGAGATCGGCGTGCGCCGCGCCATGGGGGCCACGGAAAAAGATATCCGCGGGCAGTTCCTGGTGGAAGCAGTCATGCAGTGCCTGCTGGGCGGGCTTGTTGGAATTGCGCTGGGATTTTTGGCGGCGACGGCGTTACGGAATTTCACCGCATTTCCCGCTGTTGTGCGAACTAGCGTGGCGATTGGGGGCATGATGCTGAGTTCGATCATCGGACTGTTCTTCGGAATTTATCCGGCAGTGCGGGCCAGCAAGTTGAACCCGGTGGATGCATTGAGGGCTGAATAAAATGACCAGAGAAGAAGCCTTGGAAAATGTCCTGATCGCGTTCGATACGCTCCGTGCGAACAAGCTACGATCGGGGTTGACCATCCTTGGAATCGTCATCGGAGTTACATCGGTGATCGCCGTGGCGTCAATCATTGAAGGTTTAAATCGATTCGTGCAGATGAAGGTGGAAGCTTTTGGGCCTCGCACGTTCTTCGTGGCGCGATTCAACTTCGGGCCGCGCCTGGGAGCGATTCCCGAAAAGATTCGTAAGCGCAAATACATCAATTTTGAGGACGCCGACTACGTTCGCAACTCGTGCCCGTCGCTGAAAACGGCGACAGCTTTCGCTACGCGCGCATTTTTCTTTGGCGAAACGAACACCATAAGTTATGAAAATGAACGAGTGGAGCGAATTCTTGTTCGCGGCGTGGAGCCGGAGTATGCCGATGCGCTTCCGCAGTTCGCCGCCGCGCAAGGGCGCTTCATCTCCCGCTATGACGAAGAGCACGCGCGGCCAGTTGTGGTGCTGGGCAACGACATCGCTCAATCCCTATTTCCGTCCTCCGATCCGCTTGGCAGAACGGTGCGATTGAACAGCAAGCTTTACGAAGTGGTTGGAATCATGGAGAAAGATTCCGGCTCATTCGGCGGACCCGGCATCGATCAATTCGCCGTCATTCCCTTGAGTGACTTCCGCAAGAACTACCCAGCAACCAAGGAAGTGGCGATAGCGTTTATCGTTGACAAGAACGCAAGCGTGGAGAAGGGCAAGGACGAGGTCACCGAAGCAATGCGGCGCCGGCGCAGAGTTCCCACATTCGCCGAAGACGACTTCGAGCTAATTTCACCCGATTTCATCAGCGCGTTGTGGAAGCAACTTACCGGAGCGCTTGTGATTCTAACGGCCGTGATCAGTTCCATCGGACTTTTAGTCGGCGGCATTGGCGTGATGAATATCATGCTAATCTCGGTTACCGAGCGTACCGCGGAGATCGGCATTCGCAAAGCTGTAGGGGCCCGAAAAGGGGACATCCGCCTGCAATTTTTGTTTGAAGCGGTTGTTCTCACGTTGATCGGCGGCATCCTGGGCATCCTGTTTGGCGGATTAATCGCCTTCGCTGTAAGAACGCTCGCGCCTTCGGTTCCGGCCCAGTTGTCGCTCGTATGGGTTGTGTTGGGTGTTTTGATGTCAATGGGAGTTGGGTTGTTTTTCGGATACTATCCGGCCAACAAAGCCGCGCAGTTGGATCCGATTGTTTGCTTACGGTACGAATAATAATGATTCCAAAAAGATACATGATGAAGTTGGACCAACGGGAGTTGCAGTTAGGCGACCGGCCCTTGCTGGTAGGCGTCCTGAACGTGACCCCGGATTCGTTTTCCGACGGCGGAAAGTATCTGGATCCCGATAGCGCTTATGCCCACGCTTTCGCAATGGAAGAGGCGGGCGTGGATATTATTGACATCGGCGCGGAATCGACGCGGCCCGGTTCGCCGCGCATTTCCGAGGCGGAAGAGTTGCGCAGACTTGTGCCCGTGTTGAAGCGGCTAAAAAACAAGTTGAGCGTGCCGGTGATGGTGGACACCTACAAAGCCGCCGTGGCCGAAAAGGCGATTGAGCATGGCGCGGAATTTATCAACGACGCTAGTGGCCTGACGTTCGATCCGGGCCTGGCCAAAGTGGTGGCGCAGCGCGATATTGGCCTGGTGATCAACCACATGCGCGGCGCTCCTGATTCATGGGCCAAACTGCCGCCGATGCCCGACCCGATGGGCGGAGTAATGTTCGACCTTGGCGCGGCGGTAAGCCGGGCGATGAGGGCAGGCGTTGATCGGTCGCGAATCATTGTTGATCCCGGGCTGGGTTTCGGTAAACGAAAGGAACAGAACTTTACTTTGATTGAGCTATTGCCGGCGTTGTCGAAATTGGAACAGCCAATTATGATCGGCCCATCGCGCAAATCGTTCCTGGGGGTGTTTGATCCTAAGCAACCCGATTACGCTACGGCCGCGGCGGTGGCGGCGAGCGTGCTGAACGGCGCGCATATGATTCGGGTTCACGATGTTGCGGCAATGAAGATAATCATCGACATTTCGAACGCGATTTTGCGATCAACCGAGTAGCGTGGGCTGCGCATTATCTGTTTTCGCCAATTTGGAAATTTAGATCGGCGCGGCGCGCCAGATAATCGTAACGAGCGCTTGCCACCGCTAATTCCGCCCTCGTCAAGCTCAACTCAGCTTGGCTTAATTCGACGATGGAACTAAGCCCCAGTTCATAACGAGTCTTGGCCAGATCCAGCGCCATCGCCGATTGAGCCAGTAGCTTTGCCGCCAGCCCCATTAGCTGGTGCGCGCTTAACGCATTTAAGTAGGCGACCCGTACTTCGCGGGATACCTGCAACTCCGCATCCTTCACTCGGTCGGCGGCGGCGCGTGCTTGTAGTTCAGCTTGAGACTTGCGTGACTCAAACAAATGGCCATTGAAAATTGGGATCGTCATGTTAGCGCCAATCGCCGCCCAGCGGCTACTCAGTTCCGCGACATGGGCGGGCATCACGCCAACCGAAGTTAGCGCGGTGACGGTCGGCATCTTCAGGCGGCCTTCTGCGCGGGCAAATTGTCTTGCGGCGCTTTCGTCCAAGCGCAATGAGGCTAGTTCCGGACGCTTTTGGCTTGCCCGTTGAATCATTGCTGCAAGATCGTCATCGGGCGGCGTTAAGGGATTGTCGTCAACCGGTTCGTAGCGCTCTTGCGTGATGGCGCCCAGCGCGGCCGCTAAACTCGCTTGCGCCGATTCCTCTTCGTTATGCTGTTGTTCCAGCAGCAAAGTGGCTTCCGCCAAATTGACGTTGGCGAAACTTCCGTCAAGGGTTGACTTCAAGTTGCTTTTTACCAACTCCCCAACTTGATCGGCCACCAACTTTCGCGCCGCCACCGTTTTGTCCGCCACTTTCAAAAGCGCCTCTGCGCGGAGCAATGCGTAGAAGGCGCGGTCAACTTGAAACACAATCTCGGCGCGCGCCGTTTCGGTCAACTCGCGTTGTGAGCCTGCGCGTGAGCGGGCGCTTTCCAGCAGATCTTTGTTGCGGCCGAAGTCGGTAATCACCACCCCCGCGTTGATGCCGGAGGCAAAACGATCATATATCACTGGGTTGTTCA
>JAYVXT010000421.1:0-17353 GCA_043785065.1 Bryobacterales bacterium | reverse complement strand
TGGCGATGACATCGATGTTGTCGGCGAGTTGGGCACGGAGGCAGATGGGCTGGATGTGATTGTGATACATGCCCTGGCCGGGTTGGTGGGCGAGGCATGAGTCAAAGGTATCGCGTTCGCCGAAGAAGGCGTCGCGGAGCCAGACACCGTCTCCGTTCTGCATACCGGGGGGTTGGGCTGTGGCGAGGGTGGCGAAGAGTAGAACGGTCAGGAGATTTTTAGCTTTCATTTTCTTTTCCATCGTGCCCAGCTTAGCAGGGGAGTGTAAAGATCACGCTTCGGTGCTGTAAAAAGCGGCTGGTTTGTCTCTTACATTGACTTGTTTCACTAGTTAAGAACGTAGCGTCTTGTTACGACAAGGCTTAAGACTACCTTCTCCCCATCAGTGCCAACACTCGATCCGCTGCTAGCACGCCGCGATATTGAGCTTGTTCAAAAATTGAAATACCGCTTATGTCGGAGTTGGCGAATTCGAGGCCGGCTCCGCTCTTCGATGCTTGTTGCCTTGCCGCATTGCTCAGGAAACCAACCGCGGGGCGCACCATGGCGTGGCCGTTACGGAAGATGTCGATTCGCGAAACGCACTGCCGGATGTCGGCGTGGGCGCGTTCGAGATCGGCGAGGATGAACTCCTTCCAGGCGGCACAATCGGTGGCTAGTAATCGCTTGCGGGCTGCTACTGGTTCTTCGCTGGAAAGAGGCAGGTAGTAAGTCCAAACGCTTTTTTCGATTCTCGAAGCAAGGCTCTGATGGGTCGCCACTACGTAGCCGAGGGAGGGCGAATTGTAGATCACGTTATCCCAGGCAAGTTCGGAGCCTTGTTTTTCGGCGGGCATGCGGTCTAGCGTGAGGTTCGCAATTAGCCACGGTGAATATTCGAAGCCGGTCATGGGTGGGTGGCCGTCGATCAGGTGCGGAGCGAGGAAGCTGGGGGCGGCGAAGATGACGCATTCAGTGTCATACACGGTCTTGGCGGTAGTTACTCGCCACTTACCGCCGTTGCGTTCAATGCGGCGGGCCATTTCGTTCTTGCGGATGCGGGGACCGGCTTTTTCGATCAAGCGCTTTGCGATCCAGCCGTTGCCTTCGGGCCATGTGAGTGGGCCTTTGTCTTCGTGTTCGCGCGAGGCGAAGTAGTGGATGCCGGCCCAGGCGGAGGTTTGTGTTGAGGTAGCCCCGTAGTCGTCACGGCAGCTGTAATCGGCGTACCAGTTCAGGTAGGGAGAGGTGAATTGGTTCTGCTTGAGCCAGTCGCGGAAGTTGAGTTGGTCGAGGGGGGAGGGCTTTGCACCTAACTCCAGCGGCACGGTGAATTGGCCGGTGGCGCGGAATTCGGCCATGCGTTTTTCGAAGGCCTTGTATTGTTTGCGATCCTCTTTTGTGACGGCGTTTTCAGGCTCCAAGCCATCTTGCCAGCGGCCGTGAATGTAGAGGCGTTCTTGGGGGGAGTGGCATAAGTGACGCTCGTCCCAGCGACCGTTTTTTAGCAAGCCGAATTCTTCGAATAGCTCGCGGACCAGGGTGGCGGATTTGTTGGGGACTGGGACGTAGTGGGCGGCCCATGGATAGCGGCTGATTTCGTTTTCGCCCCAGCGGGCATTGCCTCCGGCGTCTTGTTCGAGTTCCAGCAGGATGTAGTCGTTGAAGCCGCGCTTGCCTAAGCGCCAAGCAGCGGAGAGGCCGGCCATGCCTCCGCCGACGATGACGACGGGGACGCGCTCCGTGTGTTGGGGCGTGGAGTAGGGCTGCTTGTCGCGGATTTGGTGGCCTAGGTTTTGGGATTCGAATACGAAGTTGCCGGTGATGGGGCGGGGACTCTTTTGAGATAGGCCTATGAGGGCGGTGGAGAGGAATTGGCGGCGGGGGATTTTTCGGGGTTCTGGGCAGGCAAGCCAGGGGGCATGCCGCAGGCCGGGGGGCAATCCCCACTTTTGGGTAATTTCCACTTGGTTGGAGGCTTGATCAGCGGGCGATGTCGCGCCATTCTTTGTCATAGGTTCGCACCAGAATTTGATCGTTCAAACGGTTGGGCTCCATAGCCACAGGGCCGGGCTTCATGTCTTCGGGGAACTGGAACATTAACGGCAATGTGGCGACGTCCAGGAAGCGGAGGCCTTGGGGCAAGCCGGTTGGATATTTAAATTCGCCGCGGCCGGCTAGCACGAAACCCCACTCGCCGAAGCTTGGTACGTAGACGTGATAGGGCCAAATGCGCAGGCCGGATTGCTTCAAAGTTTCGGCTATGGTCCAGTAACTCGATTTCGCGAATAACGGCGAAGTGCTTTGGACGACGCACATGCCTTCGCGCGTCAGATGCTTTTCCACTAGGCGGTAAAAGGCGGTGGTGTAGAGCTTGCCAAGGGAAAAGTTAGTGGGGTCGGGGAAGTCGATGACCACGAAATCGTAAAAGCCGCGATCTTGTTCAAGCCACGGGAAGGCGTCGGCGTTGATTACCTTTACTTTGGGCGAGGAGAATGATTTATGGTTGAGGCCGGAAAGCACGCTGTGCTTGGTAAACAGGTCGGTCATCTGGTCATCAAGGTCTACAAGCGTGACTGCTTGCACTTGCGGGTACTTCAGAATTTCGCGAACGGCTAAGCCATCGCCGCCGCCGAGGACCAGTACGTGACGGGCGCCGCCAATGGAGGCAAGGCCTGGGTGCACTAGAGCTTCGTGGTAGCGGTATTCGTCGCGAGAACTGAACTGTAAGTGGGAGTTGAGGAAGAGGCGTAAATCGTCCTTCCACTTAGTAAGTACAATGCGTTGATACTTAGTGGTTTTGGCGAGGATGATTTCGTCGGCGTAAATGCCGTTGTCCGCAGCTTCGGTGATCTTATCGGCGAAGGCCATGCCGACGCCGAGGGTTGCGATGACGGCGAAGCAGGCTGTGCGGAGTGCGGCTAGGCGGGCTAACTGCGAACGGAACAAGTAAGTGGACCAGAGGGCGACGCCGGCGTTAACCAGGCCGAATAACATGGCGGAACGCACCATGCCTAGCTTTGGCACTAGCACGATGGGGAAGAGCAAGGAAGCGCCGAGTGCGCCGAGGTAATCGAAAGTGAGCACGTTTGAGACGAGATCGCCGAATTTGAAACGCTCTTTTAAGATGCGCATTAGTAGCGGGATTTCGAGACCGACCAGGATGCCGATGATGGTGACCACTACGTAGAGCAGCAAGCGGAAGCCTTCGGTATAGGCGAAGGCGGCGAACAGGATCGCGGAGGAAAATCCGCCCACCAGGCCCACCATTAGTTCGATGGTGATGAAGCGCGCGACCAAGCCTTTGGCGAGGAAACGGCTGAGCCAGCTGCCGATTCCCATGGCGAACAGATAGGAGCCGATGACGGTGGAGAACTGCAGGATGCTATCGCCCAGCAAGTAACTGGCGAGGGCTCCGGCTATCAGCTCATAGATGAGGCCGCAGGCGGAGATCAGGAAAACGGAGATGAATAAAACGGCCGCCAACGGGTGACCTTAGTGAACCGCGGCGGCGATGATGACGCCGATGCCGAGCGACATTAGGCCGACCAAAATGGCTAGGGCGATATTCTGCTTCTCGACGATTTCCCGCCACAGGTGGTAGGGCGTCACTTTATCCACCACGACGAAGCTGGCGATGTAGATCACCACGCCGAGCAAGGCGTAGACCATCGCGTTGAGTAAGTATTCGGGATTGAAATTCATTCTCTATTTGCCTCCTGAGTAGCGCGGGCCGTCGGAATAGTGGGGACGGTAGGCTCCGGGATTGTTGCGGATAGTTCTGGGCACATCGTTGATTTGCTGGTAACGGTCGAAGCTGTAGCCTTTGTAGGAGATCACGGCCCAAGCGCCCACCAGCAGCACACTGTAGATCATGTAGAAGGGACTGGTCATATCGTTTCCTTATTCATCGTTATTGCTTGAAGATTGTTCCGGCGCGTAGTCGCTTTCCAGCCATCGGCGCGTCTCAAAACTTGATTTTTGCAAGGTGAGCCAGATCGGCGGAATGGCCAACAGCAAGAGTACCAGGAAGAAAAGGCCCCATGCGATGCCCGATCCGCGGCGGGCCTTGATGGAATAGCGGATTGGCCTGGGCAGTGTTCCGGCTTGTGCGTCTTGGTTGTGCGCAATGCGGAAATAGTAAGTGCCGGCGGGGATGCCAGCTAAGTTGACTGTCGCGGATTTTGAACCTTCGGTCCAGCTCTCGCCGTCGTCCGTTCCGGAATAGTGGCTCAGGGTTCGTGCGAATTCCCAGCCCCGGCCGGATTTTTCGTTGATCAACGTCACACCGACGAAGGCTTCGTTGTTACTTACGCCGGCGCGCAGATCCACTTGCAACATGCCGGCTGATGGAATCTCAAAGGGGTCGGTGACGAAGGCCTTGTCCTCCTCACTTTTGGCATCGACGGTGAAGGTGCGGTTGAAGACTACTTTGGAAGATGAGGCAAAGCTGAGGAAAACAGCGACCAGGAACATTGCCGCGACACTTGCCACGTACCACATCCAAGCGTGGGTTGGTTTGCCGATGTAGGGGTTGGGTTGGTTGGCGTAGGGCGTGCCTGAAGATGGAGGATTGAGTAGAACGCCGAAGGCTTGGGCGATTTGGCGATAGTCGCGATATTCGGCCAGGCTCCAAGTTATTTCGCCGGTGTACTTTTCCCGGGACAGCATTCTCGGAGGGGCGATGAAATCGTCGGAGCGTACGGTTTCGCCTTTGTGGATTTCCCAGGGGAACTCGCCGAATACGTAAGAAGTTTGGGCGTCGGAGGATTGAAAGTGGGTGAAGTTTTGGCCATTGTAATCGACAGCCTTTATGCCAAGGGCGTTACTACTATCGCGAGGGAGGGCGTGAATGGGCGTCACTTCATTCCAGTGGCCCATGGAATTGACCAGATACTTATAGCCTTTAAACGGGTTGAACAGCAGATATTCGTACCAACTATAGGTGACCGTATCGACGATCACTTGCCGTTCTTGAAAGCCGATGACTTCGTATTCCGCGCCGCTTAGTACGCCGCGTTTGCCCAATGGAATTTCCGGGATGAGGCGTTGGCCGCCGAAGAATTCTTCGAGGATCTTTAGGTTAGGATCGCGGGCATCGAGCACGCGCAAGCAGGCGGGACAGGTGACGCTGATGGCGCGGCCCATGCTGCGGAGTTCCAACGCATTGCCGCAGCCGGGGCAGTTTAGGCCCTTTACTTTGGGAACGACGGTGCGGGCTTCGTTCATCGCTTCCATCCTTCAAACTCGCGCAGGCCGGTCATCTTTAAGTCGTCGAATTCGACAAACTCGCCGAGGAAGACAAGGGGGGTGTCTTCGGAATAATCGATGGTGGCGAACTTACCGTCGCTGGTGCGAAGGTCGAGGTATTGCAGAATCTGTTTGTCCCAATACTCAAACGGGAGGTCGCCTTCCACGCCTACGTACTTGGCTTTGTTGACGGAGGTGACGATGTATTGATTGCTGTCGATTTGAACGGATGCGCCGGCGGGGACTTTATCGGGATCGGGCCACTTTTGCTGGTTGGGCCATTGGCGGGAGATGGCGTATTCAAGTTGTGCATCGCTAAGCCAGGCGCTTTTGCCGCCAAGTTGGATGTGCCATTCGTTCCAGCCGCCCAGTTCGTATTCATAAAGGATGCGGCCGACAACTTCGAAGGCCTCGCCATTGAAGCTGCCGCGGACGCCGAGCTGCATTGGAGAGGGGTCGATGGGCCATTCGCCGGTGACACCGACGCGCTTCAGATCTTTATCCTGACGCACGAGGATGGACTTGCAGAAGCTGCAGGTAGTCTGCACGGCTGCTTGGTAACGGAAGACGATTTGAGCGCCGCAATTGGGGCAGGATGCTGTTAATTCCATGGCTGACCATAGGGCCGTTCCAACTTACGGACACGCACGGCGACGGCGCTGCCGAAAGATTGCTTCAGGCACGATTCAAAATCGTAATCATCGCGGCTGCGGCAACAGAACACATTCAAGCATAGCGAACCATACTCCGGAAAAGTGTGGCAGGTCAGGTGCGATTCGGCGAGCAGGCACATGCCTGTGATTCCGCCGGGGCCTGGGAATTGATGCCAGACGGTCGGTTGGACGGGATGCAGGGCCATGCCGCGGATAAGATCTTCGAAGAGTGTATTGAGTAAGACCGGGTCGCGGAGGGCTGCTTCTTCGCAGCCCTGGGCTTCCATAATCCACTCACAACCAGTGGGGGTCATTGGGGTTGGTTTGACTTAGTCACTTACTCTTTGGAGCGTGACATACAAATGATGAAGCAATGTCCATGGAAGATGCGTTTCCAGGATTGCACGAGAATTCATGGGGACAATAGCAGGCTGGTCAGGGGGTCCGCCCCACCGCACACTGGGATTCGTGTATTTTCGCATTTCCATGTCGCACACTCCTTACTCTTGTTTGGTTCCGCATTCGCCGCAGAATTTTGCGACGCGTGCGATCTTCGTTCCGCAATTGGAGCAGAACTTGGTTTCTCCGGCGGGGGCTGCCGGGCTCAAGCCCGGAACCACCGGGGTTGCCGGAACCACCGCCGGAGCAGGAGGAGGTTGCTGGCCGGGATTCATCACCCCGCCAAGCGCGCCGGCGAACTGTTGGCCGAATAGTAAACCTGCCCCAAGACCCATGCCGGTTCCCACAGCCCCGCCACCTTCGTTGGCGGCGGCGATGGGGATAGACTGCGCAACTTGGTATTGCGTGTAGCGGCCCATATCGCCGAGCATGTTCATGCTGATGCGTTCGTCGAGCTTCTTCTGCAATTCTTCGGGCAGCGAGAATTCACGAACGACAAAGGTATCGAGTTGCAGACCGAATTCGTCGAAGGCGGGTTGCAGTCCGGCGAGGATCTTCGCCCCCAGTTCCACTTGGTTCGAGATCAGGTCGAGAAAAGGAATTCCACTCTGCCCGATGGCGTCGCCCATCTGGCCGACGACGGTGGAGCGCAACTGCTCGTCAATATCGCCGACATGCACGATGGCGCGAGTGCCGGCAACTCTGGTATGGAACTGCTTGGGATTTACAACGTGCCAGGAATAGACGCCGTTGCCGCGCACGCGGATAGCGCCGAATTCCTTATCGCGAATGGTGAGGGGGTTTTGCGTACCCCACTTCTGATTGATCTGTTGGTGCGTGCTGAAGAAATAGACATCGCTCTTGAAAGGGGATTCGAACTTCTTGTCCCAGTTCATGAGGTTAGTCAGGATCGGCAGGTTTTGGGTATTCAGCGTGTAAAGGCCGGGCCCGAATGCATCGGCTGCCCGCCCTTCGTTAACAAACAAGGCGGCTTGCGATTCGCGAACCGTGAGCTTGCCTCCGTTTTGAATCTCCATATCCTGCATGGGGTACCGGTAGGAGAGGATGCCCTCTTCCGGTTCCGTCCATTGGATTACATCAATAAACTGCTTGGATAAAAAGTCACGAATACCCATTGGGTTTGCTATGCGCTCCTTCCGCTCTCTCTCGATGAGTATAACGGAGACTGGTGCGGGATTGTTCCATGCGGCGGCGATGGTGACCCCTGTTTTAGAGATTCCGCGCAATATCGTTTAGGATGAGCAGTACCAGACGCAGTTCCAGCGCGATAGTAAAATCTCACGTGTTGGTTGTAACGGTTGCACACGGACCATCACTTATGGTGTAGTCATTTAAGATCAAAGGCTTAACAGTAATCACATGACAAAATCTCCATCTTCGATCCTGTCTCTATTGATGTCGGCTCTGATTGCATGTACTAGTGGTCCTATACTGCTACTTGGTCAGGACGCTCCAAAGCTCAAGATATTGATTATCGAGGGCGAGGGCGCGACCAACAACATTAAGCAGCGCACGGCGCGCGAACCGATTGTTGAAGTGCAGGACGAAAACAACCGGCCGGTGGGTGGGGCCATTGTGACCTTCACGGCGCCGAATTATGGAGCATCGGGTACATTTCAGGGTGGGTCAAAGCTTTTTACGGTGACGACAGATTCGAATGGGCGGGCCACGGCGCGAGGCTTCCAGCCCAATTCGGCAAAGGGTCAACTTAAATTGCAAGTACGGGCGCAAGCCAACGGACAGTCGGCCAGTTCGGAGATCAACATGACGAACGTTGGCGCGGGTGGTGGGGCTGGGATGAGCACATCGGCCAAATGGTGGACGGTGGTGGCCGTGGGTGCGGGCGCAGCTGTAGCCGGCGGGGTGCTGGCAACGCGGGGATCAAGCACTACACCGCCATCGACGACAACCATATCAGCCGGCTCGGGAACAGTGGTGGGCCGTTAGGAGACTTATGAAGCGGATATTGACTGTTACGTTATTCACCGCGGGGATTGCCGTTGCGCAATCGAACCAAAGTTTAATTGGGGTTCCTTGGCTGGGCTGGATTTTTGATGCACAGGCGAAGGCCGCGCGGCCAATTACGGGGCTTGCGATGTCGGCGATGCTAGGCGCGAAAACGGACGCGGCGTTATCATTGGCCGCAAGTTCGCCGGAGGGATCGTTTGCCTTGGGTGTGGCGGCTGAAGGCGGCAAGGTTTTGTTGGTGCGTGGCGATGGTGTGACGGAATTGGTGGGGGCGAAGGTTGGACCTTCGCGGATTGCGATGAGTGTTAGAGGCACGGTTGCCGCGCTTTATTTCGACGATGGCAACACGGTTCAGGTTTTTGATGGCCTACCTGGGGCGGCAAGATTGGCGCGTGAGTTGACGATTGATGGGGTGCCTGTTGCCTTGGCCGTGGATGATGCGGGTGCGGCAGTGTTGGCATCCAGCGAGGCTGGATTGTTTTCCTACAATGCGGAGCAAGGCAAGCAGCTAGTAATTTCCGGAGCCGGTGTGGTGGAAGCGGGATTCATCGCCGGTGGCAATGTTGTGGCCGTCAAGGATGGAAAGGTTTTGCTGGTGCGCGGCGGGCAGACCGCGGAGCTATCGCAAGAGGATGGCGTGGTTGAAGCGTTGAAGGCAACGGTTTCCGGCGATGGACGGAGTTTGGTGGTGCTTTTAAAACAGGGCGGCGTTTTGTTGCGCGATTTAGCTTCGGGGGCAAGCCGGACGCTTACGTGTTACTGCACGGCGAGCGAGCTTAGTAGGCTGCACGGGAACACGGTGTTCCGTCTGAATGGGTTGGAAGATGGCACGGTGTGGCTGTTGAATGGCGATGAGGATGATCCCAAGGTGACGTTTGTTGCGATGCGAGGTGAAAACTGATGCGCGCGCAACCATGGGTGGTAGCGGCTTCCTGCTTGGTGTCTTGCTTAGCTTTGGGCCAGCAGACCATTACCGACGGAACGTTTAATAATACGGATTGGACAGTCACAACCATATCGGCAAACGCATTCAGTGTTACCGCTACAGGCTCCCAGGCGCCGTCCGGAGGAAATCCGGGCTTTTACAGAACGGAAAGTCATGGCGGCGATGCGTCAAATATAACTACTCCAGTTCCGATACGCTTTTTTCATGCCTATGGCGTCCAAACCTTGAACCTAACGAATGGGATTGCCAGCATTAACTATGGCTATGACCTGTTTGAACCAAGTGGTTCCGGTCCGGTAACTCCTGTTGAGTACCGCCTCGCCTTGAAGCAAGGAAATAATATTTATGTTGGTCCGGCGGATTCGGCGGCCGTCGGCCAAAATCCTTGGAATTCGTTTTTTAGAACGGGCATCACGGCCACGGGCTTTTGCCTTGTTGCCGCGGCAACGGGGGCAATTGACTGCAATTCGCACCCCAACTTCGCGGCTGGCGCAGCTTCTATTCAAGTGGGATATCAGGTGGCGAATACGATTCCCGCTTTCCAAAGGCTTTTTCTTACTTCGGGCATAGATAATTTCAGTATCACGGCTATTTCGAATGCTCCATTGAATTGCACTGCCACGGCTACGCCCCGCACGATAAGATTACAAGGGATTACGGAACTGGCTGGGGACGTTATTCTTATTTGCACCGGGGGCGCGCCGACTGCGTCGTCGCCGATTCCTCAGGTCAATATTTTCCTCACCACCAATGCGAATGTACCCATCACCACGGCTGCCATTGGGTCAACACTGCAGCCGAATCAAAGGATCGGATCGCTGCTGTTGTTGGACGAACTGCCGCCGCAGATTAACGGGCCGGGATCGCAAAAATTCCCTTGCGACGATGCCAGCGGCGTTTGCATAGGCTATGGAAACGGTAGCGGCGCCAATTATTATGGCTCAGGCGCACAGAGCGCGGCGGCTCCGAATAATCGCACCATTCACGCGGCGTTTGCCAGCGGGCCGAACTCAATTAACTGGCAGTTCCCGCTCGATGCCCCAGCCGCCAATCAACAGCGCATCATCCGCTTGACCAACGTGCGGGTTGACACGCGAGCGCTGCAGCCGGGCTCAAACATAACCGCCACCATTACGATTGTTCCTTTGGTGGGCAACCAGAATCCGTTGACCGTCAATGTAACCGGGCAACCTATCATTGCAACCACCGCGGCGCCGTTGGCGACTACGCTAAGAGACGCGGGCAATACGACTAACATCGCGGCGGGAAACGGGGTGCTGTTTCCGCTGGCTCAACTGAACAGTTTTCAAAGGGCGGGAACTTTCCGTTATGGCGAAGGTTTTGCCACGGCATTTTTGGCGCGATCGGCTACGCCCGCTGTTGATGTCAACACCTCCCCTATACCAGTGGCTCAAAGCGATTTGACCAAACCTCCGGCCCCTTCAGAGACTGGATTCTATGACCCAAGCTTCATAAACCCGCCTACTGTCGGAAGCTACAGCGCCGCGGGGTTGGCCACGCAAGGCACGCGGCTGGTGGCAAGATTCAGTAACCTCCAACCGGGCACATCGATCTATGTGGACCTGACGAATATCGGGGCAAACGTCAACGGCGACGCCGCGCGCTTGACCGCGAATGAGACTGGTCCGTTTAGCGCTGTTGCGGGTGGTGGGTCTGGGGTACCGGCGAATGTGGCGCAACTTGCGGTGTCCGATACCGGCACGGCGACGGCGGTTTGGGAAGTACTGGCCGCCGATCCGAACGCCACGACGAATTTCGACTTTGGGTTTTATTATTCCTCCACGGCGATTCCTCTTCCGCAAAATAGCTATCCCGCGCCACAAGTGGATCTTGCAATCGCTCCGGCGGATAGCACTTCCATTCCGAGGTTTTCAACGGTAGCTTCGCCAAGGACCCTTTTCAGTTTTGTGAACCCGATGGTTTGCAGTGCGGCTACTAATCCGCGGACTCTACGGCAGAATGGCGCCGCGGAGTTGGTGAGCGATATTGTGCTTACTTGCACCGGTGGCACGCCCACAGCGCCAGGAGGCGCAATTCCGCAAACTACTTTCCAACTGACATCGACCGCATTCATTACAACCCCGGTGAACACCGGATTCGTTACGCCCGCAAGTAATCCTTGGGCTCCGGCGGGCGCTTGGGCGATATTGGATGAACCGGCGGCGAATAGTGAATTCCCTTGTTTGTTGCGATTCTCGTGCTTAAGTTTCGGCAACGGAACAGGGCAGGGTTATTACGGAAATGGCGCGCAAAACTCCGAAACCCCCAATGTTCGCAATTTTTATCCCGCGAGTTATCCGCTGCTTCAATCCACGACAGTGCAGGCTCCTACAAGGTCTATTGTGTGGGAAAGCGTGCCCGTGGATGGCATCGGTAATGGCCTGCGTGTATTCCGTTTTACCGGAGTTAGGGTCAGCACGTTAAACGCCGATTCATCCGCTATTTTGGGAACCATCACTTCAACGTCGGCGAATATTCCGGTTGTCATTACCAATGGGGCAAGGCTTGCCTTGGGCAACATTTCGAATTTCGTCGCCACTTCGCTGCGGACAGCGGATAACTCGGCGGTACTTCCGGCGCAAGGCGCTACGGTACCATTCATTCCCTTAACGGCATTCCAACAAATTTCCGTGCTTCGATTCCGGAAGCTGTACGCGACCGGTTTCCTGCCGCGGATTGTTGGAGCGCCGGTTTCACTCGATGCGCCGCCTTCGGTCGCATTGTCAAGCCAGGCAACCGTCGGAACCGTGTTTGCTTCGGAGACTGGTTTCTGGAATCCGGCATTCCCCAACAACGTGACAAACGGGCTGGGCAATGGCGGGTTGGCTGGATTGGCCGATCAGGGAACACGGCTTGTGGCGCGTTTCGCTAATTTGCCTCCCGGCTTGTTGTTGTATGTCGACATTTACAACGGCGGGGCTGCTATTAATGGGCGTGCGGCGCGCTTGACGCCGGTTGAAGCAGGCCCATTCGCGGCGGCGCCCGCAACTACAGGGTTGCCGCAAAGCAATGTTGCCCAAATTACAGTCAATACCGATGGAACGGCTACGGCGGTGTGGGAAGTCCTTTCCGCGGATACGCTCTCGGCGGTTTCCGATTTCGATTTTGGTGTTTACGCGGCCACGGGTGCGGCGCTTGGTGGCGTGCTACCCCCGAACCCGACCGTAAGACTTTCGGTGGGACCTAACAGTACCGATCAATTGCCATCCCCTGTTTATATGCCAAGGTTCGCGGTCCCATCCACGGCAAGCAACTTGATCACCTTCACCAACCCGCCGCCGGTAGTGCCGACGCCTCCTCCGGCCCCGGCATTAATAGTTAACCCAACGCAGTTGAGTTTCACCGCCATCGCCGGCGCGCCCAGCCCGGCGGCGCAAGCGTTGAGTCTAACCTCAAGCTTTGCAGGGGTTAGTTTCAACTTCAGCACTTCTTCCGGAGGCCAGTTGCCGATTACCGTAACGCCAGGCAATGGTGTTGTTCCCGGTTCGGCGACCGTGTCGGTGAACACGGTGGGGCTTGCTCCTGGAACCTATAGAGATGTAGTGACGATCAACGCCGGCGGCACCTCCAACGGTTCGGTTGCCGTGGGGATTATTGTTACGGTAAGGTCGGCCCCGGTGATTACCTCGCTTGACCCGCGAAGCACGCCCGCCGGTAGCGGACCAATAAACCTGAGTGTGATTGGCCGGGGTTTTCTTCCCGGCGCGAGCGTCAACTTTGGAGATGCTTCGTTGACGCCCGTGTTTATCACAGGCGGGCAACTGAACGTTAGCGTTCCTTCCAACTTGCTGACGCAAGCCCGTGTAGTTCCGGTCACGGTCACTAACCCGGATGGGGCTGTTTCCAACTCGGCTGATTTTGTGGTGAGTCAGTTCCAGATTCTCTCACTGAATCCGGATAGAAGGACGGCTACGGCGCAGGGCTTTAATTTGACGGTTACCGGCAATGGCTTCTTGCCGGGAGCTACGGTGCGGTTTGGGGACAACCCGCTCACTCCGGCGAGTGGGCCAGGGTTCGATACGACCTCGCTGACGGTGAGTGTGCCGGCATCGGCGATTGCCACGGCGGGCACGGTGCAGGTGAGTGTCAGTAACCCGACCGGACAGGTATCGAATACACTGCCATTTACTGTAAGGCCCGTGCCGGTGATTGACTCGGTGAATCCAAGTTCGATTCCGGTAGGCGCGCCGGCGACCACGATCACGATTATAGGGCGCAACTTCTTCGACGGTGTGACCATAAACTGGAATGGGCAGCCGGTTCCAACAACATTCGGCGGCGCGACGCAATTGACGGCGGTTGTTCCGGCTTCACTTCTTACGCAACCGGGTGGTGCGGCTTTGACGGCGCTCACACCCGATGGCGTTCGTTCCGGCCCCTTCACACTGCCGGTTGGTTCGTTTACGATCAATATTCCGAACCTCAATGTGGGTGACGGCAACGTGTCGATTACCATTACCGGACCTGGGTTAGGTCCCAATACACAAGTACAGTTTTCTTGCCCGCCCGCGGCTCCGGTCACTTTGCAAACCACCACGGGCACGAACAATTCGATCACAGTTATAATTCCCGGTAGTCTTTTGACGCAGCCATGCGCTGGACAAATCATCATTACGGGGCGTAGTGGAACTTCCACAGTACCAGTGCCGGTACTTCCTGCTCCGCAAATTTCCGGCTTGAGCCAGACTACGGCCCAGGCGGGCGGCGCGGCGTTTACGATTACCGTGAATGGCGTGGGCTTTGAAGGCGGCTCGGCAATTCGCTGGGGCAATTCGCTGCTGGTTACCGGGTTCGTGAATGGGACTTCCCTGCAAGGGTCGGTTCCGGCGGCGCTGCTGGCGAATCCTGGCGCAGTGAACATCACCGTGGTGGGGCCGCGCGGGTCAACCTCCAACGTGGTCAGTTTCTCTGTAGCGTTGCCGGCGTTGACGGGCGTGGGAGTGACTGTGCCCGCCACCTCGCCATCGAACACGGACCAATCGGGGACGGTGAACTTCGGCGCGGCATTCCCAGCGGACTTGAATGGGACGATGGTGCTGACGTTCCGCGGCGATGGCGGTTTGCCGGACGACCCGGCGATTCAATTCTCGAACGGCAGCCGGACTCTTGCATTTAACGTTCCGGCAAACACAAGGCCGACGGTGAACTTCACTTTGAAGGCTGGTACGCTGGCGGGCGTTATTACCATTACACCGCAGTTCACAAGCGGCGGCGCTGCGGTGACCGCTACCGGGCTAACGCCGGTGACGATCACAATCGCAAGGACCGCGCCTGTGTTGACGGCCGTTAGCTGCACGCGCGGCGCCGGCTCGTTCAACGTGGTTAGCGATGGCTTCACCAATACGCGGCAGGCCACCCAGGCAGTATTCACCTTTACCGGGGACAACCTGACAACCAGTTCGCTGACGGTGGACGCGACTGCCCCATTCACTGCTTTTGCCGGCGGAGCGACAACGGGCGGAACGTTCCGCTATACGCAGACCTTCAATGTTCAGGGGAACGCGAACGCCGTGCAATCGGTAGCAGTGAAGATTACTAATTCGGCGGGTCAATCAGCGGAGCGAAGCGGAACCTGTCAATAACTATCTATGTCCGGCAAATTTGACGCGACCGCAATTTTAGGCGGCAACGGCGGGCCTTTCATTCTTAAGGACCGCTACGAAGTGGAACGCGAGTTGGGGCGCGGCGGGATGAGTGTTGTCTATTTAGCCCACGATAAGCAGTTGATGAATAAGCGCGTGGTGGTGAAGGTTTTGCTGGACGAATCGCAGCAAGATGCCTGGATCCGCAAGAAGTTCTTGCAGGAGATGGAGGCGCTGGCGCGGATTGATCATCCGGGCGTGGTGGGCGCGCTGGATACCGGCGAGACGGCTGAAGGCCGCCAGTTTCTGGTGATGCAGTACATTGAGGGGCAGAACGTGCGGCAGGCCATGGCCGCCGGCCCCCTGGAGTTTGCCAGGGCGGCCAACATCCTGCGGCAAGTGGGGCAGGCTTTAAGCGCGGCGCATGAAAAAGGAGTTTGGCATCGGGACCTGACGCCGGAAAACATCATGCTGCAAAAGCATGGCGGCGGTGAGGAGCATGCCAAAATCATCGACTTTGGCATTGCCGGCATTCAGGATTCGGCATTCGGCGGAGAGAAGACGCAAGTGGCCGGAAAGTATTCCTACATGGCCCCGGAACAGTTCGCGGGCAAGCCCACGGCGGCTACGGACACCTATGCGTTGGGCATCTGCGCCTACGAAATGTTGACGGGAGAAAAGCCGTTCTCCTCATCGCTGGAACATTTGGTTTCCGAAGAAAAATTGAAGCCGCGGCCCCCGTGGGTTTTGCGCGTGGGGTTGCCGGAAGCCGCCGGACAGACGATTTTAAAGGCTATGTCGTTCCGGGAAGAAGATCGTTTCGGTTCGGCGCGTGAGTTTGGCGAAGCAGTGGCGGCGGCGTTGACGGCTAAGGGTGGGGGGAAGTCCAAGGATCCCAGCAGCCTTTTGGAAGTGGGACACATTCTGTTCACTGATTTGGTGGGGTATTCGCTGCTTCCGATGGATAAACAGAAGGAGTATTTGGGCGAATTGCAGCAGGTTGTTCGCGAATCGGCGGCGTTCAAGAAGGCGGCGGCCCATGACGGTGTGATCAGCCTGCCAACGGGCGACGGTATGGCCCTATCGTTCTTTGGAGATCCGACGCAGCCGTGCGCGTGCGCCTTTGAGATCGCCAAGCAATTGAAGACTAAGACTCACTTGAAGCTACGGATGGGGATTCATTCGGGTCCTGTGTATAAGGTGGCCGATATTAACGCCAACGCCAATGTGGCCGGCGGGGGCATCAACATGGCGCAAAGGGTGATGGATTCGGGGGATGAGGGGCATATTCTTGTATCGGAAGCGATGGCGGCGACGCTGGCGCAACTAAGTAACTGGAAGCCATACCTGGTGGATTTAGGGAATCGCGCGGTGAAGCATGGGGTGATACTCCACATCTACAATTTAGCTTCCTCGGAGTTGGGAAATACTATGCTGCCCGGCAAGTTTGCCGCCGATATGGAAAAGCAGAGGGCCGCGGCGAACAAAGGCCCGCGGCTGGCGATAGCGGCCGTGATGCTGCTTGGCGTTGGCGGATTTGGCGCATGGAAGTTCTTGGTGGCGAATGGCGCGCCGGAAAATGAGTTGAAGTATTCCTTTATAGTGCAGCGCATGCGGGACGGGCAAGAGATGGGGCAGCAATTTCAAAGCGCGGGCAACGTCATTTTTGAGAAGGACTACAAAGTGGCGCTCAACTTCAATTCGCCGCGGGCCGGTTACCTGTACGTGCTTAATGAAGGAATGGATGAGGAAAAGGCTCAGAATACCATCGCTATTTTGTCGCCCCGTCCTGGGGAGCAGTGGGACCCGAAGTTGGCGCGGAGTCAGGAAATTCGTGTTCCCGATAAAGGCTGGTTTCGGATGGATCAGACCACCGGGACGGAGAATTGTTACGTGTTGTGGTCGGCCAAGCCGGTCGAGGAGATTGAGAAATTCCGGGCGTCGTCGAACGTGCGGCAAGGCTTAATAGTGATTGAGTCCGCGGCGATGATCTCGGAGCTGAAAGAGTTTCTTAAGAAGAACTCGCAAAAGTTGGATGAAAAGAATAACGAAGTTACGAATCAGACGGAACTGAAGGGGCGGGGAGAAATTCTTGTGCGGAAGATTCCGTTGCGGCACCAATGAGGTTCGAGAATATGTTGCATCAAGTAAGGCTTGCGGGGTTGCTTTTGTTGGCCATAGCGCCGGTGGCGGTGGGGCAAAAATACATCGGCGCGGGCGGGTGCGCCAGTTCCAATTGCCACGGCGGAACGTCGAACGCGGACGAAAAAGATAGCCGCATTTGGGGCAATGAATATGCGATTTGGCAACTGAACGATAAGCATTCCAAGGCCTCGAAGGTGCTGATGGAGCCACGATCAAAGCGGATGGCCGAGATATTACGGATTGCCAATCCGCTGACCGATGTTAGATGCACGTCGTGCCATGCGGCGGGTTCCCCGGAGAAAGCGGCCAATGACGGCGTGGCGTGCGAGGCCTGTCATGGAGCGGCTGAGAAGTGGCTGGGCACGCATACGCAGGCCAATTCGCATGCT
>JAYVXT010000420.1:0-5717 GCA_043785065.1 Bryobacterales bacterium | reverse complement strand
CAACCACACAGTGACATTCTCACCCGACAAGAACTTTTATGTCGATAGCTGGTCGCGCGTGGATCAGCCTACAATCTCACAACTGCGGCGGACCGCTGATCAGAAGGTCATCATGGATGTGGACAAAGGCGATGCTTCTTCCTTGCTGGGGGCAGGGTTCCAATTTCCAGAAGTGTTCGTAGCGAAGGGACGTGATGGGGAGACCGATATTTGGGGCATTATCACTCGTCCTATGAATTTCGATCCCAACAAGAAGTATCCAGTGATTGAAAATATCTATGCCGGTCCTCAAGGTTCCTTTGTCCCGAAGACTTTCAGCGCGGTTTCAGGTGACCAGGCGTTGGCCGAACTTGGATTCATTGTGGTGCGCATTGATGGCATGGGGACAAGTAATCGTTCGAAGGCATTTCACGATGTGGCTTTCAAGAACCTGGGTGATGCGGGATTTCCGGACCGCATCCTTTGGCATAAAGCTGTGGCGGCGAAGCATCCTTCCTATGACATCAGCCGGGTGGGGATCTTCGGCACTTCGGCGGGCGGGCAAAGCTCTCTGGGCGGCGCGCTATTCTATCCTGGCTTCTACAAAGTAGTGGTGACAAACAGCGGCTGCCATGACAATCGCATGGACAAGCTTTGGTGGAATGAGCAGTGGATGGGCTGGCCAGTTGGGCCGGAGTATGCTGCCTCTTCCAACGTTGATAACGCGCATCGGCTGCAGGGGAAGGCGCTTATCATCGTGGGCGAATTGGATGACAATGTGGACCCGGCTTCTTCGCTGCAAGTGGTCAATGCGCTGGTGAAAGCCAACAAGCATTTCGACATGCTATTTATTCCCGGGCAGGGGCACGGCGTGGGTGCGCTGGCGAACCAGCATTACCGGGACGATTACTTCGTGCATCATTTGTTGGGAGTTGAGCCGCCTGATTGGAATAAAGTGTCGCTTCCGGCGGCTGCCGAAATGTCAGGAAACTAACGAGCTTAACTTTGTTCATCATTGCGCGATGATGCGGGCGCGGATCAGCTTATCGAGCTGCGGGAATTCGCGGTCGAGATAGGCGTTGCCTCCCTCAAATAATTTTGTTTGCTTACCGGCGCGCATGCCGCCTCCCGAGGTTTCACCGTAACCCGCGAAGAGCCGGTCGACCACATCCATGCCTTCCACTACTTTGCCGAACGGGGCGAAGCCATCGGCATCCAAACGAATTTGATCGGCGGTGTTGATGTAGATCTGCGTCGTGCGGGTTGCTGGTCCGGTCATCGCGAATGCAAAAGAGCCGCGAACGTTGCTGTCTCGTACAGGGTCGTCCGGAATTTGCTGGTTTCGCCAGATCGCGGCAATTGCGGGGTTGCCGGGAATACCGAACTGTCTGATGCGGCCGTTGATGACGCGGTAAAAGCGGGAATCGTCATAGAAGCCAAATTCGACGAGGTTGTAGAAACGGTCCGCTCCATGGGGGGCTAACGAGCGTGTAACTTGCATTGTGAAACTACCCTTCTCCGTTTCGATCTTCACACGGTAGACTTCCGGTGAGGGGCGGCTTCGAGCGGTCGATACGGTCAGTAGTTCCGACAGATATTGTCCCCAAACGGTTGGCAGGGAATGAGTGCCATGGCCGCGCGTTTGATCGCTGGTGGGAATTAAAATGTAGCGACCCAGTTTCACCCGTTTGATTTCGCGCTCAAGGATGCCCAACTCTGGGGGATTCACTTGGTCGTCGGCGGAATTGATGGCATATAGGTGCGCCTTGATTTTTTCAAGATGAGGGGCGGGGTTGTATTCGCGAGAGCAGTCGTAGGCATACAGCATATCGTTCGGATCCTGCGGGCGGGCTTGGCCGTGGAAACGGCGTTCGAAAGCCTGATCCGCCAGCTCCCGCGTGGGGGCTTGTTTGTACAACTGAAGGGGGCTTGAGGTCATTATGAAAAGCGCGAACTGAGCGGCCAGCATGTTCTTCAGCGGGCCGGAATACTCACCATTTTTGAAATTGGGATCATTGCGAATTGAATCCATGATCATCTTGCGCAGCATGCGGTTTCGCCCGCCGATTTCCACCGGAGCGGATGCAAGCGGCAGTAGCGCGTCCATGAAATCTGGATACACGTAGCCCCACATCCAAGTGTGCATGGCCCCCATGGAAGTTCCCATTACAAGGCGCAAGTGCTTTACGCCAAGTTTCTCCGTGACCAGCCGGTACTGGGCGCGGACCATGTCTTCGTAGGTGTAGCGCGGAAATTTCAAATGAAGGCCGTCGCTGGGCTTGCTGGATTTTCCGTGACCGATGGCGTCGCACAGGATGATGTAATACTTTGTGGCGTCGAGCAACTGTCCGGGACCGAATAGTTCGCCGGCGAAGGTGGGGGAAAGAAACCCGCCGCCGCTGCCTCCAGTGCCGTGCATGATCAGCACCGCTTCGTGCGAAGGGGAGCCGATGGCCGTATAGTGCAGCCTAAGTTCGGGAAGAGTTTCGCCGTTGCCGAACCTGAAATTCCTGATGGTGTGGTCACCTTCAATGGGCGTGGGATACGGTTGTGCGGACCAAGCAGTAGAGCATAGCAATAAGACAACGGAAGCAATTCGCATCGTGTTCACTATACGCGTTTTAGCGGCGCCATTGCAGCTTTGCCTGGTTGTCCCGCTGCGTGATTTGACCCAATTCTAGCCCATGGAAAGTGAGTCAAATCGCCAACTATTTCATCTATTTATTGAAAGCACAAGTGCTTCGCATTTGGCCTGTGGGTTGCATTTGGGGGGAAGGGAGGCGCCTTTAGCGCACTAGTATGTTCTTCGTTTTCATCTTTATTTGGTCCTTTGCTCTATTTGCGGGCATTACTATGGTGTGGTTGCTGGCATGGGCAATTCGCCGCGGGGAGTTTAACAATCTCCGCGATGCTTCGCGAATGATTTTCGACGAGGAAGAACCCGAAGGTATGGTAACGGATCATTTTCCCCAACCAAGTAAAGCCGGTGGTGTCAGGCGATGACCGCATCCCCTTCCCCAGCGGAGGAAATCCGCGCAAGAATAGAGGCCGATTCCTCGGCCCGTGTTGTGGTGACGTTTTACTGGGCATCCTCCCTATTCTGGTTGACCTTCGCCACGCTTGCGGGTCTGATCAGTTCCATCAAATTGCATACCCCAACATTCCTTAATTACGAATGGCTGACATTCGGACGCATCCGTCCGGTGCATTGGGATACGGCGATCTATGGATTCGGTGGACTGGCCGCGTCGGGAACTTTGCTGTGGTTGCAGGCGCGCCTTTGTCAAGTGAAACTTCCCTTCCGGGAGCCACTAATTATCGGCGGCATCATTTATAACCTGGGCATTGCGCTGGGCGTGGCGGGCATACTGACGGGCCATTCCACTGGGGTGGAAACACTTGAGTTTCCGGTGTGGGCAATGCCGTTTCTTGTGCTGCCATACGTGGTTATTGTGATTGCGAACTTCACGATGTACGCCCGGAAGAAGTCGCAACACACTTACGTATCACAGTGGTACTTGATGGCGGTTACGGTGTGGTTTCCCGTGCTGGTTATTTGCGCGGAAATCTGCATCAATTTCGGAGCCGTTGATGGCGTCGCGCAAGCCATTGCCAATTGGTGGTACGGCCACAACGTAGTGGGCTTGTTCGCTACGCCCACCGGCATTGCCGCGGCGTACTATCTGATCCCAAAAGTAATCGGCAAGCCAATTCACAGCTACCATCTTTCACTGGTGGGCTTTTGGACTAACGCCATATTCTACAACTGGGCGGGGACGCACCATTTGACCGGCGGCCCGCTGCCTGCGTGGACCATCACCATTGGCGTGGTGGGCAGCATGATGATGTTCATTCCAGTGATCACCATCGGCATTAACCATCATATGACGATGCTTGGCAGCTTCCATTATTTGAAGACGAGCCCGACGTTGCGCTTTGCTGTTTTTGGCTCGATGATGTACACAGTGGCCAGCTTCCAGGGTTCATTAGAGGCGCTGCGCACCCATCAGGAAGTGACGCACTTCACGCACTACACAATCGGCCACGTGCATTTGGGCATGTACGGCTTTTTCGCTCCGCTGATGTTCGCCATGATGTATTACGCCATGCCGCGGCTGATGCGGCAGGAATGGAGCAGTGCAAGGCTGATCCGCATTCACTTCTGGTGCACGCTGGTGGGCACGCTGCTTTACGGCGGGGCCATGTGCTTCGCGGGAGTCAAGCAGGGCCTGATGATGAACGACCCGTCGATTCCTTTTCTGAAGGTCGTGCAGTTCACCATTCCATTTTTGCAATTGCGAACGTTAGCGGGCTTGATACTGTTGACGGGCACGGTTGCGTTCCTCATTAATTTTGGGCGCATGATGGCGCGCCACACCCTGACGTTCGCCGATCCCACGTTGTTCACATCGGAGCGCAATTGGGATGCGCTTCTGCAGGAGGAACAGAAGGTTTAACATGGGACGCACACTCTTCCTCGCACTGGGGGTCTTTTTGACCGTTGCCTGTTCTGTTAGCGGCTTGGTGATTCTTCCGAACTGGCAGTTTCAAGGCTTGAAGCCGGTTACCAAAAGAGATGGCATTCAGTATCCGGCGCCTTACCTTGGCGATAGTAAGAAGGGCCGCGAAGAATACATTTCGCACGGCTGTATTTATTGCCATACGCAGCAAGTCCGCATGAAGGGTTATGGCGCCGATATCCGCCGTGGCTGGGGCAACCGGCGCAGCGTGCCTCGCGATTACATCTACGATTACCCCCATCAATTGGGCACGATGCGCACGGGGCCGGATCTTGCCAGCATTGGCGCGCGGCAGCCTTCGCGCGATTGGCACTCCCTGCATCTTTACGATCCGCAGATCACATCGCCGGGTTCCGTTATGCCGTCTTTCCACTATCTGTTTGAAGAAGTGAAGAAAGGCGAGCCATTGCAAACGGGCGCAGTTAAAATTCCGGACGGAAACACGAAGCACGGGAACGTCGGCTACATTGTCCCCACCGAACGGGGTGAACAGTTAATTATCTATCTGAAGTTGCTGAACCAATCATTCCCATTACCGGAGGCGATGCAGTGAGCGAACCAAATAATATCGATCCCGCGCTGCAGCATCCGGATGAAGATTCGGTATTCCGCATGCACATGGCGGTGATGCGCGAAATGCAGGAGCCGCGCGATGGCACGAGCCCTATGCCGGTTTCCTATATCTTGGCCTGCTTCCTTTACTTGTTATGCTGTGGTTTCTACATAGGCTACTATGGCGGCACTTGGAAAGGAGATGGCTTGGCGGAGCGTCCAATGGGAGGCCCTGCGGTCGTAATGCCGCCGCAAGATCCAATGAAGCTTGGCCGCGAGGTCTTCAACGCTTGCATGCAATGCCATCAGGAAACGGGATTGGGCGTGCCGGGCAGCTATCCTCCGCTGGCCGGTTCTGAATATGTGTTGGGCGACAAACGGCGGCTGGCGGCGATTTTGATGAACGGCATTGGCGGCGAGTTTGTGGTGAAGGGGCAGACGTATAACAGCAAGATGCCGGCGTGGGCCATGTTGGAGGATGAAGAGATCGCCGCGGTGACCACCTACGTTCGCAATTCCTGGGGCAATAAGGCGGATTCGATGCCCGTAGATCTGGTGAAGTCGGTGCGCAAGGAGCTTGATGGCAAAGGCGAATGGAAAGCTTCGACGTTAGCCGAATTCGCCGCTAGTGCGCCTCCTGCCGCGGCGGTCGCACCTATAGCAATC
>JAYVXT010000419.1:0-17373 GCA_043785065.1 Bryobacterales bacterium | reverse complement strand
GGCCGATGTCGTATGAGCGGCCTGGAGTCCCGAAAGGCGCGCTGTCGGAAAAGATGCAGCACACTAGCAAGATTTACGATGGCATGGTGGCGGACTATTGGACGTATGTTCCGGCGCAATATGATGCTTCGAGGCCCGCGGCGGTGATGTTCTGGACCGATGGCGAAGTACTCGCGCCGCGTCCGGAGCCATCGCGGGCGCAAGTCGTCTTCGACAATTTGACGCACGACAAGAAAATTCCGGTGATCATCCACGTGCTGGTTTCGCCGGGGAAGGTGGGCGCAGGTCCGCTGCGATCCGTGCAATACGACACGGTGACCGATACGTTTGCAAAGTACGTTTTGGATGAGATTTTGGCGGAAGTGGGCAAGAAATACAACTTGCGCAAGGACGGCTACAGCCGGGCGATTGCCGGGGACTCCTCGGGCGGAATTTGTGCGTTTAACGCGGCATGGTGGAAGCCGCAAGAGTTCAGCCGGGTGCTCAGCCGCATCGGCAGTTTTACCAGCATTCAGTGGAAGCCGGGGGCGCTCGATGGCGGCAACGTGATTCCGTTCGCGGTGCGCAAGCAGGACAAGCGTAACATTCGGGTTTGGATGCAGGATGGATCCGGCGATTTGGAGAACGAACATGGTTCGTGGCCCGCTCAGAATATCAACTTGGCGAATTCGCTGAAGATGAAGGGTTACGATTTCCATTTCAGTTGGGGCAACGGCACGCATAGCCGCAACGGTGGGCATGCGGAATTGGCCGAGGAGATGATTTGGCTGTGGCGCGATTATGATCCGGCGAAGACCAGCCAGGTATTCGAACAGGATCCAGCGGAGAAGAATAAGCCGCCATTTCGCGTGAAGGCGTTGAACCGGGAACAATAGGCAATCATGAATACCTTGATTGAGTGCCGTAACGTTACGGTGAAGCGTGAAGGTGTGGTTGCGCTGAATGGTCTGAATCTTACGATTGGGGCGGATGAGAACATTGCGATTCTGGGGCCGAATGGGTGTGGGAAGTCCACCTTTATTAAGGCCGTCACGCGCGAGGTCTATCCGTTTCCGATGGCCAAGCCGTCGAGCGTGAAGATCATGGGCCAGGAGATTTGGAACGTTTTTGATCTGCGCGCGCATTTGGGAATCATCACCAATGACATGCTGGCAAGTTGTACGCGATGGGATTATCCGGGGCGGGAGATTGTCACCTCGGGATACTTTTCGAGCATTGGGATTTGGCCTAATCATGAAGTGACCCCAGAGATGGAGGCGCGTACGGAAGAGGTGATGAAGCTGCTGGAGATTGAGCATTTGGCTGAGCGGCAGATTAATCAGATGTCATCGGGGGAGAGCCGACGGTTCATGATTGGGCGTGCGCTGATTCACAATCCCCGGTCGATCCTTTTGGATGAGCCGACCAATTCACTGGACATAAAGAGCTGTCATGAGCTGTATGCGATTCTGCGAAAGGTGGTGGCGCGGGGGACGAGCGTAATTTTGGTCACTCACCATTTGCCGGATATTTTGCCGGAGATTACGCGGGTGGTGATGCTGCGCAATGGCAAGATTTTCGCCGATGGACCGAAGGCGGAAATGCTTGTGCCGGGGAAGCTGTCGAAGCTGTTTCGGACGCCGGTGGATATTGTGACCAAAGATGGTTATTACAATATGTGGTGAGTCCGGTCACGGTATCCGCCTGTCGGCTGTCCGGATTCGCTCTCTGGTCTAATCTATAACGCGTTTGCTTTCTAGCCAATCGAGTAAGAAATGATCCAGCCAAAACCTGGAATCGCCTCGCGCCAGAAAACTGACGTGGCCTCCACGGCGCATTCTATTGAACGTGACATTTGAGTTCGATTTCATCGCGGGGTGATCGTAACAGGAAATCGGAACAATCGGATCATCCTCGGCCGCCACCATTAGCACGGGGATGTTCACTTGCCCCAGGCGCACGACCGCCGACTGTGTTGCATAGTAGTTGTCGGCGGTTCCGAAACCGAAGTGGGGAGCCGTGATCTTGTCGTCAATTTCATAGATGGTTCGCACGTCGTCCAGACCTTCAAGTGAAAAGGCGCCGGGCATTGCTTCCGCGCGGCGCTTCATGCGTTTTTTCATGCTGGCCAAGAAGCGGTTCATGTAAATGAAATTGGCCGGTTCTTCAATCTTTCTTGAGCAAGGGGCGAGTTGAATGGGCGTGGATACGGCGCAAACTCCGGCGATGACGCCGGGGGATTCCACACACAGTTCCGCAACTGCATTGAGCACCTGATTCCCGCCCAGCGAATATCCCACAATGAAAATGGGACCCCTCCCCTGGGCCGCCAGTGTGCGCGCGATGAACTTAATATCGGTGGTTAATCCGGCGTGATACAGCGTCCTGCACCAATTTTCCGTGGGTCCGCAGGTCCGGATATTGGTGCGATGCACGCGCCAGCCGGTCATCGCACCATAGTGAGCGAAACTACGCATATAGCCACTGTCGGCCGAACCTTCAAGACCGTGCACCAGCAGAATCTCACCCTTGACTTCAGCGCATGGAGGATGATGTTCGCGCACCAGCACCCGCACGCCGGGTTCGGTTTCATAAACTGAGTCGAGCGCCGGAAGCTTCGAAAGGTCAAGCGGCCTGGGCCAAAAATTCGTGAGAATCGTAAGCCAATGGCCGCTTTGCACTAAAGGATGATAAGGACGCAAACCACTATTTTAGCGAAGGATCACTAAGGGATGCCCGTTTGTTGAGATCCTCGGCGAAGATGATCGCTTCGGCAAGCTCTTTCATGGGACGGCGCAAACGGCGGCTTTCGTTGCGAAGCTGCAAATATGCTTCCTCTTCGGTCAGATTATGCCGGCGCTGCAACAGTCCCTTGGCGCGCTCCACAACCTTACGTTCCTCAAGCATGCGCTGGAGTTTCGCGTTCTGTTCGAGCAGCTTGGCTTTGCCAATAGCCGAACCCATTTGCTCCCCCATGAAAGTGACCAGGGAAATCTCATCAGGTGAATGTTCATGCACATCGCGATGATGCACATTGATAACTCCGATGAGTTCGCCGCTGGAAACCAGGGGAACGGAAAGGAAGGCCGCATAAGTATCTTCAACCAATATGGGGAAGCGCTTAAAACGGGCGTCGTCAAATGCTTTCGAAGATAACGCGACAGGGGAACGGTGTTCAGCCACCCAACCCGTAATGCCTTCGCCGACCTTTAAACGTAGAGTGCCAATCTCGGAGGCGTGCGGAACCTGGCTCGCCTGCAAGACAATTTCGTTGGTGTCATGGTCGAACAGGTAGACCAGACACGCGTCACAGTCAGTTACTTGAACAGTCAGTCCGATAATTTCACCTAACATCTCGTCGAGCGACCGTTGACTCGAAACAATGCTACTGATCTTTCGTAGAATTGCGACTTGGGATGTAGGAGGTTCCATAACAGTAGTCACACCTCCAGACTAAATGCAACGGCCATCTGGGTCCAATCGAATTTTCTTATTGGAGTCATCCGCGGAAGGGCCTCCGTTTACGGTTAATTTGTTTCTTTTGAGTTAATTAATTTCAGTGAAGTTACACATGATGCAGCTAACTGTTTATTTCTTGGAGGCGGTAAATGTTCCGCTTCCGAGCGTGCCTAACTTCACTGTTCCCTTCATCTTGGAAGCGCTTTCCACCACTCCCTCGTACACCACGTGGAGCTTTTCTCCGCTATATTCGGCCTCGAAAGAGAAGGAAATGTTGCCGCCCTTGACGGCTCCTTTCAGGGGAGCGGTGCCGAGCATTCCGGTGTATGTTCCGGTTAGCGATTCGCCCTGTTGCTGAAATTCAAATGTGGGGGAGCCGCTACCCGCATCAAGTTCAATGGCGAAATTCCACTTTCCGGTGACGTCGGCAGCCATCAGCGAGGAGGCCGCGAGCAATGAAATTATTAAAAGCCGTTTCATGGCGGTAGGGTACCATAGATGAATGTTCATCGCCATCATTAGCATGGTCATTTTGTGTGTGATGGTTGTTGGAGCTTGGGTAGCCATCAATCCGCCGACCAAGTGGGTTAACGACAAGGACGAGCCCAAGAAGCCCAATCCGTAAGGCACACGGATGCGTTGGGTGCAGGCATTCCGATTGAAATTTCCCGGCAACGGGCTGCATTGGTTTCAACTGGGAAGAACGCCGCCGAGCGATCCCGCCTGCGTTTGCCAAGCTTGACGCGGCTGATTCCCCAACCCGCTAGTAGCTGTTAGTAACAACTCGAGCCGATTCGAGATCATCCGCCTTTTACAAGGCGAACGATTTTGGTTTGGAGAGCATTCCGATCCTGTATGCGCCCACTTTGCTTCGGATTTGCTAATCCAGCCATTCCAGGCAAGTGTCGGTCAACATGCCGCCCAACACGTGGGCTGCATCACGTTCCACGGCGCTCAAAACTTTGTTGGCAAAATCGCGGCTGGTGGATACGGTTACCGCGGCAATGGTTGCGCGTTGCCAGGTATGCTCACCGTCGATCTCCGCTACCGAGACATTGTGCCGTTCCCGCAAACGGTCCTTGAGACCCTTCACGACGCTTCGCTTATCTTTGAGGGATTGGGCATGGGGAATGCTGATCTCCATGGTCATTACCCCTATAACAGGCATACCGACTAGTGTATCTTGGGGATGCTTGGGGTGAAACCCTCATTCGCCAATGCGCGTCGGAATTGTTGTCGGAACTATTGAGGAAGGCCATGTATTCTAAAACTATGCTTCGTTTCACTCTCACCCTGTCTTTTGCCGCGAGTTGTCTGGCGCAGTCTTATCCACCGGAATTCCGGCGCGCCGACATTCGCGGTGGAGACGGCGATGGAAAATGCACCATTGAAGTAATTGTGGATGGCAGCGCGGAAGTGGAGATCTCCGGCGACGGGGCCACGCTTCGCACAATAACCGGTGAGCGGGCTAGTTTCCGCCGCTTTCAGTGCAACCGGCCGATGCCGCTGAACCCTGCCAGTTTCCGTTTTAGAGGTGTCGATGGGCGTGGCCGGCAATCGTTGTTACGGCAACCGGGGCGAGGCCCGGCGGTGGTGCGCATCGACGACCCGGACCGCGGCAGTGAAGGCTACACGTTCGATATCGAATGGCAGGATGGAGGGCGTCCCGATCTTGGAAATTCTTACGGCGGAGGCGCGCCTCAAACACGGCGGGCGGACATTCGCGGCGGCGGCGGGCGTGATGGCAAGTGCACCGTGGAAGTAGAAGTGGGGGGCAGCGCCGAAGTGGAAATTCGTGGCGATTCCGCGGTGCTGCGGCCAATGTCAGGGAGTCAGGTAAACTTTCGGCGTTTTGTTTGTAATCAACGGATGCCAGCTGAGCCGTTCGATTTCCGGTTTACGGGCATTGATGGACGCGGACGCCAGTCCCTTGTGCGGGATCCGGGGCGTGGTGGAGTAGCGGTGGTGCGGATTGATGACAACGCCCGTAACATGCAGGGCTACACATTCGATATTGAGTGGCGTGACGGAGCGCCTGTTACTGGCTTGCCGGGTAGAGGCGGATTTGGTGGCGGTGGACGTGATAGAGGGGAACAGCGGCAGGCCGACATCCGCGGCGGGGGCGGAAATGGCAAGTGCACCGTTGAAGTGGAAGTGGATGGCGTTGCTGAAATTGAGGTGCGGGGTGACGTGGCGTTTCTCCGCACAATCTCCGGCGAACGAGCTACCTTCCGGCGTTTTCAATGCAACACGCCCATGCCTGATGCGCCTTTCAATTTCAAGTTTTCCGGCATTGATGGGCGGGGCCGGCAGAGGCTGATTCGTAGCCCGGAACGTGGCGGGCCGGCGGTTGTGCGGATCGAGGATAAGGAACGTGGGCGTGAAGCTTATACGTTTGATCTTGAGTGGCGGTAGGCGTTTAGGCGTCGCGATTTTCCGGCTTGGCGCCGCGCCATCCGGCCAGCAATGCCGATTGTTGTTGATTCCACAACGTAGCTTCGTCCACAGCTTTCATGGACCATACCAAGGCCCCTTCGTAGCCAAGCTCGCGGGCCGACCGAAGGCGGGCATCCAAGGATTGCGCTCCATTGGGCCAAAGCATGGAGGGGGCGGATGCGAACTCTCCAACCAGGCAGGGCTGCGAGGTTACTTCTTGAGCCGCAGGCAAGTGGGCTCCCGCCTGCCCGTAGTAATGAAACTGTTGTACGCTTATGCCCAGATCCTGCGCGTTCCAATCGGCAATCGTATCCCAGTGGGCGAAACCTACTGTTGATTGAAATCCACTGTTGTTGATGCGGCGAGCGGACTCCTGAATGTAAGCGCGCATGTTATGTAGCGAGATTGTCTTTTTGTGACTTGCCCGTTCCCATACTTTCCATGCGGACCCCAGCGTGCACCATTCGGGCTCATTGATTGCTTCCCAGGCGTAGATCGAATCAGGCCTTTTTAGGGAGGCTTCGAGTAGGGGACCGAGCACGGTATCAAGAAATATCGTTCGCTGGATGTCGTCATTTAGGACAGCGGCGCGGCCGCACTTTACATAGCCCGTTGCGGCGGGTTGGGCTGGAAAACACCAATTGAAATCGATCAAAGAAGGGATTAACCGCACACCGGTTGAAGCGCACAGCTCCAGGATTTCGCTGAAATCCTGGACGATGCTTCCGATGGCATCGTCACCCGGCGGCAGAACCAGGAAGTGGCCATCCTCGCGAGGGGCAAACGCATCGGAACCGTATGTCAAACCGTCGGCCAGAATGAACCAGCGCACCACATCCATACCCAGTTCGCGTAGGTGGGTGAAGTCCTTGGCTACATTCGCGCGTTCAACGGCGCGGAATGCTTCGCGATTCAAACCACCGGTCCAGCCAGTGGGAGGATCTCCAAAATCCCAGCCGCAATTCACCCACGGATAGTTAACGCCCGTCACTTTCATAGATACATCTTCAACCACGCAAGGACTTCTTCCATGTGCTTGCGGCTGTTTTCACCTTTAAGGATCCAGTGGCCTTCATCGGGGAATAACACAAGCCGGGTTGGCACTTTGCGGCGCTGCAGGATTTTGAATGTTGTCATGCTCTCCGACAAAGGGACACGGAAATCCAATTCGCCTTGGGTAATTAAAGTTGGTGTTTTGAACTTACCCGAATAACGAATGGGGCTTTGGTCGTTCCATTGTCCTCCGTGTTCCCAAACCGGTCCGCCCATGCGCAACTCGCGGTCGAGGCCCCCGTCGTTTGTACCGTATTGCGATTCGTTGTTGACCGCTCCGGCGTGATTCACCAGGCATTTGAATTGATCGGTATGGCCGTTGAGCCAATTCATCAAATAGCCGCCGTAACTTGCGCCCGCGGCCGCCTGGCGCGATTTATCCATGAACGGGTACTTTTGAGTAGCTACCTCAATCGCTTCGAGAATTTCCTGTGCTGGGCCGCGTAATACATCGCGCTCGATATCGTCGGCGAACTTTTCGCCAAAGCCGGTTGAGCCGGTGTAATCGGTCTGCAGTAGAACGTAACCCTGCGAGGCGAGTAAGTGGTAATTCCAGCGGAATGAGAAGGCGTCTTTCGACATTGCATTGGGTCCGCCATGGGGAAAAATCAGTAGCGGATACTTTTTCGTTTGGTCAAAACCGGGAGGATAAGTGATGAGGTTATGGATGCGTTTGCCGTTCTTTGCTACAAACCAAAAGTGTTCCGAAGGGCGCCAGTCGATCTCCGCGATCCGCGCGGCGTCAAAGTTAGTAATCATCTTATGATTGTTGGCGGCTGGATTGTACAGCACCACTTGAGGAGGCTGGGACGACGTGCCATAGCGCGCAATCAGGCCGTTTCGAGTAGGCGCGGGATTTGTGTATCCTTTGGCGATTTCCTTCACGGAGCCGCCTTGAGCCGGAAGGGTAAAAATTCGGTCGAAGCCATCGTCTTCGGCCTCAATGTAGATGGATTGATCCGGCGCCGGGAAATAGGATGTGACGGATCTGTCCCAATTCGCGGTTAGCACCGTTAGCTTTCGCAGCGGCTCAATGCGCACCAAGCGGGAGAGTGAGTATAGGCGCCCATCGGCGGGGCTTCGTTCAGCAAGGGCGTAGAGCGTCTTGCCATCGGTGCTGAATTTTGGATTGGAGAATCCATAGCCTTCCGGAGTAAGTTGCTCGGGTTCGCCGCCTTTCGCGGGTACGCGGAACAGCTTGGCTTCCACCTTTGCGTACATGGATTCCTGGGCATTGGTTTCCGCGGCGAACACTATGGAATTGCCATCGGGAGCCCAAACAGGTTGCAGATTTTGTTCGCCTGACGTGCCGCCTAGTTGGCCGCTGAATCCTTTCATTGCCGCCAGTTTTGTACCAGCCAGTAAGTCCGTGGCGTTTGTGTTCTCCTTAAGTTCCTGGGTGAAAATATGGGTGGTCGTATCATCCAACCAGGCGTTCCAATGTCTTATAGGAAAAGTATCATAGACGCGGGCGTTGTACTTACGGGCTTTGCGTTCAGCGCCTAACTTCTTGTTGGCGTCGTCATCCTTGGCGGAGGCGAACACGGTGCTTTCAAAGAGAATCGCTTGGCCGTTGTGGCGCCACTGGGGGTTCCGGGCGCCTGTGGACAGGTTAGTAACGCGGTAAGCCTCGCCGCCGGTGAGCGGCAGGATGTAGATTTGGGCTGTATCGTCGCCTTCGCGTTTGGCGGAGAAAGCAATTTTCGATCCATCGGGACTGAACACGGCTCCCGATTCGCCGCCCTTAGTGGCGGTCAACCTCCATGCGGGGGCGGAGGCGTCGGTGGGGGCCATCCAAAGATCAGAGGAAGCCTTGGCGGGGTCATATTGCGGTTCGGCGACCGCGAAGACCACTAGTTTTCCGTTGGGACTTACAGTGGGTTCTCCGATACGTTTCAAGGTCCAAACATCTTCGTGAGTAATGACTCGTTTTTGGGCCAAGGCAGTAAGTGCGGTGGCAAATAAGCAAAGAATTAGGCGTTGCATGAATGATTAACCTCTTTGGACGCTTGGTTGCTCTTTTGGCGGCAATGGCGCAATTTGGGGACGAATTACGGCTACACCCAGCTTAGCCATTTCCTGTTTTAATTTTTCAAACATGGCATCGCCTTCGAACAATCCGACCACTGCTCCGCCAGAACCGGCGAAATTGGAAGAGGCGCCAACGCTCCGGGCCGCCGTAATCATTTCCTGGTTCCCCTGGCTGATAGTGTAGAGCGATGCGCGAAGGTCGTAATTGGCATTGATTAACTGGTGCAATTTGTTTCTATCCCCATTAAGTAATGCCGACCGTCCTTGTTCGGCGTAACTAGCCCACTCCCGCATGGCGTTGACTATCGCCGGTTCGCCAAGGTTCCAACGTTCTCGAATGTTATTGTGGAAAATTTCCGTTCCTTCGCTGAGGCTTCTGCGGTAGGCGACATAAACGTCTTTCATAACGCTTGCATCGATGTTTTCATATTCACCGAAGCCGCGTTCCTTCATTAGCTGTTTGTTGAAATCCATATAAACGACGCCCTCGTAAGCTTGAATGACCCGGTCCTGCAGGCCCGCGCTTACTCCCAACTCCAAAGTTTCCGTTTCGAGGGCTAACTTTGCTTGGATGGGAAGCGGGAAGTTCAGTTGATAGTATTGGCATAGAGCCCGCAAGGCGGCAGTGATGATCGCCGAGGAGCCGCCCATGCCTAATCGAAGAGGCACGGTGGATTCATACTCCAAGGTGAAATTGCGATCAGGGAGTTCAATGCCTTGCTCTTTGCAATGGTCCAAGAAGCGGACGATCAGCGCCTGGATGATTCGTATGCCGCCATAATAACCCCGCCAACGGGTAGTTTGGTAAAGATCATCGAGGTTTTCAAAGACCGGGATGTCGGCTTTTGAAGGGCGGATTTCCAGCTTAGCGCTAGGGAATATAAGCACGCGAGCGCGGAAATTTCTCACTAATAGTGCTACGGTTTTGCCGTAATAGCCATCACTGGGATTCCCTAGGAATCCGGCGCGCGCGTATGCATAGGTTTCAATCATTTTGTATGTTCCTTTATTTCCCGCATACTAATAAGGATATGCGAATCGTAATCCAGCGGGTGAAGCAGGCGGTGGTTGAAGTGGAAGGCGCGGTGGGGGGGCAAATTGGCGCGGGGCTTTTGGTTTTCCTGGGAATCGGCAAGGAAGATGAATGTAAGGATGCCGATTTGTTAGTGGACAAGATCGCCAAGTTACGCATCTTCAACGATGGGGCCGGCAAGATGAACCTAGACATACGGCAAGTAGGTGGGTCGTTGTTGATTGTGTCTCAATTTACTCTGTATGGCAGCATAAGCAAAGGGCGAAGGCCAAGCTTTGATGAAGCGGCGCCGCCCGAAAAGGCGCAAACACTGTACGATTACTTTGTGCGGACGGCGCGCTTACAAGGCTTGAAGGTTGAGACGGGAGTTTTCCGGGCTTCGATGCAAGTGAAATTAATTAATGATGGTCCGGTTACAATACTATCCGATTCTAAAAGTCTGTGATACACTGTCACCTATTGTAACTATCATATAGTTACTAATCCTGGAAGCAAGAGGTGACCAATAGGATATGAAGAGAGCAAGCGGCTTGGCCGCGTATTATGTAGCCGCACTAAAAGGGCTAGAGGAAGAAAAAAACCGGATAGAGGAAGAAATACGTCAAGTTCGCGGGTTGTTAGTGCGCCACACGGGCGCGGCCCCAGCGGCAGGCCCGTTACCCGTAAAAGAAAAGAAGCTCAGGAAGAAGCGGGAACTTAGTCCGGCCGCCCGCGCAAGAATCGCCGCCGCCCAGAAAAAGCGGTGGGCTGAATTCCGCAAGAAGTCCTAAATTTCAATAAGGCTCAAACCCGCATTTGAGTCCTTCGTTATTAGTAAGCGCAAAACGAGTTTTGAGGGCTATAGTTTTCCGCCCGCCGGTTTCCTTTGCGCTTTTCAATGCAAAGCAATGCAAATTTAAGTTGTTTCTAATCCGAAGGGCGCCAGCTGAATTGCTCCATGAGTTGATTGACACTGCCGGCGCCCTTGATTTTCCCCTTTTCAAAAAATACCGCCCTGGTCCCCAGAGCCTGCGCAAAGCAGGTATCGTGAGTGGCGATTATCTTGGCTTGCGGCAATGATCGCAGGATCTGTATCAATCCTCTTTGCCCGGGAGGGTCCAGAAATGTAGTTGGTTCATCGAGCACCAGTATCTCGGGCTTCATCGCCAGGACCCCGGCTATTGCCACCCGTTTTTTTTCTCCGGCGCTCAGATGATAGGGCGCTCTATTCTCTAACCCATCAATGTCCACGCTCTTTAATGCGCTCCTGGCGGCTAACTCAGCCTCCCCTGCACTTAGTCCTTGATGTAAGGGGCCAAAGGCAACATCTTCCAACACAGTTGGCATGAATAACTGTTCATCGGAATCCTGGAATACCATTCCTACGCGGCTTCGGATCTGGGTCATGTTTTTCGCCGATAGGTCGAGTCCGCAGATACTGATTTGCCCTAAGCCTTGTAATAGCCCATTTAGATGCAGCAGAAAAGTTGTCTTGCCCGAGCCATTGGCTCCAAACAAGATAACTGTCTCTTCGGGCATTAGTTGGAAGTTAATTCCGGATAGGGCTTCGGTTCCATCCTCATAGCTATAAGTCAGGCCTCGTATGTCAATTAAAGGCTGCAAGCCGGACCCCCAGAATGGCCAACACGGAACAAGCGGAGGCGAAGGCATCCAGTTTGCGCATGGGCGGCGCATTCAAGACCGGAAAGCCTCCCTTTGGACCACGGGCTAGGGTTGCCCGGTGAATGCCTTCGGCACGCGCATAGGAGCAAGCGAATAGCACCCCTACAGCCCCGCCAGTGCGCTGCAAAAGGCTTTGATTGCTCCGCATTTTGCCTGTGTCTCGCGATGCGGCTGCCCAGCGCATTCGCTGGCCCTGATCGGCTATAACGAACAAGTAGCGATGGATGAACTGGGCAATTTCAAGCATTGCGGCGGGGATGCCAAACGATTCGAGGGCCCTCAACAATAAAGACAAGGGCGTGGTGGCCACCACCAGCAACGTCCCCAAGACGCAGAGTTGGCCGCGGAGCAAGACGCCGGCGGCTACGCGCCCCTCGCCCCCGGCGAAATAGGTGAGCAAGGCAAAGGAGATGCTAAACGGCAAAGTGATGGCGGCGCGCAGCATCAAACCGGCAAAGGGCAAGCCACTTAGAACCAGGGCTATGAATACGATTCCAGCGAACGCGGCAAGAGTTAGTAACTCGTTGGACGGAGTTGTGGACACGGCAATCAAATAGCTGAGAAGAATGATTATTTTTGCTTTAGGATTCAAACGATGCAAGGGGCCAGCCCCGCGCGCCCATCGATCCATGGCGGTGTGCCGCAAACCTAAAGCGCTCCCTGGCGCCGTGTTCTTGCCGCGCGGGACAACAAGAGGCAGATAGCATAGACCAAGCCAATTCCGATTAATCCGCTTAAGGCTTTGCGAAGATATAAGTTGGTAATATCCGGTAATTCATACCCAGCCAGCGGCGATTGAATTACATGCGTCCGGCGACCGCCGATGCCCATGGTTTCGATGGCCTTTTCCAGAGCGTCCGGAAGTTGGGAGGCGAATAGAATACCGACCAGCGCCAAGGCTATGGCCAAGCCTAGAAGTAGCCCTTTGGTTAATCGCAGATTGCGCCTTTTGGTTCCGGCTAATGCTGGATTGAGGTGTTCAATCGCCTGAAAAACAGTAGCCGTAATTGCTCCTTCCAGCAGGCCATTGATGAGAAAAACGACGGCGGACCCTCCATAGATCGCCGGGGTGACGGGATTGCCGGAAATTTTCAGCATCAGCAAGGCCAGCGAAGAGCCAGTCATCACCGAAAGGACGCCGCCCGTAAACAGGGAGACGGCGCGCCATCGCCCGCGCCCGAATAGGTAATACGGAAGATAGCCGGCCGCAACGCCGCAAAAAGCCATATTAAAAGTGTTGGCGCCCCACGCTAGTAACCCGCCGTCTTGAAACACAAGCGCCTGTATTCCAAGAATCACCGCCAACACAAGCGCTGCTTGCGCCGGCCCTAAGGTTACGGCTAACAACGTGCTGCCCAGTAGATGTCCCGTGGTTCCGAATCCTACCGGGAAATTGATCATCTGCGCGGCGAAGACAAAAGCTCCCATTACGCCTAGCAGCGGAATTCTTGAATCCTGGTCGGCACGCTTCATGCGGGTTGAAAGATATCCGGCGGCAGGGACGCTGATTAAGTCGAACGTGGCCCAGACTTCGGATCTCAAGTAGCCATCCAGGATATGCATACGAACTTAATTAAAGTAGCACGATTCGGATAGGATCGGTTGGCGTTACAATGGAAAAGTGAGTGAACTCAGCCGCATCGGTGTTGCCATTGATTCCGGCTTGCTTGCCAAGTTCGACGCTCTGATTCAGGATCGTGGCTACACGAACCGTTCGGAAGCGTTCCGGGATCTGATCCGCGATGAGCTTGTGCAAAAAATCTGGGAAAAGCCAGACCAACAAGTAGTGGGAACAGTTACATTGGTTTACGACCATCATGTTAGAATGCTGAGCGAGAAACTAACAGGAATTCAACATGATTTCCATCACAACATACTTTCCACACTGCACGTTCACCTGGATCACGATAACTGCCTTGAAGTACTGATCGTGAAAGGGAAAGCCGCTGATGTGCGGAAAGTGGCCGATGCCTTGATTTCAACTAAAGGCGTCAAGCACGGGAGGTTGACACTAACAACCACCGGGGCCGATCTATAGCTGGAAGACAAGATCGGGATAAAAAACCAATACCTCATATCTCCAGCATTTTGATCGACAAGCATTGTCTCATGGGCCACACCGCAGCTCGGCGCTCTTGACTTCAAACGACCGCTATGCAAGAGTTATCCGAACCCTTGGCTCATCGTCGTTGAACGGAGAACCAATAGGAGGAGGCTTGCGTTGAGCAAAACCTTGTTGTGGCAGTTGGGCCTGGTGGGCTTGGCAATTCTAGGATATTTCTGCATTTACTCCCACCAGAGTCACGAAATTCAAGCTGACATCCAAGGCCGGACCGCAGCGGCATTGCGCGATGGCTGTCCTGCCGCGGCTGTTTCCACCGACGGGCGCGACGTTACCTTGACAGGCGTTGTGGCTTCCGAACAGATCAGGAGACGGTGCGAAGAACTTGCCGCCGGGATTTGGGGGAACAACGCGGTGGCCGATAAGCTCACCGTGGAGCAGACCAAAGTTGACACGCCGGTGATGGCGGCGGCTAAATCGTGTCAAGCCAAGTTCAATGAGTTCCTGAAAGGCGAAACGATCTTATTTGTCACGGCCAGCGAGCTACTGGATCCGGCCAGCCACAAATTGTTGGATAAGTTAGTTGAGGCGGCGAAGGAATGCCCCGAGGCCAAGATCGCCATAGCCGGTCACACCGACCATCAAGGCGCGACCGATTATAACCGGAAGCTAAGTGAACAGCGAGCCAGTTCGGTTGTCGCGTACCTCAAGCAGAAGGGTATTGCCGCAAACAGGCTGAAGGCTGTAGGTTACGGTTTTGACAAGCCGGTGACCGGCAATTCCACCCCCGAGGGAATGCAAAAGAATCGCAGGATTGAGTTCAACGTAGAAGGAATATAAGTCAAACATGAGTTACTTAATCACCCAAATGTGGATGTGCCTGCTAGCCGCGGCATTGCTTGGATTTGTTATTGGCTGGATGCTGAGGCAACTCGGCTTCGGCGGTAAGTTGGAAGAGTTGGAAACAAGTTGGAAATCACGTCTGGCGGGCGTTGAAGGCGAGCGCGACAAACTAAGAATCCATGAAGCCGAACTTACGGCTCATTCCAGGAAACTGGAAAGTGAGTGGGTCGCGAAGTACGCCGGCCTCAGCGCGGATCACGAAAAAATGAAGGGCTCCTTGGCGGATTGTGAGCAAAAGTGCGCCAGTCTGGATGCGGATCGGAAAACCAAACTGGCTTCCCTAGATGCCGAAATGAAGAAGCTGGCTGCCGAGCAAGAAACCAAATTCTCCGCTGCCGCGCAGGATTTGAATGCGTGGAAGTTGAAGTTTGATGAACTTGAAAGAACAGCCGGTGAGGCCAAAGCCGGTCACGATTCACTGAACGCCAGACTGGCCGCTGGGGCGGCGGCATTGGCCGCGGCTGAGGCGGCGCGCATCGCTCTCGGTAATGATTCAAAGAAGCTGGCCGCGGAACTGGAAGCGGAAAAGCTCAAGCAGTCTAACTCAGATGCTGATTGGAAATCCAAATGGGCCATGCGCGATAACGAACTGGTTTCATGGAAGGCGAAGTTTGCGAATGTGGAAAAGTCCAGCGCCGGATTAAAAGCCGAGCAGGATTCGCTCAATGCAAAACTGGCAGCTGGGTCCGCCGCTTTGGCCGCCGCGGAGGCTACCCGCCAATCGTTGACTAACGATTCAAAAAAGTTAGCCGCTCAACTGGAAGAAGTGCAGGCAAGGAATTCGCGGCTGGATGCCGATTGGCGGGCTAAATGGGCGGCTCTTGAAAAGGAGCGCGATCAGTTAAAAGCGGATATTGAGTTAAAAGCCAAGCAGGGCCAGGATGTTCGCGATCACGAGGAGCATGACAAGTTGGCGGCGGCCGAAGCGAACTGGAAATCCCGCTGGGTGGCGTTGGAAAAGGAACGGGACAACCTGAAGTCGCAACTTGACGCGGGTGGACGAAATACGCTCCTATCCGGTGAAAATGACGGGGCGGCGCGCATCGCAACTTTGGAAGCAGAACTGGACAAATTCAGGAAAGGGTAAGTCTGCTGTTGTGGACGATATTAAGGATATTGAAGGAATCGGCCCATTTTACGAGAAAAGCTGCGGGGTGTGGGTATTGCCTGGATAGAGCAATTGTTGAAACGCGGCGCAAATAGGGAGGTCCGTGAGGAAATCGCACATTCTTCGGGTATCGCGTATCCATTGATCCTCAAATGGACGAACATGGCGGATCTGCTGCGGCTGTGGGGAGTAACGCCTGATTGGGCCGAATTTTTGGAGGCTTCCGGAGTGGACACGGTGAAGGAAATCAAGCATCGTGTGCCGGAAAACCTACTGGCAAAAATGACCGAAATGAACGCGGAGAAGCGGCTGGCTCCAACGCTGCCGGCGATCGAATTGGTGACCAGTTGGGTGGAGCAGGCCAAAGCCGTGCCTCCGGTCCTTACTTACTAGACGGATCTGAATGAACAAGGCCCTCCATTTTCGGGGGCCTTTTCATTTGGCGCCTACCCGGCATATCATAAGCAAGAATGAAATCCTTCACAACTGTCGCGGTCTTAGCTATTACGATGTGTCTTGAAGCGGCGGAGCCGCGGATCGTCCGCATCTGGCCCAACGGAATTCCCAATAGTTGGCCGGCCCCAACAGGCCCCGAAAAAATTGAAGAGCGAGGCAGGGACGGCGTAAAGGATCGAGCCGTTTCGAACGTCACCGATCCCACGATTGAGGTCTACTTGCCGGAACCCGCGGTAAGGAACGGAGCCGCTGTGCTGATCGCTCCTGGTGGTGGTTACGTGCGCATGGCCTACGACAAAGAAGGTGTGGAAGTGGCGCGTTGGTTGAACTCCATCGGCATCGCGGGCATTGTGTTGAAATACCGTTTGCCGGAATTACCAAAGGACCCCGGTGAGCGGCGGAAGGCGTTATTTGGGGACGCGGCGGTTGGCGCGAAGATTGTCCGGGTGAGTGTGGAAGACGCTTCCGAGGCGATGAAGATTATTCGTTTCAATGCGGCGAAGTGGAATATCGACAAGGATCGTGTAGGCATGATGGGATTTTCCGCCGGGGGCCATTTGGCGGCGCTGATGGGAGTACAGGAATCGGAAGCTGTCCGCCCAAACTTTTTGGGCTTAATTTACGCGGCCATTCCGGAAGTGATCCAAGTCGGCAAAGACACTCCGCAAAGCTTCTTCGTGCATGCCAGTGACGACCCCACGGTCCCCACCGATTCGAGCATCCATTTTTATCAGGCGCTGCGGAAGCAAAAGATTCCCGCGGAATTGCACATTTTCAGCGAAGGTGGACATGGATTCGGAATCAAGAAATCGGGGAAGACATCGGAACATTGGCCTGCCCGTTTTGAGGCTTGGTTCAAAGCGATGAAGTGCCCTTGCGAAAACTAGCGTGAATGCCGAGGCCCAATTGGCGGAATCTTTGACGAAGTTTATGACAACTACAATGCTTTGGCCATAGGCTATGCCCCAGCGGAGCGTGGTGAAAGTCCGCTCCGTTACCGTCGCGGCTCGGCAACGTATTGCAATTACTGAGCCGCAAGCGTCAGCGAGCTGTTGGACGCCGTGTTTTCCATGGCGCCATATCCGCGATGGGTTAGTTTGTTTTTCTTAAAGGCCAAAGGTCCTGTGGATGAGGGGAAGCTGCTTGAACTGAAAGACGCCTCCACGCTTGGCGATCCCGCCGTTCGCGAAT
>JAYVXT010000418.1:0-5723 GCA_043785065.1 Bryobacterales bacterium | reverse complement strand
TCTAGTAGTGGAAGTGATGAAAACCTCGTCGGCAGCCTCAAGGTCGAGTGGGTTTAAAACCTGCTCGGATACGGTCACCCCGTCAGCGACAATGCACTCAAGCAGAATTTCCCGGGTAATGCCAGGTAAGCATCCCGAACTGAGCGGAGGAGTAACCACCTTGCCGCCAAAGGAGGCGAAAATGTTGGCTGAGGTGCATTCGCTCACTTCACCTCGCTCATTCAAAAGAACCACCTCGTCGAAACCTTGTTCCTGAGCAGTTTCGTACATTGCAAGATTCTGGCACCAGGAAGTGACCTTCGTTCCGGCAAACGGCGATTGCGCGTGGCGGCCTTGCTCCACCAACCCTAATTGAACTGAATCGCCCCAAGTCTTGAGTCCAGTGGTGAAGCCAATTAGTTCAAAGGGCTTCTCAAGTCCCGGGCCTTCGAATGGGCCGCCTTTATTGCGTATGATCGCCAGACGTAGAGTGGCGTCGGCGGCTTGATTGGCCTCCACCAGTTTCCGCAGTTGCGTATGAAGCCATTCGGCGGAGGAAGGCATGGGGACGCGCAGAAGCTTCGCATCGCGCACCAAACGCTTCCAGTGGCGATCATAGGCGAACAGCAGGCCTTCGCGCACCCGCATGGTGGAGAACACGCCCCAGCCGTTTAGAAAGCCTACTTGGCCCGGGGCAAGGAAAGTGGCGTCCGCGGGCAATACCGTTTCGTTATGCAAGACCTGGGAATGCATGCTTTTATTGTATCCTTGCCCGGTAAGGGCGCTTGCCTTCAAAGACCTATGGGGACCAACAGGGGAATGGATCCACACGCCCGCGTTTCAAATCGGCAATGAGCTGTGGCGCTTTGGCGCGTCTGCGAAGCAAGCTTTCAAATAGCTTTTCGAGTGCAGTGGCGTCTCCGGTGTCGAGCCAGGAAGGCGGCAGTTGTTTTAGAGCTTGATCGAGGACTTCCTCGGGGAAATAGCGGACTCGTTCGAGCCACGGATCGAAGTCGGCGAAGCCCTTCACATGTTGGTATATAAAGGGGCGGAAATAGAGACCGCTCAAAGGAGAATCCTGGAATGCCCAACGGGGGCCATCGAAGAGGAAGCCGTGGTCAATCATTTGCGCCAGGAAGCCTGTTTTGCTTTCCGGGGCGGCTGGCGTCGGCAGCCAATCTTGGAGGCGGGAACGGAAGAAGATTGCCTGCCGCGAATCGGAATTCCCGGCCCATTTATCGAACACGAGTACACCCAGGAATTCGGCAAGATTGGCTACTTTCGCAAGCAGCACCTCCGGCAGAAAGTCGTAAACCGCCTGCTTGTTGGGATCGCCAGGAAATGCGGACCCGAAGTGAAGCCCGGGTTCCACGGGCTTGCGGCTTGACCCGAGTTGGAAATGAACTTCGGGGTTGGCGTCGAGAAAGTCCTGGCCAATCTCGATTAGCGCGACCTTTGGTTGAGTGATTTCGAGATAGTTGAGAAGAACCGAGGCGATCCATTCGTTGACCAGGATCCGTTTCGACTGAGGGTTGTTAGCGAACTTGACGATATAGTAATTACCATCGGCTGCTTCAAGCAGATGGGCTTGGGCGCCACCGCGCATTTTTCTTAAGAACCGGCGGGCTGGAACAGGCATGCGGTAGCGATTGTCATTTCATGATAACGCCAGTTGAGGTTTTCACGCCCACTGTTTATTACGGCGGCGCCTGAGTGGTTATCATAGAATGGAGGACGAATGGCCGAGGAAACAAAATCACTCAATGCCGCTGACAGCGGCGAATCGAAAGCGAAATCTTCCGGAGACGAAGTCGCATTGGAGCTTATGAAGTTTATCGCCATAACCACCGGTTATGGCAAAGGGAGTGGCGGGTCTACCGGGTTCGGAAAGACCGGCGGCCGCGGTGAGGAAGCCTACGCGGAATCCCTGCTTGAGTTATTTCAACGATGCCGCCATGCAGTGGTAAAGCCTTTGGTGTAGCAAAGTCATAGGATAGCTTGGAAACTGACTAAAGATAAAAACGGCTGGCGTCTCCTTGGGGAGCGCCAGCCGTTTTTGATTGGACGAAAATTAGGAACCGTTACTTTTTCTTTGCGGCTTTCTTAGCCGTCTTTTTCACGGGGGCGTTCTTGGCTGGCGCTTTTTTCGCCGGCTCCTTCTTTACCGGCGCATTGGTTGCCGGGCTCTTTACAACGGCTTTCTTAGCCACTGCCTTTGAGGGGGCCTTAACTGCCGCCTTTTTAGCCACTGTCTTTACTGCCTTCTTGGTAGCATTTTTCATTCCGATTTTTTTGCTTATTTTCCTTTCAGACTTTTTCGCCGCCTCTTGTGTTGCGGCTGGCCTTGAAGCAATCTTTTCTATTGCTTTAGATGCTTTAGAAAATTGGGCTTCCTTGGCCGTCGGTTTCTCCTTAGCCACAGGCGCTTTCGCCGCGGTTTTAGGCGCACCCGATTCCATGGAGGCGCCAAGGGGCGCCGTTCTAACTTGTTTTAGATTTATGATTTCCGCTTGCACCGTCCCAATGGCGGCAAGCGGAGCGGAGCGGGCGGTTTCCAAGGAAGAAATTGGAGAGACAAACAGGCCCTCCATATCGTCCTCTTCTTCGTCGTTCTCAAGTCTATACTCAGCGATTTCCGATTCTACATCGACAGTTTCATCCTCAAAAGCGAAATCATCGAATTCTTCGTCGGATGACAAAAAGCGTACACGCGAATTGAACATGGTTGCTGCCTCAGGGCTTTTTATCGACATTGAGAATTTGGTTCTCGTATCTTGAGTGTCAAGGTTTTACGCGCGTTTTGCAACCGTCTTCTTGTTGTTGATAGCCGTTGAAGCCTTTCTCACCGGAGCTTTGGTGTTTCTCGCCGGAGTCTTGCTTGCGACCGTTGTTCTCTTTGCCGGAACCCTGGCAGGGGCCACCGCTCTCTTAGTGGAGGGAGCAGATGCGGTTCTCACTACAGACGGCCGTGTTGCAATCCACCGTCCCCGATAGTAGTAGCCTGACCGAACAGCCGCCACAACAACCGGCGCCGCGGGAAGGACCACAAAATCTCCTTGTTCCACATTGGACACCAAATGAATATTGGCGGTTTCAAGCGCTGAGAACTGCGTGTTGTAGCGCTTTGCGATTGACGTCAGCGAATCGCCTTCTTCGGCCCGATGCAGCCGCCAGACCCCGCGCTTGTCTTCGGGAACGTTTCGCATGGCGGTGGCCACTTGCGTGAGTTTGCCTTTCGGGATTCGGATGGGGTAGCCGGCCGGAGCCGCGCTGCCAACCAAAGATGGATTCATCTCTTTCAGATCGCCGACCGCCACTTGAGCCGCGTCGGCAATCAGCGGTAAGTGGATTAAGGAGCCGGCCACGAAGGTGTCGTATTGGATGGGCGTGTCCATGTCCACATCATCCAGCCCATAATCCTTGGGGTTCTTCGACATGATGGTCATGGCGAGAATGATCGGTACGTAGTTGGAAGTCTCAAGGGGTAGGACTCCCCGGCTGCGGAGTTCCCAAATGTCGGCATATCCGGTGCGGGCGATTGCCCGATCCACGGTTCCCGGACCGCAGTTATAAGCGGCAATAGCTAGATACCAATCGCCAAACTGATTGTACAAATCACGCAGGTGACGGGCGGCGGCGCGTGTCGCCATTTCAGGATCCATCCGTTCGTCGGCGTAAGGCGTCTGCTTCAGTCCGTATTCATTGCCCCGGAATTTGACGAACTGCCACATGCCAACGGCGGCCATGTTGCTCATCGCGCGGGGAAGGAATCCCGATTCGGCCTGGGCCAGATAGATCAGTTCCTGCGGCACACCTTCTTCGTCTAAAATTCTGGAGATCATAGGCTTGTACCGGCCCATGCGTTTCCATCCGCCAATCAGGGTTTTCTTTCCCCGTTCACTGGAGAAATAGTTGATGAAACCCAGGACCGCATCGGATACTTCGAGCGGCAACTGGCTGGTGGTCGCATCCAGTTCGGCGCTAACCTTATTCTTGATGCGTGGGTCGAAGGGGAAAGTGAGGTTGCTGATGTCGTCGATGGGGGCTTTGTCGAACTTCGGAGGCTGGTTGGCGGCTTCTTCTAAATCTCCGTCCACGTCCATCCTATATATGGCTTGAACCAGATCTTCAAATCTCTTGTCGAAAGCGGTTTGATTGGTCGGCTCGTCCGAGGCGTTCAAAACGGAATCAAGCGCCTGATCGAACAGCTTGCGGGCTCCAGCGCGATCTCCGGCAAGGAAGAGCTTCTTACCTTCTTTAAAGCTGTCTTCCGCGCGGCGAATCCGTGCATCTGCTTGGGTGGGTTTTGGAGGTAATTGCGGGATGGACAGATTTGGCAGGGAATTCGAATACAGAATCGGGGCCAAGGCCGGAGGCGGATCAAATGATTCCGGGCTCGCCGCCGGAGCCGCCGGATTTGGCGGCAAAAATGAAGATCGAAAACTCTTCGAACTCGGACCCATGGTTGAGCAACCTGTAAAGCAGATTGCCACCACGGCTAGGCCAAGCCAATTAAGAGCGGGCAGAGAAGTAGATCTCATGCATTCTCCTGACGGGAATTTGGAGCCAACTACATTGCAACCGTATGATGGTACTATAAGCCGGGTAAATATTTCAACTAAGCTACAACGGTAAAAGGGGCTCTTAGTACACCTCCCTCATCGGCACAAAGTTGAGATTCGATTAGGGTGATGACCTCAGACGAACCTTTTGGGAATTCCACTGAAGGGTTCCTCATCCACTTTCTGACTCGCATTTTTCTTAACCAAGGGGGACACACCCTTGCATGAAAATTCCCATCGCGCCAGTTGGACATCCCTCATATGGGGGATGGTTAATATTTATCCTCAATTCCTTTAGAATAGTTGCTAACGAGGGAAGAAAGATTAATCATTAGCGCGTATATTTTGATTATAGTTGTGATTCTTCTAAGGTTTGAGTATTGAGCATGGTGGGCTTGTCCTCACTGTTGTTGCTCCGGGGTGGAGCCAATCTTATGGGGTAACCATCATCGCCGGGGCTAATTCATTGAATGCTAACGTGTTGGGGACCACGCAAGTTCTTCGTCAACCGAGCGGAATTACAGTTGAGGGAAATGGGAATCTTTACTTGCCCGACGGCGATGATCATCGCATTCGACGGATAACTCCGGGCGGAATTATCAAAACAATCGCAGGGAACGGCAAGTCTGGTTCAGTCGGGTTATAGCGGCGATGGCGGTTAAGCGATCAATGCGCAACTCGCGCAACTCAACGGTCCCCAATAATTGCGTCTTTTGCGTAGTCGACTACCGGAACTTTTCGGTGCGGGAAAGTAACTTGCAATCCGCAGTGCGTGTGTTCGGTTTCGGGAAGCGGCTGGTCCCATTTCCAGGACCCGGTCCGGACGCTACCAAGAGCGGAATGCCACCGAGCTGAGTGGTTGCCGGCAATGGAATTGTTTACATCGCCGGCGATTTGAATAACCGGATTTATCGGTTGAAAGCTGCCACCGGCGCTGTCAAGCTTCTGGCAGGCGCGGGGGGATTTGGGAATTCAGGAGACAACGGCGCGGCAACTTGGGCCACGTTTAATGGACCCAGTTGGCGTTAACACTGTTGACTTAGGACCCGTCGACTAACCCCGATGGGAATCGGGACTCCCTAGCCTTTGTCAATAGATTTTTAGAGGTTAGCAGACTTTATTCTATTGCGGCTTTTTCTCATAATCGGAGTTTGGATTTATCGCTTTCAGGCGGACTGGTAG
>JAYVXT010000417.1:0-5727 GCA_043785065.1 Bryobacterales bacterium | reverse complement strand
AGCTTGGGTAAACGCTTGCTACCAATTGCCATGGGAACCTGAATAGTATTGTTGCTTCGAAGTTGTTTCCGGTTCCTGAAGAGTCGGGCCAGGGGGCCCTCCGCAGACCAGGCGGTCCGCCCCACTGTACACATTTTCCTGAGTGCTAAGGATACTTCTTGATTTCTTAAATGTAGAAACTCAAATCCCCTTTACTTCGTTATTCTTCTTCTTCCTCCTGGCCTTCGCGGCCGGCTTTGGCGGCGGCGATGATTTTTTCGGCTTGGAGTCCGGGGACGTAATCGTAATGATCGAATTCCATGGAGAAGGTGGCGCGGCCTTGGGTCATTGAGGTCAGGTCGTTTTGATAGGTGAGCATTTCGGCCATGGGAACCATTGCTTTCACTATTTGCGTGACGCCTTTGGTATCCATACCGGCTACGCGTCCGCGGCGGCCGTTCATGTCGCCCATTACATCGCCTGCGTATTCCACTGGGGCTTGGACTTCCACCTTCATGATGGGTTCAAGCAGCACGGGCTTGGCCGCCGCCACCGCTGCTCTGAATGCTTTGCGGGCGGCCATTTTGAAGCTCATCTCGGAGCTATCGACATCATGATAGCTTCCATCGTAGACGGCCACCTTGAAATCGACCATGGGGCAGCCTGCTAAAGAACCGCTTTGGGAGGCTTCGACGATTCCTTTTTCGATGGCTGGAATGAAATTTCTAGGGATAGAACCGCCGAAAGTTTCGTTGGCGAATTCAAAACCCTTGCCGCGTTCGAGCGGAGTCATCCTGATCCAGCAATCGCCGAATTGACCATGCCCGCCGGTTTGTTTCTTGTGACGGCCTTGGACGTCGGCCGAGCCTCTGATTGTTTCGCGGTAGGGGATTTTTGGCGAGTGGAGGGCGACGTCAACCTGGTAGCGCTTCTTCAAGCGGCTGACGATGATTTCAATGTGCTGTTGTCCGCAGCCGCTGAGAAGAAACTCTTTGGTTTGCGGGTCGCGGCCGAAGCGGAGAGAGAGATCCTCTTCCATGATCTTGTGAATCGCGGCTCCGACGCGATCTTCGTCCTGACGGGTTTTGGCTTGAATGGCGAAGGCGATGGAGGGTTCGGGGAGCACCACGGGCTCATAGGCGATGGCGTGGGATTTTTCGTACAAGGTGTGGCCGGTTACCGTGTCTTTCAGCTTTGCGACCGCGCCGAGATCGCCAGCGTGGAGTTCGGTTACGGGTTGGATGGTCTTGCCGGACATGACGCCGATGTGGGCGAGACGCTCATCGGTTCCGGTGGCGGCATTGACCAAGTGTGAGTCGTTTTTGACCACTCCCGACATTACCTTGAAGTAGTTGACGCGGCCGGCGAAAGGGTCGGCCATGGTTTTATATATGAAGACGGCGGGATGCTCTAAATCTGTAATCTTCCTGCCGTTGACGGAGCCCTTTTCAAGGGGCGAGGGAAAAATTTCGGAGATGAAATCGAGGATGCGGTCTGTAGCGATGTTATGAAGTCCAGAAGCGCACAGAACGGGAACGAGCCTCTTTTCACGGATACCTTCTTGAATTCCCCTGACGATGTGATCGATAGGGAGAGTTCCTTCGGAGAAGAATTCTTCGAGTAGTTCGTCGTCGCCTTCGGCCGCGGCTTCGACCAGAACTTCGTGGGCAGCGGTGGCGGCCTCTTTCATGTCCGCTGGGATTTCACATTCTACGCCTTTGCCGTTGCCATCGGGCGTGTAAGTGTACGCTTTCATGGTGACCAGATCAATGACGCCTTTGAAATCACGTTCGGAACCGATGGGTAGTTGAATTGGGACAGCGGAGCGGCCGAACGTGGAGTGAATACTTTCGAGAGTTCGCTCAAAGCTGGCGCGTTCACGATCCAGCTTATTGATGAGAAAAGCACGGGTGAGACCGAACTCTTCGGCAAAGCTCCAAACCTTCTCTGTTTGGACTTCCACACCAGCGACACCGTCGACCACGATGATAGCCGCGTCGGCGGCAACCAGGGAAGCCTTGGTTTCATTGATGAAGATATTGAATCCGGGAGTATCGAGAAGATTGATTTTCTGTTTTTGCCACTCAATGGCGGCAAGCCCCGTTGAGATAGTTATCTTACGGGCGGTTTCTTCTTCGTCGTAGTCGGTGACGGTGTTGCCTTCATCGACTCGCGTCAGTCTGTTCGTTGCCCCCGAGGCGAACAGCATTCCAGCGGTGAGCGATGTCTTACCGCAATGGAGGTGGCCCACTAAACCCACATTGCGAATGTCCTTGCTTTCGTAAACCTTCATACGGATGCACTCCTTTTCGCGCAAACGTTCAGGCCAGTTTTATAACCGGCTGCTTACTACTTAGGGTATGGATGCTATCACAATTCAGGGCCGACGGGAATGGGGTGTATTGGGATGTCGATTCGGGAAAAGGAATGGGAGAGACCAAGTTTTTGAGGAGAAGAATCAGTGGGTCACATATCGTTGCGTAACTCGATTTCATTCTTTTTCAATCACTTAAGAAGTTTCGGTTTTCGAAGCTGAAAGCCTCGCCTGTTAGTTTATAGGTGCGGTAAGAGATTGACGGCGAGTTAAACCGAAGGCGATGGGAGATGAAGTTTGTGAAAGAAAATCAGACCAAGCCTAAAAGCAAAACGAAAGAAGAAACTAAGACGAAGCTGGATGGCAAGGAAGTGCTAGGGCTGTTGTTAGAGCGAGTTACCAAGGAGTTGGAAAAGGACGATTTCAAGATGTCCGTTGCGGACATGATCAGACTGTTGCAGTGGCAGGCGGAAATAGGGGGCGATATGCCGAGGGAGATCGAAGTTCGATGGGTGGAAGAACGGGACGAGGAAAAACCGGATTCATAGAAAGACAGATTTTCTACAAAAGTCTTCCCTCACAACGGCTTTTCCATGGGTCCAAGGCGCGTTTCAAGGGATTTTCCGGACCCATAGGATCGGGCAAGAGCCAAGCTTTGGTGCAAGAAGCAATTCGTTTAAGTTACGTCAATGCGGGAAGGCTGGGATTAGTGGGGGCGCCGACTTATCCGATGTTGAGAGATGCGACGCTGGCGCAAATGAGCGAGGTTCTACTGGAGAACGGTGTTCCCTTCGAGTTGAATAAAAGCGAATTTTTCATCACGATGACGGATACGGGGTCGAAGATATTGTTGCGATCATTAGACGAATTTGAACGGCTTCGCGGCACTAACTTGGCTTGGTTTGGAGTGGACGAATTATCCTACTGCCAGCCGGAGGCGTGGCTTAGATTGGAAGGCAGGTTGCGGGATCCAAAGGCGAGCCAGCTTTGTGGGTTTGGCGTGTGGACGCCGAAGGGATTCGACTGGGTGTATAAGAAATTTATTTCCGACCCAGTGAGCGGGTATGAGGTGATTCGGGCAAAGGCCTTTGAGAACCGGCACATTTTGGATCAGATTCCGGATTTTTACGATCGCTTGAAGAATAGTTACGATGAACGATTTTATTCGCAAGAGGTTTTAGGAAATTATCTGAACATCGCTTGCGATTCAGTGTATAGCAGCTTTGACAGGAACGTAAACATTAAGGCGTTGCCCGTGCATAGAAGGTTGCCGTTGTATTGGGCGCTTGATTTTAATATCGACCCGATGTGTTCGATAGTGGCGCAGATTCGTGGATCGGAGATTCACGTGGTGGATGAAATCCTTTTGACGAGGGCATCGACAGAAGATGCTTGCCAAGAATTTTTGAATCGTTATGGGGATCACCCGGGCGGGTTGAACATCTACGGGGATGCGGCAGGGGCGACGATGCAGACCAGTTCCGGAACATCGGATTACAAGGTGATCCAGGCGATCTTCAAGCGAGAGGGAATCGATCCGGTGCATTTTCTGGTGCAAAAAGCTAACCCACGAGTGCGGGAAAGGGTTGGACTGGTGAATGCGAAATTAAGAGCGGCCTCGGGAGAGAGTCGCTTGTTTATTAACCCGAAGTGCGTTGAATTGATCAAGGATTTGGAAGAAGTGACGTATCAGAAAGACTCGACCATGATCGATAAGATGAGCGATCCGAAACGAACGCACTTATCGGACGCGTTGGGATATTTGATCTGGCAAGAGGCGCAGGGAAAGAATATGGTGGGGCCTCGCAATCAGCGATTGATCTAGCGAGTAGGGCTCGGCTCAGCCGAGCAACTGCACACGATTGCACGAGTACTGAGAAGGATTGAGCGAAGTCTGGGCAGGCCAAAAGCCTGCCTCATTTATTTCGAAGGAGAACGGCGTGAAAGCGATTGAACGTGAACATCCGGAGTACGTTGCCCGGAAGGCGATGTGGGAACAATATGGCGATCTGTACACAGGTGGTGAACAGTTCAAAGCGCGGGCGGGAAACTATCTGGTGCGTCGTCAAAAGGAGCCGGCCGATGTGTATTGGGAACGTCTTAGCCGCGTGTTCTACGAAAATTACATGGGCTCGATCATCGATTGGTACGCAGCGACTCTGTTCCGGCGCGAGCCGGTAGTAGCGATCGAAGGCCCCAATGAAGTGGGGCGAGGGTTCTTCAATGATTTTATCGAAGATTGCGACTTAAAAGGGACGAATTTCACGGATTTTTTCCGAAAGACATTCGTGAACACCTTAATTAACGGCAGCAGCTACGTTCTGGTGGACTTTCCGCACAGCGAACAACAGGCGGCAAACCGGGCGGAGGAAGATCTACTGGGAGCATCGCGCGCCTATTTGGTGAACTACACGCCCGAGGACATCATCAATTGGGGCAAGGACAGTTACGGCAATTTTGATTGGGTGGTTATCCGCACCAATCATTGGAAGCACGAGTCCGCGGAATCGGATCCATTCGTGGAAACGCGATGGATGTATCTGGATCGCACTACCTTTCAGATTTATCAAAAGAGGGACCATGCGGGCAAGGAGCAGCACCCTTCACTGGTTGCCGAAGGATTGCACGGATTCGCGAAGTTAAACAAGGTTCCCCTTTTGGATCTGCGGATTTCCGACGGCATGTGGTTAATGAACAAAGCCGGTTCGCTGCAAATGGAGCATTTCAATAAATCGAATGCGCTTTCGTGGGCGTTGACCATGGGGCTATTCGCAACGCCAGTGATTTATAGTGACCGCGAATGGAACCAGATCGTGGGAGAAAGCTACTACATTCAGCTTTCGCCGCAGGACAGGTTTGGTTGGGCGGAGCCGGAAGGGCGGGTTTACCAAATTGCATCGGACAATCTGAACCGTCTGAAGGAGGAGATTTATCGCGTTTGCTATTTGCTTTCGCAAGCCGGGCAAGCGGGGAGCCGGCCGATTTCCGGATTGAGCAAGCAGATGGATTTCGCCATTACTCAGGAAGTATTGCGGGCCTACGGGGACGCCGTGAAAGATTTAATGCGGCGAACGCTGACGGCGATTCAGGCGGCCAGGGAAGACAATCTTTCGGTGCATGTATCCGGGCTTGACGAATTCGACATAGGCGATTTTTCAGCGGCCATTGACGAGGCGTCCAAGCTTCTTGCGCTGGGGATAGAATCGCAAACGCTTAAGAAACAAATTTACAAGAACCTGGTTTTCCAATACCTGAGCGATGAAAGCCAGCAAGTGAAGGATTCAATCAGCTTGGAAATCGACGCTCTATTTGTGAAATAAGGAGGAATAGATGGATTCAACAGATGCTCCAAATAATCCGCTAGCGGACATTCGTACGGTGATTCAACAAGTAATTCGTGAATTCGTAACGACTGAACAGCAGCGGAGCGAACC
>JAYVXT010000416.1:0-5735 GCA_043785065.1 Bryobacterales bacterium | reverse complement strand
ATGCAGTTCCGTGCCGAATCGTTCAATGTGTTCAACCACACCAACTTTACGGGAATTAATACCAGTGTGCGGCTGGACAATGCCGGCAATCCCACCGGAGGATTCGGGGCCGTGAACGCGGCAGGACCGGGCCGTGTGCTGTCTTTGGGCCTCAAGATGATCTTCTAGAAGAAGAAGCGTAGCGCAAACTGAATTTGCCTCGGCAATCGCGCCGTCGTAAATTCCCCGAAGCGCGTATTCACCTGCCGCCCCTGTGCATCGAAACGCGCCGCTGTGTCAAAGGCGCTGAACTGCGTATGATTGAACGCGTTGTAAAGTTCACACCGCAACTGCAACTTCATCGGCTCGCGAATAGCGAAATTCTTAAGGACGGCGATATCGAAATTATTAACGCCAGGGCCGCGCCGAAAAACTCCGCAAAATGCACATGCGCAACGGAAAGCCCGGAGCCAATCCGTCAACCGGCGTTCACGACCCCGTCAACAGCATCAAGCTCCAATAAAAGAGAGGCGAGGCGAAGCTCGCCCCTCACCAACTACGCCGCCTTACCGCCCCGCTCACCCAAGTACCGCATCAACGTCGCGGCCACTCCATCGATTCCGCCACCGCCACTTCCGGTCACCAGAATCTCCGGCACAATGGGCACGCCACTCTTCGCCAACGCATCCACCACATTCACAAACGCCGTGGCATTCGCGCCGAACGCCTTCACCTGCGCATCATACGCTTCCGCCTTCGCCAAACCAATCGCCTTTACCTCAGCGCCTTTCGCCCGGCCCGTCTCGCTGATGTAATACGACTCGCCATCCGCCTCCGCCTTTCGCGCCGCCGAGTTGTTGCTCTTGATACTCACCCCCACCTTCGACTTCGCGAGCTCGGCCTGCATATCCGCCGTGCCCCTAGCCTGTTCCGTCTCAATGCGCTGCATTTGCGCTTGTTTCTGCTGCTCGAAAGTCGCGATTTCCTGCTTGGCGATTTCACGCTCCGTCAGCACCTTCACTAGGTCCACCGGCAGAATCACATCCTGCACATAGACGCCCAACGTCTCCACATTATAAGTTTCGAGTTGATTGCGAATATTTTCAAACGCCTGGCGCTGCACATCTTGCCGCGTCTCGATGAACTTCACTGCCGGCATGCTCTGCAGCGTATCGCGGAAATGGTTGCCCACCGCCGCCTGCAGCACTTCATTTACAAGGTTGCTCATCGTGCCTACCGTCGAAATCACACGCGGAGCGCGAGTATCGGGCACATGAATCTGAACCTGAAGATCCAGCCGGAATACAAAGCCCTCGGTACTCTTGGCTACGATCTGCTCCAGCTTAGCATCCAAGTTATGCGCCGTGGATACACGGTCCGCCCAGTTCAGTGTCAGGATAGCCGTCGGCACTAACTCTGCTTTGTAGCAGTAAGTGTTAATCGCATACTTACCCGTCCGCAACGGTTCCTGCCAAATACCGCGATGTCCGGGCCGCACCAAACTGCCGAACTTGAATGCCGCACCCGACGTATCAGCGGGCGTCAATCCAACATAAGCTTTGATTACCGCCACTTGGCCTTGCTCCACCACCAGCATCGGCACACGTTCAATGCGCACCAGGAAAGGATTCACCGTATAGGCGCCATACAGCAGTGGATCGTGCTGCAGCCCGATGCGTCCCCCTGCGTCAAGGAACGCCTGGAAATTCTGGTAGTTATTATGCAGCTCGTTCTTGTTCCCAAGAATGCGGTCAATCAACTCCGCGTCGGTAGCCTCCTTTTTCTCCATTTCCGCCACATCCACGTATTGACCAAGGCGGCTGGCGATGTCGCCCGATTCCAGCGGATTGCCTTCAAGCGTGGTTACAATTCCAATCACGTCCGTCCTATCTTCCGGACCACGCTGTATGCGCACCACCTCTAAGTCGGCTGGCGTCAGATTAAACGAATGCGCCGTCAGTTTGACCTGCGCCCCTGACAGTTCAGGCATGATCGGCACGCCGAATACACGGTCGCGCGAAATTACCATGAACGCCACTGGATGCATCGGCAACGTCGTACCGGGACCCAGCACGGGCCGCTGAACACCCTTCTGCCCTCCGTGCTTGATGAACGTTTGCAGATCGGTGAATTGGCCAAACTCCGGCTTATACAAACCCGACTTCGCACCCGTCGGTAAGGGTTGGCCCACTTGCGCAATTACTACGCCAATTTGCCCGGCAGGGATTTGCACCCAAGGATGCTTTTCCACCGCGTAGACAATCCAGGGCTTGAAACGGAGCCCGGGCATCAGCAGTTCCGCCTGATAGCCGGCCTCTCCTTCGAAGGCTAACGGGTTGTCTTCTTTAAGTTGCTTCGCCGAGAACCGGCGCGTTACCAGGCCAACTTCCGTAGGCCCGATGCGATGCAGTGACGGTAAGATTAATATCGCTGCCAACGATACCGTCACTCCGAACAGCAGTAGTGTAATTAACATAACGCCTCCAACTTGGAGGACAAACCGGCTAGCATTTCTGCTCAGCCGCCCACTTGGATGAAACGTAACGCAACCCGGATTCGTTCATTTTTCCCTTATTTTAACGTTACAGTTTGGCTACATTCGTGCAAACCTTCTTGCTGGAGTAACGCAACCGTAACATTATTCTAGACTTTGTAGCGCTGTTGTCATATTTCTGTAACATCGTATCAATATTCGGTTGGTACCATTGCGGCTGAATGAAAACTATAGGACTTTGTCTCGTCTTTACTACCTTGGCTCTAGCGCAGCTCGACCAGAGCCGCCTTGCCGGCTCAGTAGCCGACTCAACCGGCTCCATGATCCTGGGCACAACCATAAAAACCCGGAATGAGAAGACTGGCGCCGAACGCTCCGTTTCTACAAACGAGCAGGGCTTGTTTTCTGTCCCTAACTTGAGCCCCTCCACTTATACGGTTACCGCTTCCCACGCCGGAATGAGAGATGCTTCTTTCCAAGGCGTCAACCTCGCAGTGGGCCAGGAACGCAACCTGAACATCACGATGCAACTCACTTCCGTTTCCACGGAAATTGTAGTGTCCGCCGGTGAACTTGCGGTGATCGACACCAGTTCGGCCTCTGTGGGCGCAAATATCAACGCTCGCGAAGTGGCGCAGATGCCTATCAACGGGCGCCAGATTTCGCAACTGTATTTGCTTGCCCCCGGCGCACAAACCGCTGGCGGCGGCTCTTACGATAACATTCGCTTTTCCGGCCGCGCCAATCAGCAAAACGCTGTACGGTTCGATGGCGTGGAAGCTTCTTCCATTATTGACGCCTCCCCCGGTAATTTGAACGGCCAAATCTCTTCGTCCTTCCGCTTGCAAGCCAGCCTGGAAACCGTGCAGGAATTCCGCGTGGAATCGAGTAATTATCCCGCTGAATACGGCACGGGCACCGGGGGACAGATCACCATCATTACTAAGTCCGGCGGCAATGCTTACCACTGCAGCGTGTTTGAGTATCTTCGCAACAACGAACTGGACGCGCGCAACTTTTTCGATGGCCTAAACAAATCCCCTCTGCGCCTGAATCAATTCGGCGGCTCCCTGGGCGGTTCCATCATCAAAGACAAGTTGTTCTTCTTCGGCCATTACGAAGGCCTTCGCCAGCGCGCCGGTTTCCCGCTGGTTGGTCAAACTCCTAGCGTCGCCGTCCGTAAACTGCCCATCTGCGTAACCGGGTCCACTGCTCGTTGCGTCGATTCCGCGGTGAAGCCCTTGTTTGGAGCCTTCCCGAACGGCAACCTCGGCGCCTCCAGCAACCCGGATTTTGACCTGGCTCTTCTGGACGGACGCTCGATCGTGAACGAAAACTCGGGCAGTGTTCGAATCGATTATCGTCAAAGCGACAAGAACTCTTTCTATGTTCGCTGGTTCCGCGACGACGGAAACTCCACTGCTCCCTTCGACGTTTCCGGCAGCGCATTTTTGCAAAAAGCGCTTGCTCAGAACGGGGTACTCAACTGGCAACGCGTCCTCACTCCCACCGTAATCAATGAAGCGAAATTTGGCTACAACGGTCCTAAGACTCGCACCAACGGTATCGCTCCCACGGTTAATGCCATTGACCTCAGCGGCGTTACCCTCAACATCACCGGCGCGAATGTGCTGGTTGGCATCGGCGGTCAAGGCGCAAGCGCCGGTGTTTCTATTCCTTCCGGACAAGTTCGCGCAAACAGCGCAACCAACGGCCGAGGCCAGCCATATACCAATTACTCGCTCAGCTACGTCGATAACTTAAGCTGGGTGAAAGGCAATCACACCCTTAAGTTTGGTGGCGAATTCCGTCAAGTGCGCCTTTACACCGACCGCCTCGGCGGCGTCACATACGCTTTCAGCAATCTCAACGCATTTCTGGCCAACACGCCAACAATCTCGGTAAATGGAGACGTTAGCGCTCCGAGCCCCTTTAATAATGGTGCAACCGGCAATCGCCTCGGCAAGACAGAGATGTTCAGCCTCTTCGCTCAAGACGAATACCGCCTTCGTCCCAACCTAACGATCAGCTACGGCCTACGCTACGAATACTACACTCCCATGCGCGAGGATCGTAATCTGGTTGTGCTCTATAACATCGTCACCGGTACGTTGGACGCCCCTGGCAGCCGTGATTTCTATCAATCATCGAAGTTAAATTTTGGACCCCGCCTAGGCATCAGTTGGTCACCCACTTCGATGAAAGGTAAGACCGTGCTACGCATCGGTTCCGGGTACTACTACGGTCCTGGCCAAGGCGAAGATCTGATTCAGCCAATTGAAAGCGACCGCGTCAGCACGAGCGCCGCCGGCCGTTACCCGATTGACGCCCTCAGCGTCATCAAGAACTTCAACATCAATACGGCAACTGGCATAGGTGTGCGTGCATATGCCCCTGGCTACCGCGTTCCGGAAAAAATTCTTTCCTACACCGCTTCGATTCAACAACAACTCGCCGGCGGGGCCATTCTACAAGTGGCTTACGTGGGCAGCCAAGGCCGCAACCTGTTCTTGCGTAGCATTGCCAACAAAGTAACGGGCGTGACCATGAACGCCGCTACGGGCGCGGGTACTGTCGTTCGCGAATTTGGAACCCGCTTCGGGGAGATTGACTATAAGACCACCGGCGGTACCGATCACTACGATTCCCTGCAGACTACTTTGAATCGCCGCTTCAGCAAGGGCCTCACACTCGGCGCTCAATGGACCTATGGCCACTCAATCGGCAACAGCGGCGGATCGAACGAAGCCAATACCGCCACGAATCCCTACAACTTCAAGGCTGATCGAGGCAACAACACATTCGACGTGCGGCATTCCGCCAACATTTCGGCTTTGTATGAACTGCCTTTCGGCCGCAGCCACCAGTTCGGCCGCAGCATGAACCGCGCCTCTGATCTGATCCTCGGTGGATGGCAAGTGGGCGGCATCGTCAATGCCCGCACCGGCTTGCCGATCGATGTTCGCATCACTCGCCCGGATGTCGTTTACCAGGACACGCGCAACGGTACAATCGTAAACGCTCCTATTTTGGTAAACGGCGCTCCAGTAACCGTTCCGGTTATCAACGTCCCCGGCGGCGGCAACTCGCGCGATGTGCGCTTCCCCGATGCTGTTGCCGGTGTGGATCCGTACCTCAGCACTGGGGATCGCCGCTTTGTTTTGAATCCGGCGGCCTTCTCGACGCCAAGGCCCGGAACCTTCGGTAACCTCGGTCGCGGGGCTCTCCACGGGCCCGGCTTAAGCCAATTCGATATCACTCT
>JAYVXT010000415.1:0-17440 GCA_043785065.1 Bryobacterales bacterium | reverse complement strand
CATACGTCTCGCGCGGCTCCACCAAACCCTGTTTCTCCCACGCCGCAAGCCGCCGCTCCGTAATGTTAATCAAACGCAACACCTGAGCCCGGCTCCAGGTTTGTGATGCAACAAGGCTGGCCACGGGATGATTGTAGCACCCTCGTTTGTGGACATATTGTGGAAATCGAATTTTTCAAATAAGATTGCGGAGTTGCGGCAAGCGAGCGCGAGCTAACTCGTTTGCCTGCACGTTTTTGGTCAAAACCGCCAACGCACACCCCCATTGAAAACCCGCCCCTCAAGTGGCGCCCAGGCATCCACGTTCCACCGGCCATCCACCGCCCGATCGGGACGAAGCAACGGATTCCACCGCGTTTGCCGGGCATCGCTCAGGTTCTCAGCATTCCAGAAAACGCGGATTGGCCCCAACTTCCGCTCCACTAGCAAACCAACACTAACGTATGGTTTCGAGTTCGTCCGGTAGGGATTCTGCTCAAGCCGTTGTTGCCCCGTGTAATAACATTCCACACCGATCCGTCCGTAGTTTTCCTTTTCCCACATGCCCGTTAGTCCAATGCTATGCCGCGGAGTCAATGGCGCATCTACAACTCTTGCCAAATCCACTTCACGCGCCCGGACATATGTATAGGAAGCCGTCGCTGAAACATGCGGCTTGCGTAACGTGCCCAATAATTCCAACCCCGTATTGCGCAAAGGCTCCGCCGAATTTGTGATCTCATACCGGGTATCCCGGCTTACATGAATCGGACTCCGAACGGTGGAAGCAAAGAATGCCGCCGTAACCGATACAGGCCCCACGGTGCGCCCGATGTCGATGGACCCACTCCGCCCTCGCTCCGCCACAAGCGGCGAAGGCATGTTCAACCGGAATAAGCCCGCCGCGCCAGTCTGCTCTGTTAATGGCGTAGGCGCAAAGAAACTCTGCCCTCCGTATGCGCGGCTGGTCCACCCATGCCAGCGCCACAACCCGCTCAACCGTGGACTGAAAAACGCTCCGTACCTGCTATGAAAATCAAGCCTCGCGCTGGCCGATACAGACAGCCACGGAGCCACTACAATGTCGTCTTGCAAGAACAGTCCAGGGGTTGCGTATTGATACGCAAATCGAGGCACATCGTGCGGAGTGAAAGTCTCCCTCTCAGCCGCCGCGCCAATTACCCACGTTTGCCTGCCCACGGTTCCCCTCGCCGCCAGCTCGCCAAAAAGCATGCTGTGCGACTCATTTTCGACAATTTCACCGAACCGGTGATCGTAATTCGCTTGCGACGCAGCCATGCGCGCAGTAACCACAATCCGGCTGTCTATTAGCGCTTGAAAGGTACCGCCTAAATCATAGCGGCGCGTATTCAATGCCTCAACGTACGGCGCGCCCGTGGCCGCAAGCACCGTGCCCGGCATAGTTCCACCAATCCTGTCCTCGTAGGTGATCCCACCCGTCAAGGACGCAGTTTGATTCCCTGAGCCATTCCAAAACAGCCGAGGTCTGACCACGCCACGGTTGTAACCCGCCAAGTCCGACCAGCCATCAGCGTCTATGTCCTTTCGCGATTGCCAATCGCCACTTCCAAGCAAAGATGCGCCCCAACGTGGAGACAACTTCGAGGCAAGAAACCCCGAAATATCAGTCGCGCCAAGCGTGGAGCGATTGAACAGGAATTCATGAACCGGCACATCCTTGGGCCGCCGCGAAATTAAGTTCACCACCCCCGCCATTGCACCCGCCCCATACAGCGCCGACGATGCGCCTTTAATCACTTCAACCTGCTCAAGGTCAGTGGGAGGTGTTTGCAGAATCCCCAACCCATCGCCTTGCTGGCCAAACAAAGGCAGTCCATCGGAAAGAAACCGCGTGTAGCGCCCGCTCATCCCTTGGATCCGTACGCTCGCCGCACCCAACGATGGCGACGTCGTCTGTACGCGCATCCCGCCCATTTCGTTCAGCATCATGCTGATGTCGCCGGGAGTCATCAGCATCTTCTCTTCGATTTCTTCCCGCCCCAGCACCTCCACTCGCGTGGGTGAATCCTGCAATCTGGTATCGGTGCGCGTGGCCGATACGGTAATCTCTTCCTTGACCTCTTCGAGCGGCGTCAACTCCACCTCCACTCGCTGTTCCCGGTCTTCTTCCACAAGCAAGGAAGTAGTTACCGGCGCAAAGCCTTCTTTTGAAACTGTGAGCTGAGCTTTACCAGGAGGGATTGCCGCATGGGCCACGCCGTCATCACCTGTCTGCGCGAGAACGAGGCCGCTTAAAATCACTCGTGCTCCAACAACAGCGGACCCAGCTTTGGATTTCACTTCAATCCGAACGGCAACCAGAGTTGCTTGCGCGGAAAGCCCCGCAGCAAGCAAGACAAGGACTGTTATACGAGGTAGTATCAAAACCAATCTACCAAAACGAATCACTGTTCAGGGTTTCTTACAGTCGTGACCGTAACGGAGCAGTCCTTTGATCTCAATCCCGACGTTTAGAAATTGATCCTCAACGCAAGTTGAATACGCCGCGCCGGACGGGCCGCCGTCGGAGTATTAAACAACGTGTTGTACATCTCCCCGGTCGTATTATTGAATCGTAACGTTGTATCCAAACTCGTGAACTGCGTCTGATTCAAAGCGTTGTAAGCCTCAAACCGCAACTGCCCTTTTAACCGCTCGCTAAACTTCAAATCACGCGACAAATTGAAGTCAGCGTTGGACGTGCCTGGCCCGGTCATCGTGTTCTTCCCCAGGTTGCCCAATTGCGGAGCTGTACTGGTTGTGGACCATGCTACATTGCCCTGTCCGGCAGGCTGGGGCGGTGGTGAAAAACGCGTGGCATAGGGGGCGGATGGGTCAACTACTTGCACTCTGGCCGAAGCCGAAGCCGATCCGGTCGGGGTAGCAATCCCGTTCAACGTTGAATACCCAGGCGTGAACGGCCCCCCTGTGTTAAACCGCAGCACACTCGAAATGGTCCAGTTGTTGGCCACCCAACGCGCCAACGCAAAAGAAACGTTCCGCGAAAGCCTCGGCAGCGTCCAGTAGAAGTTAGTGTTAAACACATGAGCTCGGTTAAATCCGGCAGGTCCGTAGTTACGCGACTTAGTAGGCAAAAACGCGTCCACTTGCTGGCCGTAACTGTCGCTGGAATCCAGAGCCTTACTGAAAGTGTAGTTCGCCCCAATGTTGAATCCCTTACCCATGCGCTGCCGGAAGGTCATTTGCAGCGAATTGTAATTAGAGGAGTTGGCGAATTCGTACATAAGAATATCGCCGAAGCCCTGATAAGGACGCAGGAAGTTTGGAGGTAGCACATTTCCGGTCGTCGACAAATCTCGATTCTGTGGATTGATATTCAGGAAACTCGCCCCCAGCGGAACCGGGTTGATGTTCCGCTGCCACAATTGATGCCGCGCCAGCATGCCGGCATAGCTGATTTGCATAAACGCCTTCTTGATCTGGCGCTCAATATTCAAGTTGTAATTGTAGATTGTCTGTTGATGACCCGGCGTTGCAAGGGAACTGACGCTGCCCGATGGCGCAAGGAACCCCGCGCTGGCCGTATCCTTGATATCGGCGAAGGTGCCGTAGTATTGCGTGGGCGAAAACACCGTCGGCGGATTGCTGATCTGTCCCATTACAGGGTTTCCCTGAATGCGGTCATAGTAAACGCCGCATCCGCCGCTAATCGACATCATTTGTCCACCCGTGGGATCCCAGGAAAATCCAAAACGAGGCGCGGCCACTATTGGCTTCACCGAATATAATCCGCGCGGTACGCCATTCTTGCCGCCTATGATATCGCCGTTAGCGGGATCTCCGTGTCCTGGTGCAAACGCGCCCACCAGCCCTTGGCCGTAGTTTTTGCCTGTCAATGGATCCTGTGCGAATTTCACTCCGTTCACCAGAATTGGCCGCAACAATACAGGCGCATTGGCCGGATCGTAAGCCGCCGCGGAAAACGATGCCAATTGCAAATTAGCGTCATACTGCGCCGGATCCACATAAAACCTGACGCCGAAGTCCAATGAGAGATTCTTCCTCGCACGCCATGTGTCTTGCAGATAGAATTCGGTGTTGGTAAACAGGAAGTTCCCCTTCGGCCGCCCAGTCGCTTCCGTATACTGCGAGTAGTTTCCAAGCAGAGCGTTGGCATAGGCATTGTTGGAATCCAGCGGATTGTTGCCATCGGCGCCAAAATTCAACGTGCCGCGAACGGGCGTCGAGGCGCTTTGCAACTTCTGCGTGTGTTCAAAATAAATGCCGAACTTCACAGAGTGCGTTCTGATAATCTTGCTGATATTGTCCGAAGCCGTGAAAATTGTGTTCTGGTTGAAGTAGGGCGTGCCGTCGCTGATCGAAGGATTGGCGGCATTGGCAATGCCTCCGAAACTCATATTCGGAATCAGATTCAGCGGATTCAATTCGGGATTCCGTTGGGCAATATCGATACCCAACTTTGTGCGATCCAGCTTGGAAGTATCGCGCGGTCCGTAAGTCAGCTCGTTACGGCTGAAAGCCATCGTCGCTTGATTGAACATCGTGGGCGTTATGGTGTTAGTCGATGTCAACGAGGCTGTCTTCCCCGGTTGTTGGAAGACAATCGGTGTAATGGGGAAGTTCAGCGAACCATCCACCCAGATGCCGTACAAAGTATCCTGCTTATCGGAATTGTGCAATACGTTGGCGGACATCTGCCAATTTTGACGCGGCGAAAAATCAACGCGGGCATTCTCCGTCCGCCGTGGATAGGGCGCGGCTTCCGAAACAAAGTAATTGTATTGATACAGGTTCACCTTGTCGGGAGCCACGTAATTAGGCGTTGGGAAAATCTTCAAAATATTTTTCCCCGTTGCCGTCAAGCGCGAAGGGGGAACAATGCGGCCCGGGAAAAGCGTCTTATTCGCCAGCGGATCGTTCACCGACCAAAGCGAGCCGTTGGTCTGATAAGATTGCGAAAAATCACCGTTGCGCTCCCTATCCGTAGGCACCGTGATCAGCCTGCTTCCAAACTGTACCGTTTGCTTCTGAAACTCCTGCGTAAACGTGAAGAACAGCTTGTTGCGGTCCTTGTTCAACTTAGGAAGCAGTACGGGACCACTAATCGAGTAACTGCCGATGTTATAGCGATAAGGCGTCCGCTTGCGGCCGGCCTTGTTATTGAAAAAATCATTTGCGTTTAACGCTTCGTTGCGAACATAATAGCCGGCGCTGCCATGAAACTGCTTTGAACCACCCCTTGTCGTAATGTTGATCGACGACGGATTCCGGCCACTCTCCGCCGAATAAGCGGACATCAACACCTTCACTTCTCCCACCGAATCCATGGAAGGCATGCTGTGAATGCTGCCGTTTGATCCCGTGTCCAAGATCGTGACGCCATTCAGCGTGACATTCTTCGAATCATTGCGGCCACCCATAATGTAGATGCCGCCCACGCTGGTTGGTCCAGGCGCGTCGCGGCCGTCGGTGGTGTCCACAACCCCAGCCATCAAACTAATCGCATCGAAAATGTCCCGGCCACGCAGCGCGATCTGATCCAGTTGATCGCCTGTAAGCGTGCCTGACCGTTCTCCGGTAACAAGGTTCACGCTAGTGGTCTCCGCCGTAACAGTAACCGATTCACTCAAGTGCCCAATCGCCAGCGTGATTTTTTCCGACTTATGATCGGCCGTGAAAATCTCCAGCCCTGTCTTCAAATACGTCTTAAATCCAGCGGCCTCAACTTTCAAAGTAAAAGTGGCAGGTGTAATATCCGGGTAATTGAAGAACCCTTCCTTATTGGTCTTAATCGTGCGCACAAACCCATTGCTTTGGCCTGTCAGAGTGACCATGGCTCCGGGGACCATTGCCCCGGCTGCATCTTGAACAGTGCCCGACAACGAACCAGTGGTGTTTTGCGCCTGCATAAAAGCGGCGAATGTAAATACAAGAGCAAGACGTTTCATTGAAGACCCTCTAGGCGAGTGACTGAGATTTTATAACAAAAAGGTGCTCTCGTGTTGATTTTTGGTACTATTTCTCTGTTTCGTTTTTGGCGCTCAATCCATGGGTGGACCTCTTAGCCCACTAGCGCAGTTCATCTAAAGTAGCGGAAACCATGGAGCGAAGTTGCTCCTCGGCCAGCGCTGTGACGAGCGATGTGGTTGGCTCATAGCCACCTTCTTTGAAACCCTGCGCCGTTGGCAAATACCCTAGCCAACCGTTAGCGTAGCCAAAATAAAAGGTGTTTCGGAACGGAGACCTGCTGCGCACATTGATCGCGATTTCACAGAACAATTCCAAAGGCGCGCTCCAAATAGCCAGGTCGTTTAATTTAAGAAACCGCACCGGAATCCGAACCATTGGAGTGCCACTCGTAAACTGCCCCCCATACTTCGCCAGCACGGAGTCCCACGTCAAACCCTCACGCCTTGGCGTCTCAAGTACCTTTTCGCGCGTTGTGAGTTTCACTGGCTCATCCACTGTGGCAATTCCACGATGGGTGGCCAGGATCTTGTCCCCCAGCAATACGCCGAATTGCGAAAGATGCCCGGCGCGGGCGGTGTCATACACGCTGTAGATCGGCGCCAGGTTGCCCGCGGCGCCGTTGATGTACAACATCGGCGCGCCCAGTTTCTTTTCCACGTAATCACTCACCATGCCCGGCCCGTCGCCACTTACTTCCAGCCACTTACCACCCAGAACAGTGCCGTGCATCGCATAGTTGGCCACCAACGCAATTAACCCGCCGTCCAACCGTTCCAACCGGATCAGTCCAATTTGGCGATCCGCGGGGCCGTCCGGATTGAGCCCTAAAGACACCTTGCCATCAATGTCCATGGCCCTGCGGTTGATATTGGCGTTGGCCATGCCCGTGCCAATGCCTAACTTCGCCGGAGTCAATTTACCGCGCGCCTCTTTAATTCCATCGATCAATTTATTGTTCACAAGCGCCGCATAAGACCGGCTCCATTCATGTTCCGAGCGGCCCTTCAAGAGAATGTTGTAAACATCGGGCGCGCCCATTTCCGGCGCGGAGTGAGTGTGTGTGACAGTCCACCAAAAGTTTTCCGGCGCGATGCCCAATTGTTGTTTCAAATCCGCGGCAACCTCGTCGTAAACCGCCGGGGAGAAAACGCAAAGTTCGGACGAGACAAGAAAAAACTGTGTCGCGCCGTCGTCCATCGCAACAATTCGGTGATGGATATGATCGTGAATGCCGGTGGATCGACGGGCGGCATAACCCATCAACCATTGCGTATCGGTGGGCGTGATGTCCACCTTAACCGCGGCGGCCCGGAAGTTGCCTGCTTGGGCAACAGCGATAGCGAGAGCGAAAAAGGCGAGTTTCATGAAGCTCCTAAAATATCAAGAACGGTAACGGATAGTTTCTAGCGGAAAAGCGACGCGGAAAAGCGACGATGAAGCGTGCCTCTCCGAATATTGCTTCTCCTATTCCCGCTGGCGCTTAGTTTCGCGCAGGATGCTCGTGTGGTTCTGCTCGGCACAAGCACGCCAAATCCCGAGCCGGAACGCTCCGGTCCAGCCGTCGCGATCATTTCCGGCCAGCGAGTTTACGTTGTCGATTTCGGGCCCGGAGTAGTTCGCCGCGCCAAAGCGGCCGGCATCGAAATAAAGCAATTGACGCGGGGCTTAGTCACGCACCTTCATTCCGACAGCACCTCCATTCCGACCATACCGCCGGCCTCCCAGACTTCATCCTCACACCGGCAGTGACCGGGCGCGAGGAGCCACTGCTGCTGTTCGGACCTCCAGGGTTTCGAGCGATGACGGCTCACGTCATGAAAGCTTTGGAAGCAGGACATGGGCATCCGTCTACATGGCCTTGAACCATCCATTGCCCAAGCCTACGTTATCCGGGCGAAGGATGTCCGTCCGGGCGAAATCTACCATGACGAAGCCGTGCGCGTTACGGCTTTTCGCGTGGATCACGGTTCGTGGAAGCACGCTTATGGCTATCGCTTTGAGGCCGGAGGGAAAGTGATTGTGATCTCCGGCGATACGACCATCAGCGATAGTCTCATGGAAGCGGCCAAAGGCGCGGACATTCTGGTGCACGAAGTATATTCCGAAAAGGGCTTGCGCCTTAGCCGGACCCCGGAATGGCGCAAATATCATGCCGCGTTTCACACCTCAGGCCCCAATGTGGGCCGAATTGCAACCCGCGCCGGAGTAAAAAAGCTGGTTCTCTATCATCAACTGCCCATGAGCGAAAAGCCGGAGCAGTTATTAGCTGAGGTTCGCTCTACCTTCACCGGCGAAGTGCTTTATGGCCAGGACTTGGACGTGATCAAGTAGATCACTTTTTCCATTCTTCGCCATCTGCTTTCTTGCCTCTTGTGGGATTTGCTTTCTTGGATAGTTCGCTCAAGTCAACCATTGCGTTCGTTAATGGAACATCGGGAATGGCCGCGGCCCGCGCTTTGATAGAACCTGCCTCCTTGCCTCGGTGCGCTTTGCCAAGGACAAATCCAAAATTGCCGAGCAGGAGCTTGAGTTCAGCCGGGTCAATATGTGCTTGGCGATCGGCGATGGAAACCGCGCAACTAAAGTCTTCCGCCGCCGCCTGCCAATTTGCTTGGCGCGCCCTGATGGCTCCACGCACGGAGAGTATCTTGATTAGATCCGTGGCAACTGCGTCCTTCGAGGAATTTGCGACGGAAAGCGCCCGGTCCAGCGTCATGGCCGCCTTCGAATATTGGCCTTGGAAGAGCTGCAAAGTCCCTAAACCAGAAAGCAGAATGGCGAAGTCCCCAGTTTGTAAGCGGCCGGCTTCTTCAGCCGCGGCAAGCGCTTTAAGATACTCCCGTTCCGCTTCTTCGTACCGTCCATCCGCTTGCATTTGCGTGGCGGCCGCACCATGAAACATTGAGCGATCTTGTGGATTGTGAAGCCGCAATGCTTGCATCTTTTGAAATGTTAGTCGAGCCTTACCTCGTTCCCCGCGTTGGAACTGAACTGACCATAGCAGGTGAAGAGGACGAAATCGCATCGAGTTCTCCAGCGAATCCAGCCGTAATGATCGTTCCGCAAGAAGCTCGGCTTCAGCAAGCCGACCGGTCAAGGCGAGAACGTTAGCCATGTTATGCAGCGTCAGTGCCAGGCACGATGGCTCGAAGTCGCCTTCTTTGCTTGTTAACAACGCCGCTGAAAGGGAGAGTTCCGCTTCCGCCAATCTTCCCGTATCCAGCTTTTTGACAATGGCTTGGTTGAATTCAATGCAGGCTGCATTCGGTTTGGTTGCGGCTCCCATGTCTTGCGCCGCTGCCCGGCAAACTCCCATACCGCGATGCAACTGATTAGTGTTTTGACTTGCATAGTGTTCTCCTTTTTTCGAAAACGAACGCGTCAATGCATAGGGATGCATTCCCCTAAGTCAAAGGCATAACTCTGGCCGCGCGGTTTCAATGGAAGCGCCGCGGGCGGTGGAAATGAATTGGCGAATGAAGGCTGTTACTGCCTTGCAGGCGTAGCGGTAGCCTGCTAGCTCGCTGTGGGCTTAAATCCAGGCGAACTAGGTGGTGAAGAAATGATTAAAATCAGATGGATCCGTGAAGTTTATTTCCGCCGTTCCTGACGAATTACCTTATGAACATCGACTTGAGCGCCGAGCCTAAATAGCATCGCTTTGATACCAAAGGTGCTGCGATTCCAATAGACGTACATCGGATTTGCACGAGTTGTTTTCTTCCTTATTGTGCGCGCAAACCAATCCACTCCGCGCTGGAAGTGAGCCTGGTCTCCAAAATCGAATGGACCTGGCTTGATCATCGGCTCCATCATCCAATCGCGTGATTCATTCATCATTTGAAGATAATCCGGATATGCGGGATCACCCTCGGTCACACCGCAAACGCGCTTGATTACTTCCGGTGCAAGGGACGAATCCTCAAACGCCATTTTATCGGCCAGGGTCATAATTTCACGCTCGTCAGGACCGTAGTGCGAGACGCAACCGAAGTCGAGGAGGCCAAGACGCCCGTCGCTCAAAAATAGATAGTTGCCGGGATGAGGATCCACATACGGCATGAACGCGTAGTACATGCGTTTCCATGCAATATAAATTTTGGTCCCAAACGCATTGCGCGAATCTTGCGTGGGATTCGTGGCTAGATATTCCCGAAGATGAAGACCCTGAATGTATTCCGCGGTCAACACTCGCTTGCCGGAGTATTCAGGATAAACCCGCGGCACGACAATGCCATCCTCGGGACTGAAGAGATCGCGGGCAAGGCGTGTCGATTCGGCTTCCTGAATGTAATCCACTTCCTGATTGAGCATGCGGCGGATTTCTTCGAACTGGGCATTGGCGAATTCCCAGTCTTTACCCAACCTCATGGGGAACAGAAGGGCGGATAGATTACGGAAATCGGCATTGATCGTTCGCGCAATGCCGGGATATTGAATCTTAACGGCAACCGGTTCGCCCGATTGTAATCGGGCGCGATGGACCTGGCCAAGTGAGGCGGCGGCGAAGGCCTCCTGCTCAAAGCCCTGGAACATTTCTTCGGCGCTTTTGCCGAATTCGTTGCGCACAACTTCGCGAATTAACGGATAGTGCATCGGCGGTGAATCGAAGTGCAGATGATCCAGAGTTTCAGCCACCTGCTTGGGAAGCAGGCCGGGAAGGTGGCAGGCGGCTTGGCCGATCTTAGTCATCGCTCCGCGCAAATAGGCCAGTCTGTGGAGCAGCTTCAAAGCCACTCGTAGATTTGTTTCCACTGCTTGACGCTGGGCGCCTGCGGCATCGGAAAACCGCTGGCGGACCCACAAGCTGAAGTATGCCAGGGCAATTTGGGCGGAGAGCTCCGAAAGAGTCCACATGCGGTTGAGCGAGCCAACCGGCACGGCGCGCGGCGCCAGATCGGCGAAAATTTCCCGCAACTTCTCCTGTGCCAAATCGGCGTTTTCCGTCGGCGAAAAATCGTTTTCGGGAAGCGCTGCTAGTAATTTATTGACGTCCATTTGTTCCCCTTCCTTGATCCATTCCTAACGATGAGACAAAAAGTTTAAGTGAGTGATCCAGTAACGCGAGGGTGTCCTCTTGGCCGGGTGATTCGTCGGCTGCCCAGAATGCGAATACACCCAAATAGAGGGTCCAATAAAGTTGTACGGCAACGGCGGGCCTTGGGCCTGGAAAACCGTGAGAGGCGATGATGGCCTCCATCATTTCCAAGTGACCGACGCGAATGGCATCGCCCGCACGGGCAGCCAGCGGACGTGCTAGTGGGCTAAAGATGCTCTCGGCGGCTGGTGCGAGGAAGCTGCGATACTCGCGGAGTTTCGAGAGCCCCGACCAGATCAGTGTGAAGAGGTCGGCTTCAAGGGAATGCTCCTGGGGCTGGCCGGTTGGAAAGTCACCTTCGGCACGTTCCAATGCTTCGGCAATTAGAGAGGCGGCAATGGATTCCTTGGTAGGAAAGTAGTTGAACACCGTCCCGGTTGCGATTCCAGCCGCGACGGCGATGCTGCGTGTGGTTGCGTTGTGCCAACCCTCGCTCTTGAAAAGAGCCGTTGCCGCGTCAAGAATGCGTTGTCGAGTTGCGGCTTTCGCGTTTGATGTGATTCGCATGTGTTGTGCAAAGTGAGCACGCTCATAAAGTAACCTGAAACTGCCGCACTGTCAAGACAAAAATGAGCATGCTCACATTAAATGAGCCTTGCTATCGTGTTCGCGGATAGATTCGATACGGAATTGCTTAAAGATTAGCTTAGGGACGGCGCAGGTTGGCAAGGGGCTGCATGGTATTAGAGGTGGAGGTGGTTAATTTATAAAGAGTTGAAGTGAAACGGAATTAAGCCAATGATCTGTGATAGCAAATTTCCTGTGTGACGGCGGGGATCAATTCTCGGGGCCATGCCAAAAATAACCAATACGAAAAACTAAGGATCAGTTTTTACGATAGCCTATAGCAATGATCGTTTCCCGCCGCAGTTTTCTCGGATCTATCTGCGCCCTCCCCGCCATTGCCAAGCCATCCACCTCACGCCCGAACATCCTCCTCATCCTTGCCGACGATCTCGGCTACTCCGACCTCGGCTGCTTCGGCGGCGAGATAGAAACGCCGAACCTGGATCGCCTCGCCGCCAACGGAATGCGCTTCACCCAGCTGTACAATAACGCCCGCTGCTGCCCGTCGCGCGCCGCACTCATGACCGGTCAACATCCGCACAAAGTCGGCATGGGCAACATGACGGGCGCACCCACGCGTGAGGGATTTCCGGGTTACTCAGGCAAGGTCAGCGAAGACGCGCAGTTTCTGCCGGAGGTGCTGAAACTAGGCGGATACAGCACCCTGATGTGCGGCAAGTGGCACTTGGGACAGCCCGGACCCGTGGCGCGCGGTTTCGATGAATTCTACGGCATGATTCAGGGCTTCGACAGTTTCTGGGATAGCACGAAGTACACGCGGCTTCCCGCCGACCGGCCCAAGCGCCAATACGGCAAGTTCTATGCCACCGACGCGCTCACCGATCACGCTATCGAATTCCTAGAGACTGCGCGCAAGACGGAAAAACCGTGGTTCCTTTATTTGGCTTACAATGCGCCGCACTTTCCATTGCACGCGCCAAAAGAACTCATCGACAAGTATCAGCCGGTGTACGAAAAAGGCTGGGATGCCCTACGGGAACAGCGCTTTGCGAAAATGACGAAGCTCGGCCTTCTCGACAAGCGCTGGGAGAACACGCCGCGCAGCGTTGTGGGGCCGAATCGCGTATCCACGCCGAACGGCTGGGCGCCGCGGCAGAACCCAGCTTGGGATACCTTGCCTGAAGACCGCCGCAAAGACTTGGCCCGCCGCATGTCCGTGTTTGCCGCAATGGTTGATCAGATGGATCGCAACATCGGACGCGTGCTGGACGACTTGAAGTCAAAGGGCGAACTCGACAACACCCTCATCCTTTTTTGTTCCGACAATGGCGCGTGCGCCGAATGGGACCCCTTTGGCTTCGATGGTTCGAGCGGGCCGACGAACGTTCTGCACACTGGCGCCAAGCTTGCCGAAATGGGCCAGCCCGGCACGTATCATAGCTACGGTTCTGCTTGGGCGAATCTTTGCAACACGCCTTGGCGCATGTACAAGCACTACACACATGAAGGCGGCATTTCCACGCCTTGCATTGCTCACTGGCCGAGAGGCGTAAAAGGGAAAGGCGGCATCGGGAATCAGCCTTGGCACTTCGTTGATCTGTTGCCCACGCTTGCGAGCGTGGCCGGCGCAAAGTCCGCTGCGGGAATTGCCGGCGTGAACATGGCTCCCAGGCTAGCCGGACACAGAGTTGCTCATGGACCGTTGTTCTGGGAACACGAAGGCAGCCGTGCGGTTCGCGAAGGTAAGTGGAAACTAACCGCTATGTATCCGAAAGGGGACTGGGAGCTTTACGATATGGAAGCCGATCGTTCAGAGATGCATAATCTAGCGGCCGCGCATCCTGATCGCGTCCGCCGGTTAGCCAATGCGTGGGATCAGTGGGCCCGCCAAAATCAAGTGGTTCCCTGGATCTGGGATCCGCCCTACAAGGTAATGTCCGCCTCGCGATGAATCACTCAGCTTTCTTACAGAATTTTATGAGAATGGTAGTGATAATCGGGCAAGAGTTTGTTGCTGTAGGTGCAGCGCACTACAACTTGATAGGCGGTCGGCATTTTGCCGTCGAGCTTTCCACGCAGTTCGGCTACCGATTTTGGTGAAGAGAAAAACTCAGCAGCGCCTTGCGTTCCCGTCGAAGTGATCCTCGAAAAAACAATCATCCCCCAGCTTCTTTTTTCTGAATCGCGATAATTCAGCACCGTGAACAATGCATGAACCTCCGTGAATTCGCCTGTGTCATCCTTCTTGGGAAGGAGGACACAGGCCGGATTGCCGGTCGTGGATCGCGAACTCTCGTACGGTTGGTTCATAGCTAACGGTTAAAGTCGTGTGTTCCACCACTTTGGTGATTGCTTCGCTATCCACGGGCGCGCAGAATAGTATAACGTCGCGCGTTCGCAACGAGGAACTTTGAGCCACGCGTTCCGGCAATATCTGATAAGAACTTCCGGCCGCGCGGAGTACGTTTGCCGCAGCGACCACCGCATTCATGGTTCCCACTCCAATGACATTGTCCGTAATAAGCATCCCTAACTTGGCGCCGGGATCAAGCGGCCTATGGTTGCGGAACACCGGATAAACTTCGGCGGGCGCGGGCCAAACTGGAACCGCCGGGCCTTGGTGTCCTGCCGGCCCAAAGGTCAGATGCAGGGGCGTGGCGGCGCATAGAATCACGTTTGACTTTTTCAGGAAAGGAGCCCACGCCTCCGCCAAGTTGGGTCCAGCGTGGCAGGGGTAGGATGCCAACATTGACCATGCACCAGCCGCGCCAAGCAACATGCCAGAAACAGCAAAACCTACAGTCCACAAATAGTTCCTGCTTCTGGGCGCAGGAGCGGTTTCCAACTGAGCCGGCAAAGACGTGACTTCAGAATTAGCGGCGGCATTCCTTCTGAGGTATTGAGGAACATAACTAACACTTTTAAGTGTGTTCGTTGTCCTGCCATTCGTTGTCGCGCCATGCTGGATAATTCTTACAGAGGCTGGCTACCCAGGTGTATTATTCCTATTGATGTTGGGTCCGGTTGTCAGTATTGTTTTGGTATTCTTTTTGGCATTCAGCGAATGGCCAATTTTGAGATAATTGAAAGCCTTGCGCGCGAAGGGCATCCCTTATTCCCCCACATCGCTTTGAGGAATCTTGGGGAGTTCAACGCTATTCAGTCGGCATGAGTGAGCATTTACCCAACGCGGACGAGCTATTCGCGAACCCCGTAATCAACCCAGGGAAGATACCCAGAACAACTGTGCCGAGCACCGTCGCAATCATAGCCAAGCGCAACGGTCCCGCCACCGGTGGCAGATTGTTAGTCGAAGCGTGCGGCTCACGGAAGTACATCACCACAAGCAGACGCAGGTAATAAAACGCCGCCACAGCCGAGTTCAGCAGGCCCAGCACCGCCAACCAAATCAGGTGGCTGTCAATCGCGACTTTGAACACCAGGAACTTGCCGAAGAAGCCGGCCGTTAGCGGTACGCCGACGAGGCTCAGAATCAGAATCGTCAGGATGCCGGTCACGAACGGCTGCTTCTGCGCGAGGCCACTGAAGTCGTCCACATCGACATACTTTTCACCGTTACGGGCCATCCATGTCACCACGGCAAACGCGCCGATGTTCATCAGGCAGTAGCTCGCCAAGTAGAACATCGCGGCGGAGGCGCCCATGGCCGAATGCGAAGTCACAGCCACCATAACGTACCCGGCATGCGCAATAGACGAGTAAGCCAACATGCGCTTAATGTTCCACTGCTGGAGCGCGGCGAAGTTGCCGATCACCATCGGGGCCAATGACGTGATCCACAACACCGGCTCCCATTGCTTGCCGATGGAATCGAATGAGGTCAGGAACACGCGTAGCATCACGACGAAGACGGCGGCTTTTGGACCGGCGCTCATGAAGGCGCTGATGGGCGTTGGCGCACCTTGAGAAACGTCTGGGGCCCGGACTTGGAATGGGGCCGCGGAAACTTTGAAGGCGAGCCCGGCCAGCATTAGAGCCGCCGAAACGCCGACCATGAAGACCGGGGAATTGCCTTGCGCCAGTACCGTGCGAATTTCGCTGAGATTGGTGGAACCGGTGATGCCGTAAATCCAACCCACGCCGTACAGCAGGAATGCCGCTGCGAATGAACCCATTAAAAAGTACTTCAGGGCCGATTCGTTATTGCGGCGATCATCACGCAGATAGCCGGCCAGGATGTAGCTGGCGATGGAGGAAATCTCGATGCCGATGAAGATCATGATCAGCTCATTGGCGCAAGCCATCAGGCTTTGGCCGACTACGGAGAACAGGATCAGGGCGTAGAAATTGCCGCTATTTGCCCGGGCTTCGGATAGGTTTTTGGTTGCAAGCCGGCCACGATATTGTCGAGATCGGCAAGGCGGTGATTCAGGTGCAGCCCGATCGGATGGAGACAGCATCGATGGAAGTCAAGTATGTTGTGTACTGGCGTGAAGAAGATGGCCGTTGGAAGTGGCACGTGGACATTTGGAATGCGAACGCTTGAGAGATTGGGTTCCGTTTCAGGCGTTACGATGCTTTTGAGGGGGTAGTGCAGGCCGGGGGTTTCGAACCAGATTTCGAACATGGCATCAATGGCGGCGAAATCCGAGTACCGCTGTGTGCGCGACAAGGAAATTACCAACATCGGGAACCTTCAGAGGAATTTGGTCCTTACGGTACTAAGAACTTGCCGAAGAAGGCCGAAGAAACCGGTTGTTAGGGGTACGACGATCTTCGTCGTATACTGGCACTGTAGAAGCTCGTAAAAGGGATCGGAGCATAGCATCGTGAATATCGACATCACTCAGCAGCAAAAGCAACACGCCCATGGAATGATTGAGCGTCTGGCTCCCGAGAAGCTCTCTGTGGTTGTTGGGTTACTGGAAGTATTGTTGGATCCATTAGATCGGGCATTAGCGACAGCGGAGATTGATGACGAGCCTGTCACTGACGAAGAGTTACGGGACATTGAAGCAAGCAGGGAATGGTTTAGGCATAACGAAGGCATACCCTTCGAGAAAGTCGTCACCGATCTGGGATTCACCATGGAGGAAATTGCCAATCATCGGGAACCTTTATGAGAAATTTGGTCCTTACGGCGCGGGCCAAGGGCGACCTCGACCGGCTTGAACGGACAACAAGTATGCGTATCATCGCCGGCATTAGGCGACTGGTTCTCACCGATGTCGGCGACATCAAGAAACTCCAGGGAGTTGATCCACCGGAATACCGGCTGCGGATAGGGGATTGGAGGGTGCGATTAGCGCGGCCGGATGAGGATACGATTTGCATCAATCGTGTTCAACATCGCAGGGATGCATATCGTTGATGGTTGGGTCGCCTTCGAGAGACCTTGTTTTTGAATGAGGTAAGATGTCGATAGGCGAGCCTCTCGCCCTATTTAATTTAGGAGAATAGAAACGATGAACACAACGGACAAGCCTGAATTACAACATGCGCACTCGTTGCTTGACCGTGTCTCCGCTGACCAAATGATAGTGGCCGTGCGCTTTTTGGAATTTCTCCTTATCGATCCGCAATATCGTGCGTTCGCAACCGCACCAGTTGACGACGAGCCGGTCACCGCGGATGACGAAGCTTCTGTTCTGCGCTCGGAGGCATGGTTTACGCAAAATGGCGGCAAGGGGATTCCGATGGAGGAAGTGTTGGCTGATTTTGGTTTGACGATGGACGACTTCCCACTGAAACAGCATGGCGCTTAAGATCGAGTGGTCCCTCGAGGCTAAAGCAGACGTTCGGGCTCTTGACAAGACAACCGCCATGTTTGTGTTTGACGGGCGCCTACGTTATGTAAGAACCGGGAACGGCGACGTGAAGTCCCTGCATGGTTCGATGCAA
>JAYVXT010000414.1:0-5756 GCA_043785065.1 Bryobacterales bacterium | reverse complement strand
TCGAAAATTGTGTCCAGCCGCGGCCCTAGCATAAGCTTGCCATCGCGACTGAGGGCCATGTTCTTGAATTCGCCCTTAATGAAATCCTGATAGCTATTCATTTCCCAAGCAGAACTGGATGCCGAAATTCCAGGCACGGCGATGAGCACCGCCAAAGCGGCTAGTCGAAAAATATTCATGGTTTGATCTCGATCTGCACCGTGCGGGAAACGGCCCCCAGCACCTCTCCCAAAGGAATTTCAATCTCAGCCAGTTTCGATGGGCGGCCGGGCTGCACGGTTCCTTGTGAGGATTGCGTTTTGTTGAACAGCAGCGCTACTGAGGAAGGCACTGCTGGCATAGCTTCACCTGAAACATCGTAGGACATTTCCGCGCGCCAAATACGAATCCATGCGGAACTATTCGTTCTTTGAGCTTTCAGGAATTTTCTAGCCTGCTCCTGGTTGCGTGGTGCCGTTCCAAAGTTCAGTCGATTTTCGAAACCATTGGCGGTGGCCCCATCGGAAAGCGACGCGAACACGTTGCCTGCACTGGCCCCATCGGGAATCGGAAACTGAAGCAGACGTCGCAACTCAGTTCCATCTTCTTTGCGGAAGACAGCATCGAATTGGGCGGTCTCACCGGGTCGGTACGAATTGCGGCGCGAATAGAAACGATCTAACTGCCAGGTTTCGCGAGTTTCGCGGGCTTCAATATTGAACTCCATGGATTCTGGATTCCAGCCGGGAAGACGGCTCTGAAAAATGAAGTTGACTGGTAGCACGGCGGCAATGGCAGCTTGGACGGGAGCGCCAAAATCGGCGGCGTATTGATTTTCTACCAGGATGGGATCACCACTGGACATGACGATTTTTCCAGTGATTCTTACTGTTGCAGCACCCAGTGTTCGCTCTGTTCCTTCAATGGCAGAGAACACGGCCATCTGCAGGAGCAGCGGAGAAAGGAAGCGATCACGAACGAGTTGCATTTTGTAAGTGTGAGCGCTGCCGGGTCGTGAGAGATTTTTCACGTTCACGGTGACTGGCAGCAGGTTGGCCTTGCGCCCAATCTCACCGGATACGGCGGCATTGCGATCAGACATAATGGAGCCGATCCATTGTTTGGCTGAGGATATTTTGAATGAAGTGGAAAGATTCGCCAGCAAGGTGATGACTTCAGATCGGGCAAAGGGCATTTCCGCTTCGCCGAGTCCCATGAAGCGATGGCCGAAGGCGTAGATCTTTTTGCCATCAATGTGGGTGAGTGTGCCATCGGCGCCGACGCTCATATCGCCAGATACCAGTTGGACGCTGATCATTTCGCCGGGCTCCAGAGGCTTGGTTTTGGAGGTGGCGGCATCGGTAGGTTTACCGCCGGCGATGCCTTGCCGAGGTTCGAGGCCCAGTTCGCGAAGCATAGGAGAGAAATGTTCAATGGTTGCGCGAGTGAATCCGGTGAAGGAAACAGGGGTGGCGATGTCTACTAATTTTGTGTCGCCCAAAATGGTTGCTTTTACCGGTTCAAGCCGATCCGGGGACGGAGTGCCGTCAGCGGCCAACATTTCTTCAATGGGACGGATACCTGCAATGGCATCTTTGGCAAAGGGAAAGGCCATGGCTACGGCACCTAATAATTTACCGTTCAGGTAAACCGGACTGCCACTCATACCTTGCATCACGCCGGTTTTTTCAAGAGGTCCACCGGAAAGTTTGCCTAGAATGAGGTTCTGTTTGGGACCCAAATTTTCCAGGATGCCTAAGATCTCCACTTGAAATTCTTCCACTTTACCGCCAGCGAAGACGGTCTTGCCGATAGCGTGCTGGCCAGGGTGCACATCCTTCAAGGGTAGGATTTGGATGCTTTGTGCGATAAGGGACAAAGTCCAGGGGAGGAATAGAATTAGCTGACCGAAACGCATCTTATGATTTTAGACGCCGCTGGATGGGATTGACCACAAACATTCTACTTTAAACTTTTGACGGGGGTGGAGTTGAAGCGGACGGAGCCAGGGCGCAGCACTACGAAATGTTACGGCCATTGTTGCGCACAATGCAGGATGCGGATAATTTCAATCGCTTCTTTTTCTATGCGGTAAATAACAACGAATGGAAGACCGGACATTACGATTTCCAACGTATCCCGCTTGCGACCTACTCGTCCTCGACGTGGCATGTGTTGCTGAGAATCGGCGACGTTATTGCACGCTGCGTTTGCAGAGATCCAAATCGCTCTTCGGTGTAATCGCAGATATGTGATAGGTCATCTGCCGCGGGCTTCGTCCAACGCACGAGCATTACGCAGGAAACCGGCTTTCGATCATTCTGTGGATATCGTCGTGTTCCACAAACTCGCCACGATCCGCAGCAGCCAGACCTTTGCCGATTTCCTGCAAAAACCACTCATCGTAACCAAAGAGCCGGTTCGCAGCTTCCTTCACAAGAGCTTCCGGAGCGCAACCTTGCGCCGCCGCCATGCTTGAAAGCTTGTCTTGTTGGTCAGGGGTAAATTGAACTTCCATGCGCTAATGCTCCTTCTTTCACAATACAGGAATATTGGGACATCTGACTTTCTTCCGTTTCTTGAGGCAAGTTGCCTAGCGTAGTGAAGCGCTAGTAGAGGAGGCGGACTGCGTAATCGCAGCATGAATGTCGTCTGACACCAAGCGTGGATACGCGTCGAGAAGGTCTTCGATTTTCGCTCCCTCAGCGAGCTTGCGCAGAATGAGTTCGACAACAATTCGGGTTCCGCGAATGACGGGCTTTCCTTGCATTACTTCTGGATTGAGCTCAATGCGTTTAGTCATATCATCTGGCAAGCCTGCTCGATCTGCTCCGCCAGCAGCCACGCCTGTAAATTGCCCTCAACTCGCAGGCTCTGCGTAATCGCCAGCGCATCGGCAGGCGTTGGATTCGGCACAGGTTTGCTGCTCCACAATGCGGAGGGTCCGAACTTTTCAAAGGCCTGACGGTAGAGGCTGGCGAAATTGCTCGGCACTGTCGGTTCATTGTTAATGGTTGTCAGGGGAATCGACTTGTCCATAGCGCTAGTATGAACCAGCCTAAGGAAACCTTCAAGGGATCGATTTATGTGGTTAAGTGCGTTCTCAGCGAGTGGGTCTTATAACGCGAATCAGTTTTCCATCTGTTTCGGACACTTTCAAAACTGCTGTATGGATGCGCAATACCAATCGTTCGAAATCGTGGTCAAAGGTGCAAATCACGACCCCAGCATGACTGATCGCCTTCCCATTGTGGAGCATCAGGAAATGGCGTCTGTTTTGGGTGAGTAGAATGCGAGCTTTGGCAGCCGCGAAGATTAGAACTTCTTCGTCGGGCACGGCGCGGTTGGCGTTTCCGGCATCGAATGAGGTCAAGACATCGTGCCCTAGCCGCCGAAGTTGCTCAACGGCCTGTCTCGGAAAATTCTCATTGGAATAGAATCTGGCCATCAGGCGGACTCATTGTCCTGAATCTGGGCCTCAATGTCGGCTGAGTGGCTGCGGGCATATGCCCTTGAGTTGACCAAGTCTTCGGCGCGAAGGGAAGGGTATGCTTCCAATAATTCCTGCTCGGTGGCGCCAAGCCGCCGCGCTTGTTCAAGAAGCCAGACAGGAATGCGAGTCCGGACGATGCAAGGTTCACCGCCACAGACATCGGGCTGGGAGTCGATCCCTGGGAAATCATCGCCAAGGTCCTGGACCACCCACTTGAGAAGTTGCGCCTTCTCACCACGTGAAAGCGTGGGTAGGAGTTCCTCGAAATCGTGGAGTGTTGCCATATGGTCTTTTACTATTGTCCTTGATTCAGTCCAAGCTGTTGTTGTGCAGTGAAAAGGAACGCCATTTGTTTCGTCGTCGGACGCTCCATTCGGCGCGCCTTTTGTGGCGTGAAATCATAAGAGCCTGTGATTCCGGTTCTATTCGAAACTCGAAGATCCACGCTGGATTTGGACCTAGAAAGTCGAATGGGGGAAGTAGTTGAAATTGCCTGGACTGTCGAATGGCTTTCTCCAAAGTCCGACTAACGGCATCGGACGTGGGCATATGAAAGAATGAAGACATGAAGCGTCCATTTACCGCGAGCGTATGGAGAGAAGGCGACTGCCACATCGCTCAGTGCCTCGAAATCGATGTTGCTAGTCAGGGCGAGACCGAAGAGGAGGCCTTGTCTGGACTCAAGGAAGCGTTGGAACTCCACTTCGAGCCGCCGCAGGCAACCCGTCCTCCTTTGCTACGGACTATCGAGATGGAGGTTGGCGCGGCTTAGTCCGCAGCCGTACCGCGAGGTCAAGCGTCGTCTTGAATCTTTGGGCTTTGTTGAGACGAGCCAAGACGAGTCAAAAGGGTAGTCATGTCAAGTTCGTTCGGCGCACTGCGTCCTTGGTCGACACCGCCATAGTGCCGAAAAAGGCAGAAATAGCTGTGGGTACCCTGCGCAGTATTCTCAGTCAGGCGCACGTCGATCTGGAACGTTGGGAGACGCTCTGATTGTCAATTATTGGCGTTGCCGGATCGAGGCTTGCGGCCCAGTTGGATTCCGGTGCGTGCCAGAGGTGTCTGACCCCGGATTTGACCCAGAGGTGTCTGACCCCTTACTATTGACCCCTTACTATCAGGCTGTGCGTAATGGCCAGCGCATCGGCGGTTGTTAGATTGGGCATCGGTTTGCTGCTCGTTCTGTCGGTTCATTGTTGATGTTTGCCTGGGGAATCGACGTGTCCAAAGCGCTATTATGGACCAGCCTCAGGAAACGTTCAACCTCGAAGATCTGCGAGATCTGCTTGCCGCAGAGAATGCCACGCAAGGTCGCCCTGGTATTGTTTGGGAGCAAGCGTAGAAACAACTTGATCTTGATTGACGCTTCCCGGGGATCGATCAAATGGAATGACAAATCGCTGTTTCCGGTGTACTTTGGATCATGGAAACAGTAAAGGTCGATTTACCCGTGGCACTCCTCCAAGCAGCAAATATTGATGCTAATAATTTTTCACAGGAAACGGCACGGCTACTTGCCTTGGAGTTGTTTCGTGAGGAAAAGATATCTTTGGGCCGCGCTGCCGAACTTTGCCGGACTCCACTTTCTGCATTTATGGATTTTACGGCAGCGCATCAAGTTTCCCCGATACGATACGGCGTAACTGAGCTTGAAGAAGACCGGCGTGTGTTGGACGAACTCGGTTTGTGACCGTAGTTTTCAACTCATCACCGCTGATATCGCTTGCCAAAATCGAGTCTTTCCATCTTCTGCAACAACTTTACGGGACAATATTGATCTCCGCAGAAGTCTATGCGGAAGTGGTCCTCTCAGGATCAAGGCTTCCCGGAGCATCCGAAACTGCCAACGCCGAATGGATGAAAGTTAGGCAAGTTCATAATCGAATGGATGTTACAGCAGCGCAAGGCAGGTTCGGCCTCGGGGCAGGTGAGCTCAGCACAATAATCCTAGCGAAGGAAATTGAAGCTGAACTCGTCATCCTTGACGATCTCGGCGCACGTAAACTCGCGCATCGGGAAGGGTTTCGTGTGCAGGGGACGGTCGGCATTTTGGAGGCTTGCTTTCGCAAAGGATACCTTTCCGATCTCAAAACAGCTTACGAACATTTACTACTGCGGGGAGTCTTTCTCAATCGGGATCTTCTCAATCGAAGTCTGGGATCATTCTCACTTTCACCGCTTTGAACCAGCGATTCCGCAACCGAAAAGTGAGTAGGGCGGAAAGGCTTGATTCTAACGTGCGCTGAGCGTTAGGGAGAGCAGGGGCGGAGCTACCAGCATAATC
>JAYVXT010000413.1:0-5760 GCA_043785065.1 Bryobacterales bacterium | reverse complement strand
GTTCGCTGGGCTTTTGAGCTGGAGGATTTAGAGTGGGCAGGTTTGCCAACCGTCCTCCGCCTTGCCCGAAGTCGTTATTGATTTGAGCGAAACCAGCGCCAGGCAGGCTGGGCAGAATCGTGGAGGCGATCAAAAACATATTGATGCGGTCGTAAGCAATGCGATAGTTGCCGCGAATGGAAGTCTTTCCGGTGCTGAACGGATCCCACGCGAAGCCGAGGGAAGGACCAAAATTGCCGAACTGGCTTTTGAACAGATCGCCTTGCGACCACTTCAAAGTGTTGCTAGGCGTCCCGCCGGCCACCACGGCTTGATTAGGGACCAGGATGCTGTTGGTTGGCGTGGTTGGCGCCATTCGTATCTCCCAGCGCAAACCAATATCGACGATTAGATTTTTGCGAACCTTCCAGGAATCCTGTCCGTAGAATTCGTATTCCGGATACCGCGTGTCGAACTTGAAATTACTCTTGGTCCATTGATCGCCCTGATTTACGAATCCACGTTGGATGGTTCCAATTCTTCCCAAAAGGAAATTGATGTGGCTTTGGAAGTTCGCGCGGTCAAACGCCGTATTGATGTCCGACGGTAAGCCGAAGGCAGTGGGATCAACCGTATTAACCGTTGTGCTGAAGTTCACTTCAAGTGCGGCATTTAGACCAGCAACCGATCCACGAATGTCTTCCTCACGGACACGCCTCAGGTTGAAGCCCGTCTTAAAATTGTGAGCTCCACGAACGAACGAAAGATTGTCCACTACCTGCCAGGTGCTGGACACCCTTGAATTGCCGAATGAGTATTGCCACAAGGTGTCGACCGGCGCGGAGGAAATGGAAACTTTGTCGAGAGAAGAAAGCGGCTGATCGAAGTTGGGGAAGTAGCGGTTCTGGCCAAGCACCAATTCGTTTGTCATGCGCGCATTCGGAGAGTAGCGCCAGTTGATGGCAAAGTTGCGCGCGCGGCGCAGCGTGTTCACAAGGCAAGTGCCTCCGGGGAAAACCGGTTGACCGCCATTGACAACATCGCAAAGGCTATCGTCTTTACCCCAAACGACGCGGCCATAGATTGTGTTTTTGCTATTAATCAGATGATCAATTTTAATTGTCGGATCAACTTGCCGCTCGGACGCTTGCGCCGAAAAACTGTAACCCGCGGTGTTTAACCCGTCGCCCACGGTGAAATTGTTAGGCAGTGGTATATCCTTGATCATTGCCTGAATCTTCGGGTCAAGCCCTAATTTTTGAGGATCGGAACCAGCGATGCTGTAAGTGCCGAGGCTTAAGCCGGCCAGCGGATTGCCACTGGCATCGACCGATGCGCCCGAAACGCCAGCAGGCTGATTGCGGCCGCCTTTCACATAACGCAAGATTCCGTTTCTGGCCGAGTCTGTATATACGGTCCGTGAAGTTGAAGCGCTTGAACGCGCGCGCAACGCTTGTACATTGGCAAAGAAGAAAGTCTTGTTCTTGATGATGGGTCCGCCCACGCCGCCGCCGAAAATATGCTGTTGCAGTTGGGGCTTGCCGAGGCCATCAATATTATTCTGAAACTCGCCGGCGTTCAGCCGCGGCGTCCGGTAGAACCAGAAGCCGCTGCCATGAATCTCGTTGGTGCCGGAACGCGTCACCATGGAAACTTGCGCGCCACTGTTGCGGCCGGTATCGGCCGTGTTGTTGCCGGTCTGCACGCGCATCTCAGCAAGCATGTCGGGGTTGACACGGAACGATGTTGTTTCAGAGCCGCCTTGGCTTGCCTCATTCACGTCGATACCGTCCAGCGTGTAATTCCAAGCGCGATCGCGTGCGCCATGGACGTGGCTGCCGCCGCCCGTGTTTGAGCCGCTCAATACGCCGGGCTGCATGAACACCAGATTCAATGGATTGCGGCCGCGGGTGCCCACGATCGGCAAGTCCATCACCGCCTGCTGCGGAATCAGGTTGCCGTAATTGCCGGAGGTGGAGGTTTGGACGGTTTCGGCGGAACCCTCGACAGTAACTTGCTCGGAGACCGCGCCAATTTCCATTTTCACGTTCACCGTTGCAGGCTGGCCGATACTTACTTGGACCGCATGAGCTACGAAGTGGCGGAAGCCCGCGGACTCGACGGTAATGTCATAGGCCCCCGGCTGCACGGCCTCAAATATGTAAGTGCCGGCGGAAGAAGTAGTAGTGTTAAAGGCAAACTTAGTGCCTTCGTTGGTTAGTTTCACGGTGGCCCCGGGAACGGCTGAGCCAGCCGGATCGAGCACCGTTCCGAGGACTCTGGATGTAGTTCCTTGAGCAAAAGCAGTAACCGCGCAGGCGCATAGACATGCAGCTAGATTGAGCAGACCCTTGTACGTCATATACATAACATCCTATCGTAACTTGCGGCGGAATCGGGTTATAAGGCAACAGTGTTCATTTAGGAACCCTCGACTAACCCTTATGGAAATTGGAGGATTCTTCCGAATCCAGTGCGCTATTGGGGCTCCGAACGATCCCCCGATTTCCATCGGGGGCTGGTCAAAATGTAATGCAGTGAACTGTGTTTGGGTTAGAGGAGTGCGAACAGGCCCACCAAGATAGTGGTTATTTTCGGTTGTCAAAGATCCTACGATGCGGGCTGCTTGGTGACGCCTGATTGTGCCCGGAGCTTGGCCTTTCCCTGTTGGTGGGGAGATCATTTCAACTTTTTGAGATACCCGATGATTTTGGTCCGCTCCTCCTTGTCTACCAGACGAAACGCCATATCCGTATCCGGCGCCACACTTTCCGGCTCAGCAAGCCATTTTTCAAGAGTTGCCTCATCCCACATGAACCGGGCTCCTTTCAGCGACTCGGAATGGGGAAAACCGGGCTCCTTACCCGCAGGCCGCCCAAAGACGCCGCGAAGTCTTGGTCCGGCTTTGACACTGTCCAAACCGTGACATCCAACGCAACGTTTCTCAAAACTCTGTTTCCCCTCATCCACGTCCGTCCCGATGAACAAGGCGGCAACTCCAAAGCTTACTATCATCACCGCGCTACATAGGAGTTTCATTCTTCTGACGGCTTTTCCAATCGCGAATTCACAACGGCGAGAGGATGCTGATTGACCACAAAAGTCACTTCGGAAATTCCCAGCACTTGGCGCAACTTGTTGGCGGGTACAGTCATTGGCCCAGCCGACGGAGCACTTCCCGGCGCGGGTTGAGGGAAAGCGGTGGAAAGCGCCGTATGAAACGTGACATTGCCTTCCGTCTTCTGCATCACTTGATGAATGTGCCCGTTAAGCACCGTAACCGAACCGAAGCGCTTCAACATTGTCATCGCCTCTTCGCTGTCCTTCGTGGCCCAGCCCCATTGAGGATAGACAGCCCACAGTGGGATGTGCGCGAAGACAACCACGGGCGCGCTTGCCGAAACCCCGCTCAAATCTTTGCGAAGCCAATCCAGTTGTTGCGCGCCGATCATTCCCAAACCCTCAAGTTGAACCGCGTTGTTTAGCCCCACAAAGTGGATTCCTTTGTGGTCGAAGCTCCGCCACCCAGTACCCATCGCACCCTTTCCGAATCGTTCCATATAAAGCTTTCCATCGTCGCCTGTGATGTCGTGTTCCCCTGGAACGTAGAAAATTTGCTCTTGCTTCAAGGACTTCAATTGTTGATCCAATGCATCGAACTCCGCGGCCTTCGCCAAATGCGTGAGATCCCCCGTATGGAGAATCAGGTCGGGCTGATGGGGCAGCGCGTTAATCTTGTTCACCGTCGCCTGAAGCGTGCCCGCTACATCCGTGTTCGCCGGACGGTCGAAGCCCATATGCGTGTCGCTGATCTGGACGAAGGTAAAGCCGGACGCTTTTTCCGCCTTCTTCTTGTGCGCCCCCAATGCTTCCGATACCGGCATGCCCGCCGCGAAGCTCCAGACAACTGCCGTTCCGGCCCACTGCATGCACTTTAGGAATCCGCGGCGGTCAATGCCATCGCCGTCCCCATGTTCCGCATTCGGGCTATCCTTAAGTAATTCCATTTGCTTACCGCTCCTTTATTTGGCCATCGCGAGTTTATCCACCCCTGGGCTTTACTGTCCTCTAAGACAGAGCGCGGGATTGATTTATTCCTTTTTACAGGCTCGGGAATAAACGAGCGTCGTACTGTGTCCTTAGAGTTGAGGAGTTTATGCCAAGGAGGTCCTTTAGCCAAAGGGAAAGGCATGTTTAGGAAATGACGCTTGCCGAATGATCCAATGCCGGACGGCGTTCCGTTTGATCGAACGCAACACTTCGAGCAATCCATTTGGCCGCACTTGGCGGCGGCATACAGCTTTGCCCGTTGGATGGTTCGCAATACCGAGGACGCGGAGGATATTGTGCAGGAATCGTTTGTTAAGGCATTCCGGAGCGTGGAAACATTTCGCGGCTCGGACATAAGGCCTTGGCTGTTCGCCATCATCCGGAATAACGCCATCAATTTCCTGAACCGCAATAAAAGCAAGTTAGTGGAACCGGATAAAGAGACCCGCGAGCCTGTGGATCCGAATCCCAACCCTGAAAACCTGCTGGCACAACAACAACGCCGCGCAGCGGTCAGGTCCTCGATTAGTCGCCTTCCAATTGAGTTCCGCGAGGCCCTACTTCTGCGCGAAATGGAAGCGATGCCCTATAAAGAGATAGCCTTTGTGCTCAAAGTTCCCATGGGCACCGTCATGTCCCGAATTTCCCGCGCGCGCCAACTATTGATCGAAGATCTCATGGGGGAAAAGGAAGTGAGCCCATGACTTGCACCGAAGCCAAGCCTTTGTTGGACGCTTATTTCGACAATGAACTCGACTTGTCCGGCTCGCTTAGCGTGGAGAGCCATGTTGCCGGATGCGCATCTTGCGCAGCGATTTTGCAGAACTTGGAACTCTTGCGGGCGGAGTTAGCTCCTGAGGTTTTTGACTTGACTGACGGGTCGAACCTTGCGCGGCTTCGGAGGGCCATCCGGAAAATGGCGCCGGCGGCTTCAATATCGTCTTCTAAATGGAATAATCCCGCAGTCTATCTGGCCGTTGCCGCCGCATTGCTGCTGGCCGTGGTGGTATCCTCTCGCTTTGGTGATGCCACCTCAGCTACCACCAGGGAGGTTGTTGATAGTCACATGCGGTCTTTGATGGGGGACCATCTGGTGGATGTACCCAGTACGGACCAACATACAGTGAAGCCTTGGTTTCAAGGGAAACTGGATTTTTCGCCTGAAGTGTCTGATTTGGCGGCTAGTGGTTTTCCGTTGCTTGGAGGCCGAATCGACGTGATTAACGGTCACCCGGTTGCCGCCGTGGTTTACAAAAGACGCGAACACTTAGTGAATTTGTTTACGGCGAAAACACAAGCCGGCGAAGCGCCGCCTGCATTTTCAATTGTGGAAGGATATCAGGTGGCGCACTGGATTCATGCGGGCGCCGAACGTTGGGTGGCCACCGATTTGAACCGGCAGGAAGTCCGGACGTTTGTCGAGTTAGTACGCAACCGCTGAGAGGAGAAGAGAAGACAAGAGAAGAAAGTCTAGTTCCGTCTAGCCGCAAACCTGTCGCCTGGCTTTGGATATTTTTCATAACACTCGGTAATCCGTTGCAAGCGATCACGCAGGTCTCCCGTTTGGCTAACCAATTGTGAGTCAATCCCTGTCTTCCGCATCTTTTGATTCAAACATCCGACCAGCCCCCCTGATAATCAGGGGATCTGCCACTAGCCTTGGTTAAACAACAAATTAGCGAATGACGAATATCGCGGAATCCCCGATTGCCATCGAGGGCTGGTGCGTGG
>JAYVXT010000412.1:0-5768 GCA_043785065.1 Bryobacterales bacterium | reverse complement strand
CGCGGTAAAGACACCATGGATGCCATCCGGAAAATTTGTGACGAAATTAGAACCTATGCATTCTCACTCGTATTCGCGGCGTCCGAGGAGCTTGAAAGCCGCTCCCTTCGATCCAGGCTCGGCGTTTTGTTGGGCTGCGGTATTTTGGCCGGTCTATTAGCTCTCTCGCTTGGGCTGATTCACCGCGCAACAGCTCGTCGCGAGAATCTGATGGCTGACCTCGATAATGCCGGGCGCCAATTCCAAGTCACTCTCGCCAGCATCGGTGATGGCGTGATCACCACTGATCGCACAGGGCTAGTCACCTTCCTAAACCCCATAGCGGAACAGCTTGCTGGCTGGAGTTCCAATGAGGCCAAGGGGAATGCCATCGAATCGGTCCTCCCCATCCTTGACGAATCCACCGGAGTGGCCATAGCAAATCCCGCTCGCCGGGTGCTGCGGGAAAGGGTGATCGTTGAAATGGCCAATCACGCGGAGTTGGTTCGCCGCGATGGAACTCATATTCCCGTCGACGATAGCGCCGCACCCATATTCGATTCCGAAAGCAACATGACCGGCGTAGTGATGGTTTTTAGAGATGTAACCGCCCGCCGGGCTGCCGCGCAAGCTCTCAGCCGTTGGCAGCACGTTTTCGATCATGCCGGCTTCGGCATGATGGTCATCACGCCAGGCGAGGATTTGCTCATTGAGCACGTCAATCCAGCTTTCGCCGTCATGCACGGTTATTCTCCGGAGGAACTGAGGGGGAAATCCTATGCAATGGTTGTCTCCCCCGAACTCTGGGCGGCCAAGGCCGAAAAGTTAAAGGGGTCTTCCGCAAATGATCATCTGTTGAATGAGGCAGTTCATGTTCGCAAATCGGGTGACAAGTTCCCGGTATTGATCGATTTCACGATAGTTCGTGACGAAACGAAGAAGATTCTTTATCACATCGGCTATTGTTCGGACATCTCGGATCGGAAGAGAGCCGAAGAGGACCTTCGCCGCAGTGAAGAGCGCTACCGCGATACCGCCGACTCCCTTCCCCAGTTGATCTGGAGCAGCAAACCCGACGGTTCCACCGAGTATCTGAACAATCGCTGGCACGAGGAAACCGGCTTTACTCTAGAGCAAACGGCACATGAAGGTTGGACTTACTTCCTGGCTCCCGAAGATCGGGATGCTTGTTTAGGAAAGTGGCAGGCCGCTGTCGCATCGGGAGAAACGTTCCAGTCGGAATGCCGCTTTAAGACTCCGCATAAGGAAGGCCACCGCTGGTATACCTGCCGCGCAGTGCCCATTCGCGATTCCACTGGCCGCATTATTCGTTGGTTTGGTTCCTGTACCGACATCCATGAGCAAAAACTGGCTGCCGACACGCTAAGAGCCAGTAAAGAAGAATTGCAAATCGCCAATGACGCTTTGCGCCGTTCCAACCAGGATTTGGAACAATTTGCATACGCCGCCAGCCACGATCTGCAAGAACCGCTTCGCATGGTCGCCATCTACTCGCAACTCTTGCACGAAGAGTATGCCGGGAAACTCGAAGGCGAGGCTATTTTCTATCTGAAGAATACGGTGGATGGAGCCCATCGCATGGAAGCGCTTCTCAAGGATCTCTTGGCGTATTCCAGGGCGGCGGACCCCCAGGAGCAGCCCACGGAAGAGATAAGCAGTCAGGATGCCCTCGCCAAAGCGTTGAGCAATTTGACCGCTGCCATTCAGGAGGCGGGTAGCGAAGTTTCCAGAACAGCGCTCCCCAATGTCCGCATGCCTGAGGTGCATCTGGTGCAGCTTTTCCAAAACCTCATTGGCAATGCCATCAAATACCGCAAAGCAGACGAGAAATCAGTCATTCACATCGACGCCAAGCCTCACGACGGCGTCTGGATATTCTCTGTCAGCGATAACGGCATTGGGATTGCTCAACAATATCAAGATCAAGTTTTTCGTCTCTTTGGAAGGTTGCATGGCCAGGAAGTTCCGGGAACAGGAATCGGGCTGGCTATTTGTAAGAAGGTAGTGGAAAGAATCGGAGGGTCTATATGGGTGGAATCTACAGTGGGAGTGGGGTCGACGTTCTACTTCACAGTGCGGGCTTAGTGGAAGGATTTGGATTGACAAAAAATAAGCTTAACTTTGTTCTGGCTGAAGATAACCCCGGGGACGTGTTTCTTGTCCGGCGAGCGCTGGATGCCCAACTGCTCTCTTATGACCTGGTAGTGGTCAATGATGGAGAGGAAGCGTTGCTCATTGTCGCGCAAATGGCCAATGGGGAAAAGCATTTCGATTTGATCTTGCTTGACCTAAATCTTCCCAGAAGAGACGGTGCGGAAATCCTGGGGCAACTACGCAGCCACATCTCCCTCAATCACATTCCAGCTGTTTTGTTAACCTCCTCCGATTCTCCACAGGATCGGGATCGTTGTTTACGATTGGGCGCAAACCAGTATTTTCAAAAGCCAAGTAACTTGGCCAGCTTTATGGAGATTGGAAAAATAGTAAAGGATTTGATGGAAACTGCAACTCATTAAATCTTCGGGCGCGTGGAGCTCGGTTATGCCTTTGCCGGCTCCCGTTCCAATGCCAAGTGCATTCGCAAGTTCTTCAATGCCGCTCTTAGGCAGCTTTTCACGGTGCCCAAAGGTCTACCAAGTTTGACCGCGATTTCTGCTTGAGTAAAACCCTCATAGTATGCCATCTGAACGATTTTCATTTGTGCTTCGCTCAGAGTAACGAATCCACCCTGCAATTGTTCGGCATTGGAAAGCTCCTTATCCACGCTCGGAACGACCGAGAGTGAGCATGACCCTTCCAGCTTGCTCAAGTTAATCGACAAGCTTCCAGTTCGCCCCTCTGAGGAACGTAGAAAATCAATAGCGCTATTTTTCGCCACAACCAGAATCCAACTGCTCAGTTGTCCCCGCGTCCCGTCAAAGGTATCCGCGCGATTCCATACTCGTAAGAACGTTTCCTGAGTCAGATCCTCCGCCGTCGCCCGGTTGCGTACGTACCTAAGTACGACCGAATAAACCATCCGCCCGTAACGATCATAGATATCGGCGAGAACGAGTGGATCTTGTTCTTGCAATCGGAGAACGATATTGTCCTCGTCCTCCAGTTGTGGATACATTCTCGTCTATTCCTAATTCTTCAAGAGTGGCACTAAGTGCTCGGACAAAAACCATACTTGCAATTCGTTAGTTCTCACCACACTGCTGATTAACAAGTCATTCGTACCGCAATCACCCGCATCATCGGCCTTTTTGGCGCACTTACGAGATTCCACCAGAATTCTTTCATGAGCCTTGATCAGCCTGGAAACCTGCACGGCAGCTTCCTCCCGGCCTTCAGGGGGTCTTTCAATTCCCGTCAATGCGGCCACATCAGCCGCCATCGCCACGCTAATACCCCCTAACAGCTGAATGCGTTCGGCAATCTCGTCCACTAGCTCCAATTGTTCGTCAAAATGCTTGTCGTATAACAAATGAAGCTGGTAAAACGTTGGGCCCGAAATCTGCCAGTGGTGCTTTTTGTACAGATCGCGGAGCGTCATCGTATCCGCCAGGATACCGTTCATCGCCTTCACGCTGGACGCGCAAACTTCTTTGGGAAGCCCCAGATGCATGTGGACTAGTTGCCCGTAAGATTGCATCACTCCTTTTTCGGCGGCCATCACGGGCTCCGCCCTCTTCACGCTTCCGTTGCCTGTTGCTGTTCTTGTAGACATTTTAATTTCCTTTATTATCAAAAAAAGGGGCTAGCCATCTCCTGCCAAGCCCCCGCACAAAATCCGCCTCGCAGTTAACGGGCTGGAGAATTAAGAGTGGTTCCGATAATTTCACCGGAGACTACTAATTCAACCCGTCTGTTCCGCTGCCGGCCTGCCGCTGTGTCGTTTGACGCCACCGGCATGGTTTTCCCCAATCCTTTGGATGTTATCGATGCGCTTGGCAATCCCTGCTTCACCAGGTAATCAAGCACCGCGCCGCTTCGCTGTTCCGATAGCTTCTGGTTGTAACTATCGGTGCCCACGCTATCGGTGTGCCCTTCCACTTCGATCTTCAGTCCGGGATGTCCTAAAATAATGCCCGCAACCTTCGCCAACTTTTCACGAGCCGCTGGAGTCAGTGTGTATCTGGCTGTGTCAAATAAGACATCGGACATGTTTACGATCAATCCGCGGGCAGAATCCCGTGTTTCAAGGATTAGGTTAAACTGCGTAATCAGTTGTTTGCGCAATTGTTCCTTTTCCGTTTCGGCCTGATTGCGTAACCGCTCCGCGTCGGCCAGCGCCGCTTTCACCGATGCGGTTTCCGCCTTGGCGAGTTGCTGTTGTTCCAGCGCCGCTGCCCGCGCCTGCTCTAACTGTGCGCGTTCGACGGATGCCTTCTCTGCTTCCCGCTGCGATGCCGCTCGGGCCTGCTCCAGTAGCATTTTCTCCGCCGTTAGTTTTTCCGATTCCGCCTTCGCCGCCAAGCTCTCCGCCTGCGCCGTTGAACGTGCCCGTTCTAGCTCCATCTTTTCTTTCGTGGCCCGTTCCGCGTCGGCTTGGGCTGCCATTCTAGCTGCTGCGGCTTGTGTATTAGCCCGCTCCGTCGCCCGTTCCGCCGCCATGCGGTCCGCATCGGCTTGGGATCGCAGTTTTGCCTGCGTATCGGCCTCTTGCTGTGCTTTTGCCTCTCGCGTGGCTGCATCGGTCCGTTCGTTGACAAGAGCCTCATCGGCTTGCCTCTTGATGGAGATGATTCTTGCATCTTCCGCCATCTGCACCGCTTCGCGGGCCACCGTGCCTATAGGTTTCTTTCCGGCTTTGCCGGTCAAATAGCCCTCGGCGTTCAGAAGGCCAATTTCAGCTTTGTGAAAGGTCTCTTCAGCATACCGGTCCGCGCCGGCCCATCGCGCTATCCGTACTGCATTCCTTGCCTCATGCAATTCAAGCGGTACTTTAGGGTTAAGGGCAATCGGCTGCACGCCGGTTGGGTTCACGTTAATGGTATACAGACCACGGGGAAGCAATTCGAATTTAGCATTCAATTCTTCAATGGTGCCTGTAGTGTCCTTGCGAATGAAGTTCTCCATCACCACCACGTCGCTTGGTTGAGTAACCGCGAAATAGGGCTCGGCGGTAATGATTAAGCCGAAGGATTGTAGTTCCGATGTTACATTCAGATGACTCTTGTCTCCGTTAAGAAGCACTTCGCCAATGTTAGTGGCCCTGCCTTCCGGAGTAATTGCCCACATAACATAAGTCAGATACTCCGGACCGAATTGGGTCGCCGGACTCATTTTTGACATGTTAGCGTCAATTTTAATCGTGCCTTGTTTGCTTTCCACCCTGGCTTCACCGGTGGCCCTTGGCAACAAAGCTGTTCCTTGCAGACCAACCATGGTCGATCCCGAACGGTGATGATAGTTAATTGCCTTTGTCGTGCGCGACACTACTGTCACCCTGAAAATCGGCACCGGATTACTGTCTTGCTGCGCGCCTCGTTGCGTCGGGTTTACGGCTTGCGTTGGCTGGCCGATGGCAAGGCATTGCAGCGCCATCAAAGCGATAGTGAATCTCATAACGTCCTCCTAAACTAGCCTTCTGCCTTGAATAATGCGGATAAGTAGAACCGCAACCGCAAGGACCAATAGTAAATGAATAAATCCATATAGGGTGTACGAAGTTACAATCCCTAGCAACCACATAACGATTAAGACAACAAAGACAGTTTCGAGCATAAAATTCTCCTAAGTTTGCCGTCTGCAAAGAAACTTACGGCAAGACTTTTTTGAAA
>JAYVXT010000411.1:0-5778 GCA_043785065.1 Bryobacterales bacterium | reverse complement strand
ACTTGTAGCCTCATGATCACAATGATAGTCGCTGGGGGCCGACGTCAAAATGATATCCGGCCGTAACCCACGAATCAGGCTCGTCACCCGCCGCCGCGAAGGGTCATCGTTGAAAATGGCCAAGTCCCGAAACTCCGCGCACACGTAATCGGCGCCAATCAACGCCGACGCCGTCGCCGCCTCCGCCCGCCGCATCGCCGCTATTTCTTCAGCCCCATACTCCACCGACCCGCAATCGCCAGGCGTCATCGTCACAATGGTTATGCGATGCCCGCGCAACGCCAAATGCGCCAGCGTTCCTCCCGCCAGAATTTCCGCATCGTCAGGATGCGCGTGGATGGAAACTATCCTCTTACTCATGCCCTTCAACCTTTCGCACCAGCGCCCTGCCGCGCTCCTGCGCATGTTTGGTCGCCGCTTCAATTGCCGAAATCAACATGCTGCGCAGTCCATACTTTTCCAACTCATGGATCGCAACAATCGTAGTGCCGCCCGGAGTAATTACTTCATCGCGTAGCACCGCCGGATGAACGCCGGATTGCCGCACATGCTTCGCGGCGCCCAGCACCGTCTGTTCCGCCAGCTTCGTTGCGATTTCACGCGACAAGCCCATCTTTAACCCGCCCGCAATGAATGCTTCAATCACCATGTAAACGTAGGCGGGCCCACTGCCGGAAAGCGCGGTCACCGCGTCCAGTTGGTCCTCGTCAACATGAACCACTACGCCAACGGAGCGAAACAGTTTCTCTACATAGTCGCGTTGCGAAACCGTAGTGTGCCCATTCCAGCAAAGCGCCGTTGCGCCTTCCTCCACTATCACCGGCAAGTTGGGCATTGCGCGGAACATTGGCATCGCCTTGCGCGCCTTGGCTTCCAGCACTCGCATGGGCAACGCCGCCGCCAGTGAAATCAAAATCTGATTCGGCCGCAACTCTTCGTGAATTTCATCCATAACCTTAGGTATGACGTGCGGCTTCGTTGCAAGGATCACAACATCGGCCTGGCGTACCGCCTCGCGGTTCCCTCCCGCCGTTACCGGAATGCCGAACCGCTCCCGCAAGCCAGCGGCCGTTTCCTCGCTGCGCACGGTCGCCAGCACATGGGCTGCATCCACCGCCCCTGTCTTTATAAGGCCACCCAGCAACGCTGAACCCATGTTCCCCGCGCCAAGAAAAGCCAGCATTGTTGTTTTCTCCACTGTTCTATTGTAATTGGACTACGCTGGGCTGCTCCGATTCGATAAACTAAGGGTTCACAAACTTATGAAACTCGTGCAACTTCAAAGCCACACGATCACCCAGGGCCGGGACCGCGCGCCCGCCCGCTCCATGCTGAAAGCCATTGGCTTCACGGATGAAGACTTGCGCAAACCCATCATTGGCATTGCCAACACATGGATTGAAACCATGCCGTGCAACTTCAACCTGCGCGCCCTCGCCGAACATGTAAAAGCGGGCGTCCGCGCCGCCGGCGGCACTCCCATGGAATTCAACACCATCGCAATTTCCGATGGCGTCACCATGGGCACCGAAGGAATGAAGGCCTCGCTTGTCTCGCGCGACCTCATCGCCGATTCCATCGAACTTACCGCCCGAGGCTATATGTTCGACGGCTTGGTTTGCCTGGTGGCTTGCGATAAAACCATTCCCGGCGCGGCCATGGCCTGCCTCCGCCTGAATGTCCCAAGCGTTGTCCTTTACGGTGGTTCCATACTGCCTGGCAAGTTGAACGGCAAGGATATCAGCATTCAGGATGTGTTTGAAGCGGTCGGCGCCCGCGCCGCCGGCAAAATCACGGATGCGCAATTGAAAGAAATTGAAGATAATGCTTGCCCCGGCGCCGGCGCTTGCGGTGGCCAGTTCACCGCTAATACCATGGCCACCGTAATGGAAATCATCGGCCTCTGCCCCATGGGAATGGCCAGCGTTCCCCAGGTAGACAAACGCAAGGAAGAAGTTGCTTACGATTGCGGCGCTATCATCATGAATGCCGTTAACAAAAACTTGAAGCCGCGCGACATCTGCACCCGCCCCGCCTTTGACAATGCCATCGCTTCCGTCGCCGCTTCCGGAGGATCCACAAACGCCGTGCTGCACTTGTTGGCCATGGCTAAGGATGCCGGCGTCAAACTCAAAATCGACGATTTCCAAAAAATCAGCGAACGCACGCCGCTGCTGGTTGACATTAAACCCGCGGGCAAATATTTCGCCGTTGATGTGGATAAGGCCGGTGGTATTCCGGTCATCGCCAAGCGCCTTCTGGATGGTGGTTATGCCGACGGCAAATGCCTTACTGTAACCGGCAAAACCTTCAAGCAGGAAATGGCATCCGTCAAAGAGACTCCCGGCCAGGAAGTGATTCATACCTTAAAGAACCCCATCAAGAAGAGCGGCGGGTTGGTGATCCTTAAAGGCAACATGTCCCCTGAAGGCAGTGTGCTCAAGGTAACCGGCATCGAAAAGAAACAGCATCGCGGCCCGGCCCGTGTGTTTAATCGGGAAGAGGACGCCATGACCGCCGCCACCACCGGCAAGATTAAAGCGGGTGACGTCATAGTGATTCGTTACGAAGGTCCAAAGGGCGGGCCAGGCATGCGCGAAATGCTTGGCGTCACGGGGGCAATCGTCGGCGCCGGTTTGAGCGATAGTGTCGCCTTGATGACCGATGGCCGATTCAGTGGAGCAACTCGCGGATTCATGATTGGTCACGTGGCTCCGGAAGCTCAAGACGGTGGAACCATCGCCTTGGTGAAAGAAGGCGACATGATTACCATCGATATCGAAAAGCGCAAAATCACGCTTGAAGTTCCGAAGAACGAATTAGCCAGTCGCAAAGCAAAGTGGAAGGCGCCGAAGTTGAAGTACAAAACTGGAGTTTTCTCCAAGTATGTCCGGTTGGTTTCCTCCGCCGCCCAAGGCGCCGTCACTAGCGAATACTAGAAAGAACAGGCCTCACTACCCAATCGATCTCGAAGCTCGTATGGTAGTGGGGCAGACTTCAAGGGCTCCGCGGAATGGACCGTTCGAGGTTTGAATCACTGTGGCGAATTTAATGAGCCGAGTAACTGCCCTGGCTTGCAACCCGGCGCAACGCTGGTTGAGCCCCCGGCAGCTCCAAGATTGATCGCGTCAAATTGAAAAACGTGCATCTCCACCCAGTTGATCTTACTCATCACTTACTCGCCCAATGTGAATGCGAGCACATTTCCGCCCGCGGCAATCGCCACATACTGCCGGTCTTTCACCGTATAGGTCATGGGCGAGGCCTTCCACGTCTGCCCCGTATTGAAATGCCACAGCGTCTTCCCGGTTTTCGCATCGGCCGCCGCAAAATCACCGCCCGATTCGCCGAAGAACAGCAAGCCCCCCGCCGTGGAAAGCACTCCCGAATAGTTACCCTCCGGAGCCCCAATCTGCGGCGCCTCCCAAACCACTTTGCCGGTCTCGATATCGATGGCTCGCAGCACTTTCAACGGTGGATTCGCCGGATCACTATAGGGTACGAACCAGCTGCCTGCCTGCCGGTAGACGTTACAATCCTCAACCGCCATTACATAAAACAGCCGCGTATCCGGATTGTACGCGGTCGAATACCAGTTCGTCGCGCCGCGTACTGCCGGGCAAGTTTTCGTCCCGCCCATGGTGGGCTTCGCGGCTGGATTCAAAATTGGCCTGCCCTTCGCATCCAACCCCGAAGCCCAAGTCAACCGCTTAACGAACGGAGATCCCAGCAGAAATTCGCCGGTAGTCCGGTCCAGCACGTAAAAGAACCCATTGCGATTGGCTTGCAACAGTAACTTGCGGTCACGCCCCTTGAACGGCGCATTCACTAACACAAGCGGTTCGGTCGCATCCCAATCCCATAAGTCATGTGGAGTAAATTGGAAATGCCACTTCAACTTACCCGTTTTCGCATCCAGGGCAACCACGCAATCGGTGTATAAGTTATCCCCAACGCGATCAGTACCATCGGTATCCGGATACGGATTGCCGGTGGGCCAGTAAAGCGTGCCGGATTCCGCGTCATAGGAACCGGTCAACCACGTGGCTCCACCGCCCACTTCAATCGCTTTGCCGCCCCAGGTTTCCGATCCCTTTTCGCCGCGTTTTGGAATTGTATTGAATCGCCACACTTCTTCTCCGCTGGTCGGATTGTAAGCAGCCAGAAATCCCAGCAGCGGAGCGTCGCCACCACCAACACCAGCTACAACCAAATCGCTTACAACCATCGGAGCCGCTGTCGCGCCATACACGCCTGGACTTTGCCGCGGTGGCATGACCACGTCCCACATCAATGCGCCAGTTAGCCGGTTCAGCGCAACCAGGTGCGCGTCATCGGTGGTGAAAAAGATGCGATCACCCAACATCGCCGCGCCCCTTTGCGCGCCCTTCGCGGCATCGCCGGAAATGGATCGCGCATCGCCCCGCGAACGGACGTAGCACCAAATCTCACGGCCCGTGCTTGCATCCAGCGCGCACACTTGATTCGGAGAAGTGACATACATCACGCCATCGGCTACCAGCGGAGTGGTCTGCAAGTTGGGATGGGGCAACGTGTAACTCCACGCCGGCTTGAGTTTCGATGCGTTCGCTCCGTTGATTTGCTTTAGCGCGCTGTGACGGTTCGCACTGGGCAAACCGTGGTAGCCCGGCCAATCGCCCTCCGGGGGCTGGTTCACTTTGTTCGCCGGCTCCGCCTTCATCGCCGTGCGCAAATCCGGCCGCGGCCCCACTTTAATGCCATCCAAGCCACTCACGTATGCGATCAAGTTTTTTCGCTCTTCGGCGCTGCCCTTGAAGGCGGGCATGTAAGAACCCTTTTCCTCGCGCACGGTTATATAGTCCGTCTCACTCAGCAATTGCATTCGCCCGTCAAAGGTCTGTAATTGCAGATCATGCGGCCCACGTCCGCGAGCAAAACCGCGCACAGCCGAGCTATTCTTCAATTGCACACTCACCACAGCCCACGGCTCGCTGGGGCAGAAGGCCCACCCAGGGCACGACGCGCCATTGCGCCGTCCTTTGCGTGATGCCGGGTCGGTCAGCGTCTCATCCATCTCACTCACCGTCAGTTCATTGGCGATGTTCGATAGGTCTGGCCCGTTTGACCCTCCGGCTCCGCGCACCATGTGGCAAGTCAAGCACCGCGCATCAAAGACTTGCTTGCCCGCCGCCACGTCGCCGGTAGGCTTGGCGTCAAACGCCGAAGCGTTCCACGATCGCACAGCTTTCGCCAAAATGCTCAGCTCAAAATCAGCCAACGCAAACGCAGGCATGCCTCCGCGCGTGCCGTTGCGTATGATGCCGGCGATTTGTGCTTCCGTTCGCGAGCGCAACGAGCGTGACCCAATTAAGGAAGGGCCCCGGTCCGTGCCGTTGGCTCCCGCTCCGTGGCACGCCGCGCATACCTTCCCGTAACTGGGCGGAATTTCCTCTGCCATCAATCTTAAACACAATGTCGCTAAGAGAAGTAATTTCATGGAACGAGTCGATTCTAGCGCACTTAGGCATTGGCGGCCCGGCTATTTTGCACCAGCAGGTAAGGCGGGGGCGCCTTGGATACATTGGCCGGAGGAGCTTCGGGAAGGCTCAGTGAGTTGGCAGTAGAACGCATCGCTTGCGTTGGATCCGCCCCAATCGGAGTTCAATCGGATCCATGCAATCGGGCTCAGGCGCCGCGGCAACCGGAGTCAACAAATACGCGTGGCCATTATAGCCGCTAGCTATAATCTGGCTCGACGAATTGATGCCAAAGGCGAAACCCAAAGTCGTGTTCAGC
>JAYVXT010000410.1:0-5780 GCA_043785065.1 Bryobacterales bacterium | reverse complement strand
TACCATTGCCGCGCGGCAATGCAACATGGTTGTGCGCAAGCGTAGAAGCGCGGCGGAACTGATTCGAGGTGTTCGCACGGCGGCAGCGGTTTTTCTTACATTTGCTCCCGACGGACGGCTGCGGCTTATGCCGGAAACGACGCTGGCTGAGCAGCAGCCGGTGAAGCCTGTTGGCAGCAACGCCCTGCAGGCCTCGCAAGGCGGTTGGCCGGCTTACGAGTTCGGCGATGGTTCGAATGGATTCTCGGGAATCTTGTGCCGTGATAATGGCGAGCCCATCATTCGCCTTTTTAGCCGCGGGTCTTCCGACGCTCCTAATCGCTTTAGTGTGGAATTTCAGGACGCATTCAATGAGTACCAGCAAGACAGCTTTTCCTTGATCGACATTGAGGATGCACGGCTGACCGGACAGGAAACCAGCGCCAGCCTGCCAGCATTAGGGCTGCCCAACTTCGATCAAACAGCGCGAATCACGCGGCTGCAGCTGCGCAAATCGATTCGAGGAAATAAGTATGTGGAATTTGATACATCAGTAAAGGCTTTCTACATGCGGCCGGGCGACATCATCACACTGACTTATCAAAGGGAAGGGCTGGACCGAGCGCTATTCCGCATCATTAAGGTTTCCCCTGGCGTGAATTACCGCAGCGTCACGATCACGGCGCAGCTCCATGACGATGCTTGGTATTTGGAAGCGGCCGGCGATGGGTCGCTGGCTTCCGGCAGACAGCCAGGTTACGAGGTTGGTCTTCCGCGCCCCTTGGTGGGAAGCGTTCTGCATACGGATGGAACCAGCGATTTTGGCGTAAGCGAAAACGTTGCCGGCGATGGCCAGTCGGTGCAGTTGACCGTTTCATTCACCGAACCTAGAAAGACGGCGAACTCCGCCGCGGGCATTCCGATTCTTTCGCTAATCCCTCAAGTGGATGCGGTTGGCGGGTCCCTAGAAGGAAACCAGATCCTTTACTATGCCGTCACTGGCGTCGATGCCGCGGGTGGCGAATCTGGGCTTTCGTTTATAACTCGGGCGGAAATCGCCGCGGGCGCGAACACTCACAAGATTACGCTGCAGCAAATCAGTTTCAGCAGTAAGGCCGTTTCGTTCAACGTGTATCGCGGAACAAGTCCACAGAGTTTATTGCGAATTGCCAATACCGTAGCGCCCGCACCAATTTTCGTGGACAGCGGCGCCGCGTCTGATTTGATTAGCCCGCCTGACGTGAATTACAATTCGGCGAATTTCTATTATCGCGCTGAGCTCGAGACTGAGCATGCGGCTAATATCTTCAGCGCAAACACCATTGGCAACGATACTCTTTTTTGGCAACCGCACACGTTTGAAGGCAAGGTGGTGCGCATTACGCATGGAAAGGGAGCCGGGCAGGAAAGATTAATCCTGACCACAACTGGCACGACGATTACTACGGCCACCAGTTGGACAATCACACCCGACGCCAGCAGTTTCTTTGCCATCCTGCAACCAAGTTGGATTCTTGCGGCATCTACGCCAACTAGTCCGGCGGTATTTGATGTGGCGGGTTTGGCGGAGACTACGATTCATATCTCCGGTAGGGCGGCGAACGCGAACGGTAAAGAATCAGCCTATGAACTGTCTCCAATCACCCGATGGCAGATAGGATCGTCAAACGGAGGTGGGGGCATTGATTCGGACGTTGCGCCAGAACCGATTTTCGGATTGCTTGCAACTGGAGGCGGGCGGGTTTACCTCAGCACCATTGGATTTCCAACCCTGGCCAACACGCGCACGATCGACTCGGGTACGTTAAGCGTTTTCTATCTGGATGAATTGGCTGGCCCTTCTGGCTTGAGTGTTGGGGCGGCGTTGAACGAAACAGGCACTACACTTACGCTCAGCCCAGCAACAAGTTTGGCGGTTGGCTCCAAAGTTCAAATTTTAGCGGAAATACTGACGATAGAATCGGCGATCCCCGGGGGGACGCAGTATGTGGTTTCAAGAGGCGATTTTGAAACCGAGATTGGTGCGCATGGGGTTGGAGCCGTTATTTACCAGTTGCGGCAGAAAGTCTATGTGATTCCTTTTGCGCGCAACTTCTTTGGGAGCCCGGGCAGCAGCTTTTATGCCTATTCTTTGGACCTGCCCAATTGCCGCATTGGAGCCGCCTCACTGTTTCTTACAAACCGCATCGGAGACTCGCCAGTAGGCAAGCAGCGTTATACAGGAGCCACGGATTTCGGTATGCGGACCCTTTCAGGCGGACAAATTACGCTTCAGGTTGATGGGTTCCTATCCATTGAAAACGATGCCGTACCGCCGATCCGAATCGATTCAGCCACGGCGATCCGAGATATCTATGCAATGGTGAACGATGCGCCTACGGGCGCTCCGATTGTGATTGCAGTGCGCCAGGACACGGTCACGCTGGCGCAATTGACCATACCTACCGGCGCCAAAATATCGAATGTCGTAAACGGGTTTGGGCTTCCCGCGCTTGATCCCGCCAAGCGTATGTCGCTCGATATTGTTTCCGTTGGTAGCGCTGAAAACACGACGCCCGGCGCTGACTTAACCGTAACGGTGAGGCTGTAACGCAATGGAACAGATTGTGAAATTCCAGCCTGATCGCGATTTGCAAGTGTATTTTCTAAGGCCGTCGGCAATCGCATCGATCAGTCAAGCTACGCCAAGCGGGTTTCTACTTTCGGGCTCCTGGCGTCAGCAATTCGATTGGGCGGTTGTTGAATGGAACAGGGACAACGTTTTCGAGCATCCGTTGTTTCGGAGTCTTCCTGACGGCGACATCAGTGGGCTTGTATTGACCTATGACGAGGAGCGCATCAATTGTATTCCCGTGGACTCCGACCTGTTTCCCACCGTAGATTGGCCGTACTTGCGAATTTGGACGGCAACGGCCAGCGGTGAGGAGATTTTGTTTGCCCCGCTGAAGGGCAACGCTGTTCCCTTGACCGGCAGCTATGTTTGTCCAACGGCCCAATTCACTTTGACCGGTATACCGGTAAGTGGAGAATACGTGGGGCTAGCTTGGCTAGATGAACATCATACCCACCAGGTCTTGGGCGCCGATACTTTAACGTCTATCGCCAGCGCAATCGCTCTGAGTATCCATACTATTTCGAAACAGATGAACGCAACCAGCTCGGGTGCGGTGATTACCCTTACCTACTACGGCCAAGGGAATACCGTTGCAAACAGCACAGTGGGGGCAAATGGCAACCGGCTGGGCGCCTATGGCCATTCGTCAACTTCTAGCCTAGGATGGACTCCCGGGGACACTTTGTTTTCCGGTGGAACCTCACCAACGAAATGGCGCTACACGATCAATTTTTCAAATCTAAAAGACAAGACAGGGACGCTCATCCCGGTTTCAAAGTTGCAGAACGCGCGAAAGGTTCGGTGGACGTATGCCGCTGATCTTCAGTGGGGAGCATTTCAGCGCTCAGACTTCGAGGTTCGAATCAGCAACTGGTCCGTGGCAGGGGCGAATCGAATCCAGAAAGTGGCCGGCGCAGGCAGCCGGAGGATTGAAGACAATTCCAAGGAAGTTCAGTACGCCGGCGCTTGGACGAACAGGAAAGGGAATTTTTCTGGAGGAACTATTTCGTTCAACACAATTCCAGGAAGTATAGCTTCTACAAATTACACTTGTCCCTTTAATCACCAGTTGTGGTTGGGGACGAGGTATGTGCCTACCGGCGCGATGGTGGTGGTCCGGGTGGACGGAGCGATTGTGAAGACTGTGAATCTGAGCATCGACGCTGAAGACGTGCTGTGCCGGATTTCCTTAGGAACATTTGGTTCTGGTCAACACAGCGTTTCGTTCACACACAACGGGTCCTCTGATTCTTATTTCTATTTTGACTTCCTGGAAATTGCGCTTCCGGTTGATTTCGTAGCGGATCAGGCTGTGATTGAAGACTTGACGCTTGCCACCGATTGGGATACTGATCACTCTTTGGCCTTGCCCGCTGAGCGAACAGCGTGGATGATTCATTCGCTTGGCTTTCGTGGAAGAGTCAATCACTATGCGGGCGCGCTCGCGTTCTATGAAATGGAGCGGTTCAATCATCAATACGCTTCTGCGGTCGTATCTTTCGCGGGAACGGTGACGCCAAGCAGTATAACCACGGTGCTCGTGGGCCCGGCGCTGGACACGCCTTTTGTTCATTTGCATTTGTTTGGCGACACGCCAGCCACGGTCGCAAAAGCGTTTGAGTTACTGATTAATAATGGATCGACGGGGATTCGTGCAACAGCCTCAGGAGCGAACCTAACGATCTATGCGAGGGCGTTGGGTTCCGTGGGAAACCAGATCAGAATGGCCGGCAGTACAACCGATTCGGCGCTGACGGTGACGTCGTCAAGCTCCCATTTGACAGGAGAGTCTGATGGGTATTGGCGAACAGACTTAGCGGCCAGTCCGAGGTTGAACAAGGCAGCTCGGGATTGGACAACAGGGTTCGCCACGGCGATTAAGAATTACGGCATGGACCTGACAGTGGCATTCAGCACTGAGTTGAAAGATGGCGATCCTAACTTGGCTGCTGGAATTGCCCAGAGGTATCCTAACGGGGCCGCCGTTGTGTTGGATACTCCTGCAATCCAAACAAATTTTTCTCCCACTAGTTTGGCTTATTGGCGCCAAGTGCACGCGGAGATGGCTGGAATCCTCTCTGCGGCCGGGGTTGCTCCTTACCTTCAATTGGGGGAAGTTCAGTGGTGGTACTTTCCCCTGGCAGGAGTGGGTATGACGTTTTATGATGCCTACACCAAGAGCACTTTCGAGGCGCAATTCGGCGTACCGATGCAAATCATACCGCTGCGTGAGTCGGATCCGCTGCTCTACCCAAACGAAGTACAGCATCTGCAAGACTTGTTGGGATCGTTCACAAGCCAATTGATGACTTACGTTAGAGCGGCATATCCTACCTGTAGGTACGAAGTGCTTTACCCGCCGGATGTTAACGATTCGACGCTGAATACCGCGGTGAACTATCCCGTCACGGTATGGACACAGGCAAATCTGGATTGTTTGAAAACGGAAAGCTTTACTTACACGTTTGAGCGTGATCTTAACAAGTGCCGTTACAGCGTGGAATTCGGAATCGCCAAAGGCTTTCCCGCGAGCAAGCGCAGTTTCCTTGTGGGCATAGGCGATTCAACAACAACCTGGATCAAAGAAGTTGAAATTGCGAAGTCACAAAATGTGGAATCGATCGTGTTATTTGCCTTGGATCAATTCTGTTTAATCGGATACGATTTGCCTCTGTTTCCAGGCCGAAGGAGCAGTCAACAGACAGACAGCAAGCGATAATCGCTCAATCTTTGGAGGTTGTGCTCAGTGTCTCTAATTCACGCCAGATATTGTCGTCATGGGGCTTCCAATCATCGCTCAAACGACCGGTAAAATGGATCTCGAATACTCTCAACGTGCCATGTCCGAAAGGGCAAATCCATTCGGTTTGAGGCGAACCTAGCCGGAAGATTTTGTCCCAAGCACCGACTCCAACTGGCATGCGAAGTCTGCGCAGGCAAGTTCTACAACGGAACCTCTGGTCAATGACTACAAGGGCAACCGCGCCAAGATAAGCGAGGCCCAGTAACATGAGGGCAAATGTCCACGGCAAGTCTTGCCAGGGCTCCAAGGTGAACTCGCCAAAGGTGGTCGGTTCGGGCAGTAGTTTGGTTAGTCCAATCCAAATCCCGAAGAAAACCAAAGTGATCACCAACAGCTTGGAGAAAAAGTATCCCCAATATTTCATAGTTGATTAGACTCCGTTGC
>JAYVXT010000409.1:0-5781 GCA_043785065.1 Bryobacterales bacterium | reverse complement strand
AAATGATTCAGTTCGCCGTTTGCCACGTGGCAAGAACTGTTTTCAGTGTGGTCAACTCTAAATGAGCACAAGTGGGTAACTCTTCGCAAGCGCCGACGCACCTTCTGGATTGCGATAGGCAAGACTGCCCAGTTGGCGCTGTAACTGACGGGTATTGCGCCCGGTCAACTGCTCCATGCGCTGCCAGTCAATATCGCCGGTTTCATTAAGTGAAACGGTAAGCGCTTCTGCTGCGGTCTCAACGTGTTCAATCGGCTTGTACCGCTCCAATGTGCGGCGTTCGAATATTGCGGTTTTCGTGGCGCTCCTAGACTCTGCGTCGTAATGTTCAAGCGACAGCAGCAACGGCTGGTCTGGATCACCTGCAAAGGCTTTCACGTTGTCACGGGATGACAGCGCCCCATACCTACGAACGAAGCTGTCATAGGCTTCGTACAACCGCTTTCGGGCCTCCGTAATGCGTTCCTCTGGGGCATCCTCAAGCTGGGTCTGAAACACCGCGCGAACCGCGTCACGCACAGCCATCATTCCTCGCACACGAGAATCCGTAGTCGCTGAAAGATTGGCTGAGTCGAACCTGGCGCCATTGCGAATTAGAAGTTTGCCATCGCGCAGCGCATACGCACCTTCCTTGACGCCGGCAACATCGGATGGCTCCATGACAGGCTCGCTGCGCACCCGTCGCCTGGTTGCCATTATTCCCGCTGGCAACAGAGAAACTGCTCGATCCAGAATCTCGGGTGTCAACTCACCCACCAGCGTTGGCTCATTGCCGCGATACATGGTGCCTTCGCGCTCCATCTGCCCCAAGAGCATGTGATGATTCCGCGCGAAGTATTCATTGATCATGAATTGCCCGCCCTCGGCTGTCCCGTGCGGTGCGAGATCGCACCATGAATCGCCGGTTGCAAGAGTGCCAGGCGTGCGCTTTTGTAGAAAGAGAATGTCGGTAGTAACGTCGGTGCCGGCATTGGCTTTGAACGCCGTATTTGGCAGACGAATCGCACCCACAAGATTGGCGCGTTCAGCAAGGTAACGGCGAATGATGGAGTCCTGCTTGTCCATCGTGTAGCGGCTGGTAATCAGAGCCATGACACCGCCGGGCCGTACCTTGTCCAAAGATTTGGCGGTGAAATAATCGTGAATCGCTCGAGTGTGAACTGGCTTGTATGCGGGGTCGAAAACTGAATACTGGCCGAAGGGAATGTTGCCGATCACAGCATCGAAGTAGTTGTCCGGTAGGGCCGTATCCTCGAAACCCTTAGCAAAAATGGTGGCATCTGGGTAGAGCCTTTGTGCAATGCGGGCGGTAAGAGAATCCAGTTCCACGCCGGTCCTGCTGCTATCAGCCACAAGTGCAGATGGCATCAACCCGAAGAAATGTCCGACGCCAACGGAGGGTTCAAGTATCTGCGCACCAGGATGCAATCCAAACCGCTGCATGGCGGAACCGAGCAGCTTATTGGTGTCCTGATTGCTACGCACAGCAATTAACGTGGCGGCATTGATCTTATTCAAGACACCAACTTCGGTGTTGAGCGCAGGATTGTCAGAAAGTGAATCGTTCTCAAGAGTGGCAATCGCGAAATCAACGGCGGGTGCATTGCCGCGCATCTTTCCCAACTGATCGAGCGCATTAACCGTCGCGCCCTCGCTGAGTTCGACGGTCGCATAATTGCGCCCAATTTGATCTTGTTGTGAGGAGCTGATCGTCCCCCAGATCGGTGAGTAGTTGTTCAGTTTCGTTGTCGATTGCGAATAGCCTGAAGCGCCACCGTTGCCGGTGCGCAGCGCATTAATCCAGCCTGCGGTTGTGCCGTAGGTGTTGGCTGCATTTGGCAACTGCCAAGGAGTCTGCACGGCCTTCCACCGCGATTTGGAAGTGAGCATCTCGGCGTTGGTCACCATCTGTTTGTACTGGCTGGTAACCATTTCATAGGTGCTAACAAGTTGGGCATACTGCGCTTGCATCTGTGCCAGTTGGGCAACCAGTTTGGTGTAACTTTGCGGGTCGAAAACAATATCGAAAGCAATCAGTGAGGGAATCGATGCGCAGGCAAGCGCGTAAGTAATCATTCGGTTTTTGGTCATGAAAAGGTTCCTCTAGCGCGTCTCCCTGGCGCGCTGATAGTGGTGCGTTACTTGGTTGCGGTCATGGTCTACAAGGCCGCTTGCGATTGCAAACGCGCTGACGAAAAAGAACGTCAGAATGAGCCAGTTGATCACCTGAAATGCCCGTGGCAGTAGCAGGCGCAGAAGCATTAGTTCGAGCATTGTCGTTATCCGTTTCAGTTAGAGATTGGCTGGCAGCATGTGAGCCGCATATGCTGGCAGCAAAAGATCGTCTGTCAAGATAATTTTGATTCGGTGACCTTCGCGCACCGTAAACGTCGGAAGAACGTTGAGAAAACGATCCAGAATATGCAGCGCCGATTGCGAAAGGCTCTGTGAACTGCCTCGCTGGTAGGCATCGACGCCGCCACTATTTGCACCGTAACTTGCTCCAGCCTGCGCGACGCCAGCGATAGCGCCGATAGCAAGACTTGCGCCAAAGATTTGAACATAGTGATGGTTCACTTGGTCGCGCAATCCAGTTTCGCCGACTTGGCTTAGACCCCTATATTTGTCGAGCGAATGAACAAATCCGTCGGCCATAATTAGCCGGTGAAAGAACACCGCCAGGCGCTGTTGCCCCACACCCGCTACCTTCTCCACTTCACCCAACACTCGCGTTCCTTGCGGAATTAGTAGCTGCTGATGGTCGTGCGAATACACATTGGTGGTGACCATTACATTTACCGGCCCGGCGAAAGTCCCGTCAAGCCGGTTCGTTAAGACGGTTTCCAGAATGGTGCCTTCGAATAGTTGATACATCTTCGCATTCGTCTCTTGCTGCTGCGAATCTTCGGTACCGAGTCGGGTCCAATCCGCAGCCCGAGTAGCGGGTTCCGGCAATGTTTTCGGTAGTTCCTGCGCCGCTGGTGCTGCCGCCTCTTTGCGATTGCTTTGCACAATATTTGACGCAAAAAGACTGCGTTCTTCGCGCTTGGCTCGTTCCAGCGCCTGCAACTGGCGCTCCGTTTCGATAGGCGTCCGCTCCGCAGGCACTGCAGAACCGCCGCTACCATATGGCTGCGGAACTTGTCCCAAAATTGCAGCCTTTTCGGCAACTTCGGCATCGTCCTTTGCTTGCACAAGACGTTGCCGCTCCGCCGTTAGCTTGCGCGTTTCCGCGTCAAGTTGTGCCTTATACTGGCCTATCTCCTGACCATTCGATGTGAACGGCAATTGCGCCGCAGGTTGATTGATTTTCGGCTTCGGCGTACCCGAACTGCAATAGATCGTGACCAGCATCAACCCGGTCACAAGCAGGGTCAACCAGGTGCGTATGTTCTGCGGAATCACTCCAGGGATTGGCGGCGTTTTGGATGAGACCTGCGGTGTGGCAGGACCCGAATTGGTGGTGTTAGGATCGTTCATTGCACTCGCTCCCGTGTGAAAACGAATCGCTTCTTCCCAATTGCCAGATAGCCACTCTCCAGTACTTTGTCCACAACGTAGGTGCCATCTCGAAATGTGAAATTGACAAGATTTGGATTGCCGTCCTTCACTTCGTACAAAGTCGGCGTCTCTTCTGGGTGCGCCTTGATGAACGTGAATTTGCCATCATTGAAAATCTCGGTGACATCAAATGGTTTCTTGCCGCGCTCAAAGCGATACTCGAAACGAACAGAAGCCGGATAGGCATTCTTATAAGCGCTGACCTGAGTTTCAACCGATTTCTGCCCAGCCAGCTTTGCATCCTTCGCCTGATTGCGCGCAGCCTCGGCTTGCTGCCGGTAATCGTCGATCCGCTCCACAGGAACGTATTTCGCCGGACTATTTAGTGCAAGCAGCATCGTCTCGTCGTTCGGTTTCACGAAGATTTTCAGATCCGGTGCACCTTCGCCGACTTCAGCCAGAATGAACGAATAGACGATGTTCCGAGTGCTAACCAAAGTCAAATTCGTGGCCGCCCCAGCCTTGGCCGGTTTCACATAAGCCAGATTCGCCGCCCCGTTGACGACCCAGAACTCCTTGTCGCCGATCACGAAATCCATAATCTGTTCGTTCTGCGGTAACACGATTACCGTGGTGTAGCGCAGGCGCGTTCGCACCCGAATAATGTCCTGGTCGGTGTATTCAACAACGCGCGACATCCCCACGGTGTCCGTCTCAACCACGGGCAGTTTTCGATCACCAACGGCCGGCGGCTTGTTCGCCAGCACAAGCGTTGCGCGCGGACGCCCGCCTGTATCCTTGCTAGGCGCTTGCGCACCAGACGCTGACGTGAATCGTCGCCAGCCATCTTTGGAAGGTGTCGCATCATCAACACCGGCGGCTGCGGCCATTGAGGCCAACAGCAAATTCAAAAAGAGAAATCGTTTCATAGCATTGTCCTTTCCGTTGTTTGGTCTGAAAGCGGGTTGTCGATTGCCCGCTTTTGTGTCGCAAGATATTCAAGCCCTTTTTCAAATCCGAGCCGCTCAAAGGCTTGCCGTTTGAGCTCGTTGTCTGGAGCATTATTAGTAAACAGCCAGTAATCTTTCGCTGAAACATTCAGCTCCAGAACCTTTGAAAGATCTGGCCGTTTGATCAGCATCTGCCGCTTTGGCGTAAGCCCGGCAATCAAATCAAGCTCGGTCTCATTCAACCGGAATGCTTCGCGATATTGACGCCGGTCGAGCCGTGGGTTTGCCAAAAATATGAGCGTCCCGCAACTATCTGCGACGATTTGCAACATGCCATTCGCCGCCAAATCCACCGCCGATTGCGTGGCAAGTAGCATCGCCGCATTAGACTTCCGCCAAGTCTTCATCGCCTCAACAATGTATTGCTTCACCGTGTCGTTCTTTAGGAATCGCCAAGCCTCATCAATCACGCAAAGCTTGAACGTCCCGAGCGACGCCGGATCAGTAATCTCCTTGCTGGCACGGTGCAGGAGGTAGAACAGCAACGGCTCCAGAATCTGCGGATACTCGTCCATCCCAGCAAAATCAAACGTCTGAAATTGTGCGAAAGTCAGCGTGTTTTGAACGTTGTCGAACAGGTCGCCATACTGGCCGCCTTCAGTCCATCGGCGTAGGTGCGGCTCCAGATGCCGAGGCAAGATATGGAGCAAGGTCAGCAGCCGTCGCTGCGAGGAATCAATCAAGTACAGGCTGCCGATCTGCGTGAAAAGCTCGCGTTCGTCCTGATCGCTCATGGAGAAGTTACCAGAAGATTCGATCAGCACTTTCACCAGCGAAAACAGGAATTGCTGATTGCTTGCCGTTAGCGGCAAGCTGAACGGATTGATCGTGAACACACGCTCCTTCAGCGCGATAGGCAAGTAGCTTCCACCGCATTGCCTAGTAAGCATTTCGTAGGATCTGCCGATGTCAATAATCACAGTGCGCGGCCCGTACTTCTGCGCATTCGTGATCAGGAAATTCAGTAAGAAAGATTTACCGACGCCCGACATTCCAGTGATCAAGCCGTGGCCCAGATCGAAGTAATGCAGGCTAAAACTGAAGAGCGATTTCTGGCGTGTTTCGAGTACGGCCAAACACTTCTTCCCAAGATGAGCATCCACCGGCTCCCCTGGATGGGGCGCAAATAGCAATGACAGGCCCGCATAGCAATCACTCGGCAAATACAAGCTCTTCGGCGCTCACGAGAAGTTACCCACCTCTGCTCGAATAGAGTTACCCACTCCAGAAACACGATTGAGAAAAGGATAAGATGACAGGTCGTCATCAT
>JAYVXT010000408.1:0-5782 GCA_043785065.1 Bryobacterales bacterium | reverse complement strand
CGACAATCGGCAGGGGTTGCTGAATAGTGCGAACCCATCCAAACCTCTAACACTTTTCTGACCGGAAAGGAACTCCCGGATATCCACTGTTGTGGGCGGGTCGATCACGACGACGGAAAACGAATGTTGGAGGTGCCTTCCCTCGCAAAGCTGATTAAAACAGCAATGGGTTCCTATGCGTCAATAAATAGGGCACAATAAATGAACGATGCGTAATCGACAACCTGTGCATGTTCTCTATGGCGGCGGTCATTTATTCCAAGCCGGAATTGCGCCAAAAATGGGCCGCATTGCTTTGCATGTGATGGAGCGCGAATTACCCAACGCTGAAGCAATGGCAAACGTGTTCGGCATATCCCTAGCTTTGGCTAAGACCGTTTATCCACGGGTAATCCATAAGTTGCGGACCGAACCGGTTGAAGATATCCGCGTTGACTTCGAAGACGGTTATGGAACGCGTTCCGACGACGAAGAAGATGCCCATGCCGAAATGGCGGCGCGCAATATGAGTGGCGAGGGAATGCCTCCGTTCCTTGGACTGCGCATCAAGCCGCTTCACGGGACTACCGCAAAGCGCGCCTTACGAACATTGCATCACTTCTTCAAATGGGCGCAGCCCTTGCCGCAGGATTTTGTTGTGACGTTGCCGAAAATTACTTCACCTAAGGAGGTAGAGGAGCTGTTGGTGAACTTGCCGCATGGCGTGGGTATCGAATTAATGATTGAGACGATTGAGTCGCTGGACTGCCTGCAAGAGTTGTTCGACGCCGGACAAGGCCGCGTCACTAGTGCGCATTTTGGCCCATACGATTTTCTATCCAGTTGCGGGATTGCCGTTGTGAAGGAATCGCTACAGCATTCGGTTTGTGTCTCCGCGCGCACCAAAATGCTGATGGCTTACGCCCGCAAAGGGATTGCACTTTCGGACGGTCCGACGAGGGAGCTGCCGTTAGGCGCCAATGCCGCGCGAGCTTTGGCGGTGCATTTCCATAATGTGCAAAAGGCCGCGGAGCATGGGTTTTACCAAGGTTGGGACTTGCATCCGGCGCAGTTGCCGGCGCGTTACGCGGCGCTGTATGCGTTCTTTCTGGATGGCATTGACGAGCATCGTGCCCGGCTGAAAAACTTTACGCAGTCCTCCGGACAGGCTACGCGCGTAGGGCACTCCTTTGACGATGCGGCCACGGCGCTCGGGTTAGTGCACTTCCTTGAACGCGCGGTTCATTGCGGCGCGATGACGGCCGCCGAAGCTGGTTTACCGGATGAGCCGACGCAAACGCCTTCCTGATTGGGAAGAACAATAGTTGCGAATTATTCTCCCGCTAATCGGAAACTTCGCAAGAAGACGTTTTGCTTGCATGGTGCGATAGAATTCACTTGATGCAACTCCAACGTTTACTGCCAACTATCGGCTTGGTCAGCGCCATTTTCGCCCAATCTCCGCACGAAACCGCAGTGCAAAAAGGCGCCGTACTTTTCGACAAATCCTGCACTGCCTGCCACGGATCTAAAGGCGCCGGCGGCCGCGCGCCGACCCTAACCAACGGCGATTGGAAGCATGGCGGCACGGACGACGCTATTTCCTACAACATCACGGCCGGCATCGCGGGCACGCAAATGCCGGCCTTCCCCATGCCCGCCGACGACGCGAAAGCCATCGTCGCCTACCTTCGTTCGCTGGCTAGTTCCAAGCCCGAAGAGGAGGGGTCGGGCGATCCTGAAGCGGGCGCCGCACTCTTCTTCGGCTCGGCCAAATGCGCGAACTGCCACATGTTCCAAGGCCGCGGCGGACGCTTGGGCCCCGATCTTACGGCGGTCCGCGGCGAACGTAAATTAGCCGAGCTTCGCAAATCCATCCAAGATCCCAGCGCCTCTTTACGCAGCGGGTACCGCACCATTGAAGTCACTACAAACGAGGGACGCGTCATCAAGGGAGTCCAAAAGAACGAAGACACTTTCTCTCTCCAAATGATGGATACAAGCGAGCACATTCACCTGCTCAACAAAGTGAATGTTAAAGAAGTGAAGCAAACCCATCAATCGCTAATGCCGAAAATTCCGTTAGAGGAAAAGCCATTGAACGACCTGCTGGCCTTCCTCAAGAAAGGTAACGCCACGCCTGCCGAATGGCGGCCCGCCGCCGATTTCAACATCACTACCGCACGCATCAAGAATGCCGCGAACGAACCCCAAAACTGGCTCACCTATTGGGGCGGCCTGAATGGCCGGCACTACTCGAAGCTCAACCAAGTCACCGCCTCGAACGTAGCAAAACTGCAAAGCGCATGGGCTTACCAGTTCGGCGCGTCGAACATTGAAACAGTCCCTATCGTCGCTGATGGCTTAATGTTCGTCACCGGCCCGCAAAGCAACATGGCGGCGCTGGACGCTCGCACCGGCCGCAAGATCTGGGGCTATACGCGCCGCCTTCCCGCTGTGCACAACTACTGCACCGTGATGACCAATCGCGGCGTGGCGATTCTCGGTGATCGCGTTTACCTGGCCACGCTTGACGCCCACCTGGTTGCGCTAGACGCCAAAACCGGTGCTGTTATTTGGGATGTTGAAGTGGAGGATTACCAGAAAGGCTTTTCTATCACCCATGCGCCGCTGGTTGTGGACAACAAGGTTTTCATCGGCGTCACCGCGGGGGAATGCGCGCTTTCCGGTTGGGTTGACGGGTTCGACGCAACCACCGGCAAGAAGCTTTGGCGCACGCACTCAGTGGCGCAACCGGGGGACCCCAACCGCGCCACCTGGGCCGGCGATTCCGCCAAGTTCGGAGGAGCCCCAACCTGGATGACCGGTACTTACGATGCCGCCACCGATACGCTGTTCTGGACCACGGGCAATCCGGGAGCCGACTACGAAGGCACCCAGCGCGCCGGAGACAATCTCTATAGTTGCAGCGTGCTTGCGCTGGACCCAACCACTGGGCGTATGAAATGGTATTTCCAATACACGCCGCATGATGTACACGATTGGGACGCCAACGAAACTCCCGTGCTGATCGACGCTATGGTAAAAGGGCAAATGCGAAAGCTTCTGATCATGGCCAACCGCAATGCCTTCTACTACGCGATTGATCGCATCACCGGCGAATTTGTTTCGGGCAAAGCGTTCGCCAAACAGACTTGGGCAAAGGGCCTGGACGCACGCGGCCACCCGATCGTCATCCCCGGTACCGATCCCACGCCGGAAGGGAATTACGTTTGCCCCGATGCGCTAGGCGCCGCCAACTTCGCTGCTCCTTCTTATAGCGAAAGGACCGGCCTGTTCTATGTTGCCGTGCGCGAAACCTGCGCCACCTATACCAGTGAAGTGAAGAAGCCAGACCCCGGCCAACCCTTCACCGGTGGCGGCCAACGCGAAGACGAAAAACAGGGCGAGCAGGGCTTTATCCGCGCACTGGACCCAGCCACTGGCGACATTCGATGGAGCACGCCAATCCAAACCGGATCACACGCGGCCGGCTTACTGGCAACTGCCGGCAACGTGGTTTTCTCCGCATCGAAGGAAGGCAACTTCATCGCACTGGACGCTGTATCGGGAAAAATTCTGTGGAGCTATTACACGGGAGCCCAAATACGCGCCAGCCCGATGGCTTACGCGGTGGACGGCAAGCAATACATTGCCATCGCCAATGATTCCAGCCTGATCACCTTCGCGTTGCCATAGCAGGGAATCTCGCGTAAGGCTCGCACGGTCACGAAAGCTCCAGCACGAAGCTCAATTTGATACTCTCGTTGAGATGAAGAATGGAAAAATCACGTTGGTAACCGGAGCCGGCAGTGGCATCGGCCGCGCCGCCGCCCTTGGCCTCCAGAAAGCCGGATACACCGTCGTCCTAGCCGGACGCAGGATTGAGCAGCTACAGAATACCGGGCGCCAGGGCGACCCCGAGGGTGGCGAATTGCTCGCCGTGGCGACAGACGTAAGCCAGCCGGATTCCGTCGCCGCGCTGTTCGCAAAAATTGAGAGCGCCTACGGGCGTCTGGATGTGCTCTTCAATAACGCCGGCACCGGGGCCCCCGCCATCCCGATGGACGAATTGACGTTTGAACAGTGGAGCAACGTGGTTGGAGCGAATCTGCATGGATCGTTCCTTTGCGCCCAACACGCCATGCGGCTGATGAAAAAGCAGCAGCCACAAGGCGGCCGCATCATCAACAATGGTTCCATCTCCGCCGATCGGCCGCGGCCCAACTCGGCGCCCTACACTGCCACCAAGCACGCCATCACGGGTTTAACGAAAAGCATCTCGCTGGACGGCCGCCCCTTCGACATTGCTTGCAGCCAAATCGATATAGGCAATGCGGCAACGGAGATGACCGAGCGTATGACTGGAGGCGTGCCGCAGGCCAACGGCTCGATGATGGTGGAACCACGCATGGACGTGCGGCATGTGGCGGATGCAGTGGTTTATATGGCGAATTTGCCCCTGGACGCAAATGTCCTGTTTATGACCGTGATGGCGACGAAGATGCCTTTTGTGGGCCGTGGATAGCTGTTTTACAGCGCGGGCGATTAGCGATCCAATGCGAATTCATTGGCGATCAACTCGCCGATGTTGTCACCTCTTGAGTGTCACTGATACGATCCTTGCCCATGCCGGACGCCCATTTCCGGTTGAACCGATCCGCACTTTGGACGCCATTCATCTGGCAACAGCCGCAGCTTTGGTGGTCCATCCGGCCCTCCTGACGATCATCACGCGTGACTTCCGGAATCGTGACAACGCTACTGCGTTCGGCCATCCCTGTTCGCCGAAACGCCCTCATTTTTGAACTGAGGTGGTACAAACTCATCCGCGCAAGACTTCTGTAGATCCCGGATCTCAGTAGCCGAAAGGATTCGGCTGTAAACAAGAAGTTCATCTAATGATCCCTTGAAAAACTCTCCACCAAGGGCGCTTCCTCCTACTCCGACGTGTTCAACGCCTATTCGTGGTGCAGTCGACTGAATGTCCGCGTTCATAGTGGTCGAGCCCTGTAGTTTCCCATCAATATAAAGAGATCGCGTCAGCCTGTCACTTGTGATTGCAACGTGCCTCCACTCTCCCGGATTGAGGCGGCTGCGCGAAACGATCGGTTCGAGGTGGCCCACACCGTGAAGCGCGAGTTTGCCATCCTGTGTTTGGAGCATTTTAAAGTTTGTCTCGCTATATTCTCCGGCCCAATTTAGAATCGTCATGGAACTGCTTGGCGCAGCGGTGCGAATGAAGAATGCAACGGTATAGATGTGTTCACAGCCCGTGCAGAACGATGATGTGCCGACGAAGCGGAACGATGAAGTTCCATTGAATTCGAAGGCGCGTCCACGGACTCCACCGGAATAAGTCACAGTATTCGAGGGCGCCAACGCTCCGAGACCTACCGCATCCTCCGCTGTTCCATCGGCGAAATAGTGGTTTACCAGATTCTGGCTTGGCGGACTACACTCCTCGCGTTCCGCATCGATCTTAAGGATCCCTCCATTTGTTAGTGCTGCATAAATCCGGTTCTCGGCTGAATTCACAATAGCGGTGTAACTGTTGATGCCGTCTAGCCTCTCAACAAAACGGCGCCTGGACCAGTCCCAAATGATCAGGTTAGGTTGGCCAAAAAGCACCCGTTTGCTGTAGGGAAAGAACTCGCCGTTCGTTGCATCTCCGTCGGTCATGATTTTGGATGGAAGCCATCGCCGGTCAACCGTGCGCCATAAATGAAATCCATAGCTCGGGAAAAAAGGGCAACCCTGGTGGTCGTAATCCGCCGAGCACGCGTCAACGGTGTCGATCATC
>JAYVXT010000407.1:0-5805 GCA_043785065.1 Bryobacterales bacterium | reverse complement strand
GAATTTCAGGATCTTCTTCGCTGATGATTACCCTTTCCAGCGCCTTGAATAAGCTGACCAAGCGCGGCTACTCGATGGAGCAAATTCGCGAAGTGGCGCAAAATGTTGAGGCGCAAATCATTCACGTCCCCACCGGGTGTCAGGATTATTATCCGGCCATGTACGGCGGGGTAAGCGCGATTGAATTATGTGCTGACGGCCTGCACCGCAAAGCCATTCCTATGAATTTTGAAGAGTTGAACGCGCGTACCGTGCTGGCCTATACCGGAGAGCCGCGCAATTCGGGCATCAACAATTGGGAAGTGACTAAGTCGCATATTGATGGTGACGCGCAGGTGTTTAAGAACTTCGCGAAGATCGCCGATATTGCCGTCAGGATGCGCGCCGCGCTTGAAATTGGCGACTGGAAACAGACCGGCAGGCTGGTGCGCGAAGAATGGTCGCACCGGCGCAAGAACGCGCCAGGCATCACCACGCCGTTGATCGACCGCATGATTGAAGCGACGCGGAAAGACGGGGCGATGGGCGCGAAGGTTTGTGGCGCCGGTGGCGGCGGTTGTGTGTTCTTTCTGGTGGAAAAAGGCGCGAAGGAGCGCGTTTCGGAATTGATCGCTAACCAAGGCGCTGCAGTTTTGCCGGTTGCAGTCGCCCCGCGCGGTGTGTCGGTTAAAGTTTCAGCGTAGACTTGAGGGACATATGGATGACGACGCGCTGACAAAATCCGGAGCATGGCTTCGCGTTGGCGTGTTCTTGTTCTTTGGTTTCGTTGGGCAATTGTTGCTGCCTTGGTTGTTCTTGCCTTTGGGCATTCTTGCGGCCGCGGCATTGGGCACTTTCGCAGCGGCATCAGCTGCCACTTTCTTGTGCCTGCGCGTTTTTGAACGGACCGATTTCCGGAACGTCGGTTTGCAATGGCGGGCCTCGTCTTGGAAGCACTTGGCATATGGCATGGCCATCGGAGCCGGGGCTGCTTTAGTGGTTACGCTTGTACCGCTCTTGCTTTGGTTGGCCGAGTTTCGCGCCAGACCCGAAACGCCGTTCAATCTTTCCAGTATCCTATTTGTCTCGGGCCTGCTTATATTTGGCGTGGCCGGTGAGGAGATCCTTTTCCGGGGCTACGGATTCCAAGTGCTGGCGGCGAATTTGGGCCACTATCAGGCTCTGCTTCCCATCTCGGTTCTATTTGCGGCGGCGCATGCGGGTAACGCCAACTCGTCAAAACTTAGTTTGTTTATTACCTTCCTGTGGGGCGTGGTTCTTGGCTTCGCTTTTTTACGGTCGGGCGATCTGTGGTTTCCCATCGGCATTCACTTCGGCTGGAATGTTACACTTCCGCTGACTGGCGTGGAATTAAGCGGGTTTACAATGGGATTGACGGGTTACCGGCTGGTTTGGAATACCGGAGATTTGTGGAGCGGCGGGGCGTATGGACCTGAGGGCGGATTGATTGGGCTGCTTGTTATTCCCTTGGTTTTTTTCGCCATATACCGCACTCCGGTGGCGTCACAAACGCCATACCTGATGACGACTGGGGAGGAGTAAATTCATGCGCCGATTGTTACCGCTTGTAATCCTGCTCACATTGGCTCTGAACGCCAGGACGAAGCTTTCCGACGAAGAGAGGATAGAAATTATTCGCGGCTTGTCGTCCGAACATGCCACGGCGAAGACGTCAATTCCACGATCAAGAAAACCGTTGGAGATTCAATCGGAAGGGGCCAAGTGGGACAAGTCGGCGTGGGACGATGCGATGAAAGAATTCGGCCCGGCGGCGCGATCCGGCGAACTGGTGCGCGTGACCAGGATCACCATTGAGGACGATAGAATTCTGCTTGAGATCAATGGCGGGTTGAAGGCCAACAAGAAGTGGTACGAGCGCGTGGAAGTGGGTATGGGCGGGGCTGGAACACCCGTTGGGCGCGCCGATCAGGTAGCTACGGCGGGCACTAATCTTGCCTTGAAATTCCCAGAAAAGCTGCACGACATTGACTCGGCGAAGATCAAACTTCTACTGAAGCCCATTCTGGATTTCGACAAGCTGTCGGTGACGGAAAATTATGTAGACACATTGCCCGAGCCGGTGAAGATCGCCATTAAAGAGAAGCGTGCGATTGAGGGGATGGACCGGGAGCAGGTGATTATGGCGTTGGGGCGGCCTCGTAATAAGGAGCGCCGCATGGATGACGGGGCGGAGCTTGAAGAGTGGGTGTATGGCCAGGCGCCGGGTAAGATTAGCTTCATTACGTTCGCTAATGGCAAGGTGACGAAGGTGAAGGATTCGTATGCTGGGCTGGGCGGGTCCACGGCTCCGAATTTGCCGGTGCAGTAGTGTTTCCGGCGGAAGTTGAGTTTTTCCGTTACACTCAATTAAATCGATGGCCGCCGATCCGATTATTGAATTCGACAACGTAGTTTTCAGCTACGGCCACACCGAAGTCCTGCACGAAATTTCCTTCTCCATCAACAAAGGCGAAGTGATCGGCCTGCTTGGCCCTAACGGAGCGGGAAAAAGCACATCGCTCAAAATCATCGCCGGTATCTTAATCGCCGGTAGTGGCGTGGTCCGTGTCAACGGTTTCAGCCTGCCGGCCCAAGCCATTGAAGTGAAACAAAATCTGGGATACGTGCCGGAAGTCGCCGTAATGTTTGAGAGCCTGACTGGCCAGGAGTTTCTGGAATTGATGGGGCGGCTTCATGATGTTCCTGAAGAGACTCTGCAATTCCGGATCGCCGAAATTTTGGAAACTTTCAATCTCACTTCCGACCGCGTAAGCCGCTTGGATGCCTATTCCAAAGGCATGCGGCAAAAGATTCTGATCGGCTCTGCGCTATTGCACAATCCGGATTTGATTCTGCTGGACGAACCGCTTTCCGGGCTTGATGTCAACGCGGCGATCATGATTAAAGACTTGCTAGCCGCCCTTGCCGCAGCCGGCAAGACTATCCTTTATAGTTCGCACGTGTTGGATGTGGTGGAGAAAGTTTGCGACCGCGTGCTGATCATCGATCAGGGCAAGCTCATCGCCTACGGTACATCCCACAGCCTAATGGCGGAGACCAACCAGCCAACACTGGAAGCCGTATTTCGCAAACTTACAGGCGCCGCCGCAACAGGCCCCGGAGTGGACCGCATCATCGCGGCGCTGCAATCATGAACGTCATTCGCCGCGCACTCTCGCCCATCTTGAGCCGATTCGGAATCAACCCTAAACACTACTGGCTGCTGATGGACTTATTCCGTCAAGTAAGTGAGCGGCGCGAAATTCTGGGGCAGTTGGGACAGGACTCCGGGGCGCTTAAAGTTGTTGCGCTGCTCTATTCCGTCCTGTCCGCGCTGATGGCTGTATTCATGGTTGTGACGCAAATGAACCCACTGATGTACATGGCAATCTTCGTGGGTTATTCGGGCTTTATGTTGTTTGCGATTATTATGGCGGAGACCGGTAACAGCCTGGTAAACCCCGCCGAGGGGCTGGTGCTTTCGCATCAACCTATAACCGGCGCCACTTACACGGCGGCGAAACTTAGCCACTTACTGCGCATCGTTTTATATCTTACATTGGGATTGAACCTGGCCCCCGCGCTGATGGCGCTCCTGCTCGACAAGGCCAGTTGGTCCTACCCGCTGCTGCATCTGGCGGTGGCATTTGCCGTGGGGCTCTTAGTTGCCCTATTGTGTTGCTCCTTTTACGGATGGCTGCTGCGCTTTGTGCCCGCGGAGCGCGCGAAGGTTGTGGCCCAGTATGCGGATGCGCTGCCCTGGGTTCTGATCATTGGCCTGCAAAACATTCGCCTTCTATTGCCAAAGCAACTTCCGAGCCTTCCCCTCATTGACCCGAGAGTGCTCCTCGCCTTGGAGATAGGCGCAGCCATGGCGCTGGTTGCACTCGTTGTGTTCGGGCTCCGCTCGCTTTCCGCCGATTACCTGGTCAAGGTCGCCAGCATTGCTCACGGAAGTTCATCCCGAAAATCCAAACCCAGGCAATCGTTGCTAGGCAAAATCGTCACCCGTTGGTTCGGTGGTCCCCCGGGCTTGGCCGGCTTCGAATACACCGGCCGGATGATGGTGCGTGATTGGCAGTTCCGGAAAATGATGATTGGTCTGCTTCCCACGTTGCTAATGTCGTTCGCCTGGCTCTGGCGCGATTGGCGCAAGTCGCCATTCAACGCCGATTTCACTGGTGTCCACTTAGTGCCGCACGCCATGGGGTTCCTGCTGTTTATGATTTGCGTTGCGCTGCCCTATGGCGGCGGCTTCAAGTGCAACTGGACTTTCCTGATTGCGCCAAGCACTGTGTTCAACCGCTTTGTACGCGGCATCTGGGCTCAACTGTGGCTTAGACTCGTGCTGATCCCGCACCTGTTCCTGTTTGTCTTGTGGTGTTGGACTTGGGGACTTTGGCAGAGCGCCCTGTTCGTAGCTTTCAGCGTGGCCTTGTCCACTTTGTATTTAGGGTTGGTGCTGCGATTGGTGGACGGTATTCCATTCGGCAAGCAAGCAGATTCGAAACGCGGCGCAGAATTGTTGCCGCTGATGATGGCCGGTGGGCTGGGTATCGCCGCGGCGGTTGCTTTGCAGCATTTCGTGCTATTTCGCTGGCCCTTGGCCGTTCTTGTAGCAACGCCCTTTGTTGGGTTCGTCGCTTGGGGATTGACGAAAAGCTCGCTTGGCGCGGTGGCCGATGCCATCCGCTTTGCGTTGGGCTTGGAATCGCAGGAAGTGGGTAGCGGCTATGTGGAGTTGTGAGTTTCAAATTCTTTTCCATCCATGCCAGCACTTAGAACGATGCATATTCTTGCTGGATAATCGCAATGCTTTTTGATCTCAGAACACTTCTTTCAAATATTGAAGCAACAACTCATTAATATCTTCCGGCTTTTCCAACATAAGAAAGTGACCGGCGCCGGCGATCTTTTCAAAACGCAGCGATGGAAAAAGCCGGCGCATTGGCTCCTTCGTGGTGTTGCTTCCTCCTTCCACGATCATCATCACCGGAATTGACATCGGCTGCGTGTCCCATATTTTATCCTCAAGCAAACTATTCATCGCGCCCACCGCAACCGCCTCGGAGGGGCGCGCGGTTTTTGCCAAAATCTTCTCTCGCATGTCGGCGGGCGTCGATTCGGCGAACATGCTCTTTACGAATTCAGCCCGGGCTCTGGTGCCGTCCGGACCACCAAACCCAGCGGCAAATTGCCGAAGTTCCGCTGAAATAGGGGCCTTGAACACAGGCGGGTCGATCATGACGATGGCGCGCGCCCGGTCCAAGTAGTTGCGGGCATACTGGCGCGCTGTGATTGCGCCAAGGCTGTGCCCCACAAGCACCGCGGATTTCACACGGGCGGCGCGCAGCACGGCATCCACCGCATGGGCGAAGTTGTCCTGCGTGTAAGCGGCGGACGGCTCGCTTTGGCCATGCCCCGGAAGGTCAATGGTGATCACGTGGTACTTCTTGCTGAGCGGACCAATTTGGTTTTCCCAAAAAGTTTCGTCGCAAGTCCAGCCATGCAGAAGCACAACCGTTTTCGAGCCCTTGCCGTACCTGGAGTAATGAATGGACCGGCCGTCCACAGCGGCCGTCTCCGCTGAAAGAGTGAAGGCCGCAATAAGGGCGAGAAGAATTCGCATCAACTCCATAATAGGAATAGTTGGCGGTGCGGTGTGACTTACAACTTAAATGAGTGCACGCCGGACAAAAGCAGTTGCGCCCCAACGGCCACCAGAATCAGTCCCATGAATCGCAAGAAAATGCGCTGCCCCCGGGCGGAAATTTGCTTCTGCACCCAAGCCGCGGATTTCAACGT
>JAYVXT010000406.1:0-5828 GCA_043785065.1 Bryobacterales bacterium | reverse complement strand
AACTTCTCTGGTTTCGTTTTCGAACCGGCGATTATTACCTTTATCACATGCTTCCAATGACCGTCGTTCAAGAGCTAACCCAAGCGCAATCCCAGGGTCAATACTTCAACTCGGCCATACGAGACCACTTTTCATGCTGCCGCTTATCTTAGCGCTTATGAAGGCGTCTGCCCAGGGCCAGCGGTTGGGCTTGGCTGTAGTAGCGGGCGCGTCTGGCGGCGGTGAGTCCAGATCCAGCACGATATCGCGCATGGATTGGTATCGGCGCTCCGGGTCCTTGGCGAGGCAGCGGCGCACGAGGCGTTCCAGCCAAAGGGGCGTGAACGAGAGGCCACAGCCATCGGTGCGGGTTCTGCGGAATGTATGGAGCCGACCAGACTCCCATAGCTCTTTCCCTGGAACGCCTTCTGCCCCGTGACCATTTCATAGAGCACGGCGCCAAAGGCCCATATATCAGCCCGTGCATCAGCTTCTTTGCCCTCGAACTGCTCCGGGGCCTTGTACTGCGGCGTGCCGATGATCCTTAATTAATTAATGAAGTGTTGAAAGTAACAACCGGCTGGCGGCATACCCCGACAATGGAGATTTTCATGCATCGTACTATCAGCGCCCTACTTCTGTGCGCGCAATTGATTGGACTAGCCACGCTTGCCCAATCCCCAAAATCAAGCGGATTCAACTTATATTCCATTGCGGATGAAAAGTCGAAGGGTTTGGATGAAGCAAAAACGCTGGATGAGATATTGGTGATCGCCGCTGACCGGACGTTAGACGGATACTTCGCCAACTTGACCGCGGCCTTCCTCAAGCACGCGGATTCCCTCTTCAGTTTCACGTTTAGGGCCTACCAGGATCGTAAGCTGCCGGTGGTCACCGGACTAAAATTCATCATGCCGCAAGATGCTTTTCTGGGCAAAGCCACGGAACCCATTTGCGTGGCCGGTGGGTTCATTTACATTCCGCTTAGTTTACTTGCCGAGGCTCCGAACGAAACGGCTTTTGGGTTCCAAGTGGCGCATGCCATGGCCCACATCGCCTTGCGTCACGGAACTCGAACCCAGAGCCGGCTCGATGTGATGGAGAAGTCAACTTTGGGGTTAAAAGAGGGGCTCTCTGAAGTGCAGCAGCAAGGAAAAGAGGGGTTCCCCAAACTGCAGCGGCAAGGCTTGGAGCAAATGTTGAAAAATGTGCAAAGAAAGTTTTCACGCGATTACGAACTGGAGGCCGATGAAGCTGCCATGCGTATGATGGCTCGATCAGGATTCGATCCTTCTTTTGTAATCCCCTATTTGGAAAAATTAGCCGATATCGAGGAAGCGGAGCCCTTCAGGTCCTACCATCCTTCACGCCGCCGGCGAATAGAAGTGGTTAAGAAGAGAATAGCAGGAATTGCGAGCCAGGAAATTCCGGTCAAAATCGAAGGATTCACCGAAGCAAAAGATTTCGCGGCGGCACTGCGGGAGTAGCTAGCGGCCAGAGCTGCCAAACCCGCCGGCTCCACGCACTGAATCCGCCAACTCGGCTTCATCCCATTCCACCGCTTCGTACTTGGCGATCACCATCTGGGCGATGCGGTCCCCTTTCTTCACGGTGTAGCTTTGCTTGCCTAAGTTAATTAGGATCACTCGTATTTCGCCGCGATAACCGGGGTCGATCGTCGCCGGTGCGTTAGGCAATGTGATGGCGTGCTTGAACGCCAAGCCGCTACGGGGACGCAGTTGGCACTCATACCCCGAAGGCACCTCCACGGTAAGTCCTGTCGGCACTAGCGCCGGGACGTTCGGTTCAAGCGTAACTTCAGCCGTTGAACAGACGTCCATCCCGGCGTCTTCAAGTGGCCCGTGGGCGTATTGCGGGAGCACCGCATCGGGCGAAATGCGTTTAATTTTGATTTGCATATTGATGAACCTGGGGTGTGCGTCATAGAAGTAATGAAGCAACTTTAATAAGGTGTAAGCCGAGATGAGCGTGCAAGGTCCACGTCTCGACGCCGGGGGTTAAGCGCGGAACCGTTCGGATTCGGAAGTTATTGCTGGGAATTGTGAAACCCGTCACTTTTTGTGCTGCACACCCACGAACCTGATACCTTAGCACGCTCAGTGGAGATTATGCGAACCTGTTAAGTTACCATGCCGCACATTCCAGGGCGCGTCGTCACTGTCGCGCCCATGCCTCCTGAAAAATCCGCCTATGCACTGGCTCGCTACAGCCGCTCGCCCGATTCTATCGAGGACTCGGTGGAGTGGGTTCGCACGCACGATTCCGCCAAGTTCTTGGATAGCTTTTATTTTCAATATGGCCACGCGTCCATTGCCGATTTAGGTCATTTGGTGGTGTGCTTTGAAGGCGTGTCGGAACTGGCCGCCACCGAAGTTGAGGACGAGCAGTTATGGGATGGCCAAGCCAAATCGTCGCGCTATCAGGATTTCGGCTCCTCCGGTTTCATCATTCCGCCAGAGCTTAACGCAACAGGCGAGGCGTCGTATCTCAAGGCCGGGCAGGCGCTGCTTGACGCCTACAAGAATATTCATCAACAGTCCTTGGAACATTTGAAGGAAAAACTGCCCCGGCCAGAGGCTATGAAGCCCGATGCCTACCTGCGCAACATCACGGCGCGCGCCTTCGATGTGGCCCGGTATGTGCTGTTTTGGGGCATTCCGACCAATGTTGGTCAAGTTACAAGTATCCGCACGCTGGAACGGCAGGTGCGCCGTATGAAGGCTTCAGAATTTGGTGAAGTGCGCGAGCTAGGGCAAAGTCTGGCCAATGCCTGTGCAGCCGAACCGGGCTGCCTATGGGACAAGAATGGCAGCCGCGAGGCGCTGGCTCCAACACTGGCTAAATACGTCGATCCTGATTCGCATCTGATCGAATCGCAGCAAGCGTTGGCGCAGTGGGCTTCGCAAAATCTATCCGCCGGGTTGGGTATTGAATACGGGGATGTGGATCTGTTGAAGCCTGTAGACACGCCGGCCGATATCGTGGCAACGCTCCTATATCCAGTAACCGGCCGGCCATTTCGCGAGTTGTATGAGTGGGCGCGCGGTGTTAGCGCCGCGATACGCGAGGAAGTGATTGGCGTGGCGCTCGAATCGCGAACTCGGGAAGAGCTTTTGCGTGGATTCCGCGGCGGGCTTTATTGCTATGACATTGTAATGGATGTGGGCGCATACCGCGATTTTCATCGGCATCGGCGCTGCCAGCAGTACCGGCAAGCGTATACGGGAAGCCTTGGGTACGATACGCCAGCCGCGATCACAGAGGCTGGATTGACGGGCGCGTATGATGCGGCCATGAAGGCCGTATGGGCGGCGATGAGCAGCTTGCCACAGACTGCCGCGCAATATTTGCTGCCGTTCGGCGCCCGGTCGCGTTTTCTGTTCAAGATGGATTTCGCCGAGGCGGAATACATTTCAAAATTACGCAGTGGGGTGAAGGGGCATTTCAGTTATCGCAACATCGCCTGGCGGATGAAAGAAGAGATGGAGAAGGTGGAGCCGGAGTTAGGAAAGCTGATCAAGGCCACGCCCCCGTGGGTTGAAGATCCGCTGGTGCGGTAAACCTGCTAATGTTGCCATCGCATCGCAACCAATTATTCACGCGAACGCAGCAATCAGATGGGAACATCAAGCATGATGTTTCGCAATCTTTCGTTGGCTTCCACGCTATATTTGGTTCGTAACCCTACGCGATGTAGTGCTGCTGGAATCCGAAGGCAACTATACCCGGCTCTACTTTGGCGGGGATCGGCCGCTGATTTTACGGTCTCTCAACTATTCGGAAGAGCGTTTGGATTCCGCCATGTTTTTCCGGGCAAGCCGGAAACGTATCATCAATTTGAAATTTGTAGAAGCACTAACGCCCGAGGTGCACGGAGGCTTCGAGGTGAGGTTGAAGGGCGGCCATGCCGTGGAAATGTTCCGCCAGCAGGCCGCGCGATTCAAGGAAGTGATGAGTTTGTAGCTTCAGTTCTTCAGACCAGAGCTTTTCTATACAATGCCAGCAGACGGCTCCAAGCTTTCTCGGCCAGAGGCTCGTTGTAGACCCGCGAATCCGGCGGGCACCAACCATGCGCGGCGCCGTATACTTCGATTTCCGCGGGCAGGCTTGCCTTCGTGAACGTCTCTTTAAGAACGTCCTTGTCGGTAGGCGAACGCTTGTCATCATTGTCCGCAATTGCAATGAGGAACTGCGCCTTGGTCTTCGCGGCTTGCAAGTGTGGACTGTTCGGTTTGTCGGTTACAAGGCCGCCGCCGTGGAAAGAGGCCACCGCTCCGACCCGATCAGGCACTGCAGCCGCTGCGCGAAACGCCATCGGTCCGCCCATGCAGTAACCCTGCGTGCCTACCTTTTTGTTCTTCGCCACGGACGTTTGCTTGTCGAGCCAAGCGACGAACGCCTTGGCATCGGTCATGTGCGTGGTCTCGTTCAGACCTTGCGCGAGCGGCATTACCTGTTGGATCGGGGTTGCGGAACCGGCTTCGGCGGTGGGGGCTTTCTTGGCGCGGTAAAACGGATTCACCACAAGCACCGCATAACCCGATTCAGCAAGGCGTTTGCCCATTTGACGAAAAGCGGGCCGCAGCCCGAAGATGTCCGGCCAAATGAGAACCGCCGGGGCCATGCCTGTGGCCGGATGCGCGAAGTAGCAATCTGCCGCGCCATCGGGCGTCGTCACGGTCACTTCCGATTCGACCACAGCAACCGCGTTCGCCACCTGTGGCAGCATCATGGTGATACCCGCCCCCATCATGGCGCCGAATTGCTTTCGTGTCACCAGCCCGCGAGCCTCGAACTCCTTCTGGTCTTCATCAAAATGATTCTGATCGCACATAGCGGCTCCTTATCGGCATCAACGCATGGTTTGACTTGTTAATCTATCAAATATGCTACCTCAAAATGCCGTATTAGTTCCAATAATTCCTGGCCAGGCTCCGGTACTGCACCGCTTCGGCGACATGCTTCGCCGACACGCATTCACTGGACGCCGGATCGGCGATGGTGCGGGCAACTTTCAAAATGCGGTCATGCACGCGGGCGGAAAGGCCCATGCGCCGCACTGCAATTTCGAGCGTCCGCTCACCGGCGTCATCAAGCGCAGCCAGCTTGACCAATAACCGCGGCGGTGGATGAGCGTTGTAATAACCGCGCTCCTGCTGCCGCGCGCGGGCTTGCAGCACCCGCTCACGCATTTGTCCGGAGGTGACACCCTCGCCTTTACCGCGCAATTCTTTGTAAGGCACGGCAGGCACATCAATATGCAGATCGATACGATCCAGCAGCGGGCTGGCGGCGATGCTGGAGTTCGCCCGCAGGCACGCTGAAAGCCGGCTCGGAGGTTCTAAATTAAGTGCGATTTTATTTTGCGCTCGTCGCATTACTCCTTCCTGCCGGTTGCGGAAGCAAACCAGCGCATAAGGCCGACAGCAAGCCCGCGGCTTCTATACGCATTGAGACGGTAACCCTGGCTGAGGCCGACTGGCCGTCAACTTACGAAGGGACAGGAACCGTTCGTGCGCGAACCACTGCCACAATCTCGGCGAAGCTCATGGGTTACGCACGCGAAGTTCGAGCGCAAGTGGGCGACCATGTCCGTGAAGGACAGCCGTTGGTTGTGCTTGACGCCCGAGAGATGGACAGCAACGTGAGCCGTGCTGAAGCGGCCCGTGAAGAAGTAAAGAGCGCCATTCCCGAAGCCGACAGCGGCATCGCAGCGGCGAGGCGCACTTAGATCTCGCGCAGGTCACATTCAGCCGTATGCAGGATTTGCTGAACAAGCGTTCCGTCACGAATCAGGAATTCGATGAAGCGTCGGCACGATTGAAGGC
>JAYVXT010000405.1:0-5831 GCA_043785065.1 Bryobacterales bacterium | reverse complement strand
GACGCGGAATCGCTAAGTCGAGTTGACCAGCTTCGGCTTATTTCGGAATTGGCGGAATACCTGCGAACCCACCCAGCGGATGAACCGCGCACCAGCATTATGGAATTGGAAGGATTGGGGAAGAAATCTGGCAAGGAATGGATGCTCAACAATATGTTAACCGTGAACGTGAATCATGGGATAGTCACATGATCTTTCGGACTCCGCGATGTGCGTCGATACGGCCCCTTTCATCTATTACGTCGAAAATAAATCCGGTATATCTCCCGATTGTCAGACCATTTTTCCCGGCTCTCGACTTAGGGTCGTTTCGAGCAAATACATCAATGATCACATTGACTGAAGTTATGGATCATTCTATACGGTTTGGCAATCAAGCCTTAGCTGAGCGCCATCGGTTGATTGCTCGTTCAGAAAACCAAATGGCGATTTCAGTTTCGGAACCTATTGCAAGGGAGGCTGCTTCTTTGAGGGCCACTTACAATTTGAAGACCCCGGATGCAATTCAGCTGGCTACCGCAATTCACGCCGGTGCGGGATTAAAGTATCTGGAGACGCACTCAACGCTTTTCCCAAGGTAGGCATTCCATGGAATCGGCACTCGCACTACACCGGTTGCAGTTCGCCTTTACCATTACCTACCATTACATTTTTCCGCAATTGACGATGGGGCTGGCGCTGCTGATTTTCTATTGGAAGAGCCGGGCTTGGTTGCTTATAGACAAACAGGCTGACCAGTGCGCCAGGTTCTGGATCAAGATCTTTGGACTGAGCTTCGTGATGGGGGTGGTTACCGGAATTCCCATGGAGTTTCAGTTTGGAACCAATTGGGCGCGATTTTCCAAAGCGGCGGGTGGAGTGATTGGACAGACGCTGGCGATGGAAGGCGTATTTTCTTTCTTCCTTGAATCGACTTTCTTGGGATTGTTAGTCTTTAGGGAAAAACGAATCAGCCCATTCTTGCACTGGCTGAGCGCGGGCGGAGTTTTTGCCGGGTCGTGGCTGAGCGGCTATTTTATCATCTGCACCGACGCATGGATGCAGTATCCGGTAGGTTATGTGTTGGGGCCGAATCAGGAGATGGTTTTATCCAGCCTTTCCGCATTGCTTTTCAATCCTTGGGCATTTTGGCAATACATCCACAATATGCTTGGGGCCGTGGTTACCGGCGCGGTGACTATATCTTCGGCTGGAGCTTTTTATTTGATCTCGGGCAAGCATGCCGATCATGCCAAAGATTTTTTGAAGACCGGAACATTATTTGGGCTGGCCGCGAGCGCGCTGGTGATCTTTCCCTCTGGCGATAGTCAAGGTCAAATGCTGGCAAAGCATCAACCAATAGCTTTAGCCGCGATGGAAGGATTGTTCCACACCGAATCAGGAGCCCCAATGGCGGTGATGGGGCAACCGGATATGGAAAAGCAAAAGCTGGACAATCCTTTGGTGATTCCCCACGCGCTTAGCATCCTCACATATAAGCGTTGGGATGCGGAAGTTAAGGGATTGGACACGTTCCCTCGCGATCAGTGGCCCGAAAACATTCCTCTCCTGTTTTATAGCTTTCATATCATGGTGGGGCTGGGCACAATCTTCCTGGCAATTCACGCCCTGGGAGTATTTGCTCTGTGGCGCGGATGGTTGTATCAGAGCAAGGCGCTGCTTTGGACCATGCTGGTGCTACTTCCCTTCCCTTTCATCGCGAATACTGCTGGTTGGATGACGGCCGAGCTTGGCCGGCAACCGTGGCTGGTTTATGGGTTGATGCGCACTTCCGATGGCTATTCGCGCAATGTATCCTACGGCAATACGATGTTCACGCTGCTAGGTTTTCTGGGGCTTTACGGGCTGATTACCATTCTGTATTTGTTTCTTATCCAACGCGAGTTGGAGCACGGGCCTGGAGATTAGCATGGAAATCCTTTGGTACTTACTTACCTTGTCCTTGTTCACCACTTATGTGGTTCTCGATGGCTTCGATTTGGGCGCGGGGTTAGTGCATCTATTGGCGACGCGAAACGACGATGAGAAGCGGCAAGTGTTGGCGGCCATCGGGCCATTTTGGGATGGAAACGAAGTTTGGCTGATCGCTGGCGGAGGCACATTGTTCTTCGCTTTTCCAAACGTTTTCGCGGCATCATTTAGCGGCTTCTATCTTCCGCTGATGTTGGTGCTTTGGTGCTTGATCTTGCGGGGTTCGGCGATCGAATTTCGCAGTCACATGCGGCACCCTGCATGGACGCCGGTTTGGGACGTTACGTTTGGGGCTTCGAGCATACTACTGTGCATCTTGTTTGGAGCGGCGGCGGGTAATGTCATTCGTGGGGTACCACTCGACAATAACGGAGAATTCTTCTTGCCTCTTTGGACGGACTTCACCGCGCGGGGCGAGCTGGGGGTACTGGATTGGTATACCGTTCTGGTGGCATTACTTGCGTTGGTGGCCCTGGGAATTCACGGCGCGGCTTGGGTAGCGTTAAAAGTACCGCCGCCTTTCAAAGGCCGCGTAACTGAGTTTGCTAGGAGATTATGGCCGGCTTTGGTCTTACTTGCTTTGTTGGCCACTGTAGGAACTTTGGTGGTGCGGCCAGCTGCCTTGGAATCTTTCGGAAACAGGCCGGTGACGTTTCTGCTCCCAATCGGATTGCTTGCAGCTATCCTCGCTTTGAAGCCTTCGCTGAACGGCAATAGTAAAAGTGCTTTCACTTGCACTTCAACTATTTTGATTTTGATGATAGCTACCGCCGCCGCTACTATATTCCCAGCAATACTTATTTCCACTACTTCCCCGGAGTTATCGCTGACAATTGCAAACTCAAAAACACCCACCTATGGACAAACCGTCGGACTCATTTGGTGGATTCCGGGGATGGCGCTCGTCATCGGCTACTTTGTTTTTCTTTACCGCCGCTTCGCGGGTCAAATCGAAGGCTAGAATCGAAACTTCCCACCACAAACAGTGTTTTAATGACCTTATGCCTTTTCGCGTGATTGTTGCAGCAGTGGTAGTGTGCCTTGCCGGTCAAAGTGGGTTTGGACAAGCTTGTTCTTCCATAACTTTGAGTCCGAGTTCCGCCACGGCAAAGGCGACGGGAGACAACATTAATAACATCTCCGCTTCGGGCATCCCAACCAATTGTTTTAAAACCGCGACGTCCGATGTACCATGGATTACAATTTCTTTCGGCGGTGGAATTACTAACCCTTCCAACTTTGGGATCACAGTGGCGTCAAACCCTAGCTCACAAAGCAGGACTGGGACGATAACGGTAAATGGATTGGCGCAATTCACGGTGACGCAACAGGGTATAACTTGTTCCTATACCGTAAGCCCGGGAAGCGCGAGCGTGAGCAATGCCGCCGGCGCCGGGACGATCAACTTGAATTCGCCCTCCGGGTGCAATTGGACGGCGTCGTCAAGTGACACGTGGCTACGTCCGGCCGATACCACTGGTTCAGGCGCGGCTGCTATCGGGTATAGTTACGATGCCAATCCAAATGCCTCCTCAAGAAGCGGGCCTATCCAAATTGGAACCGCGACGTTTAACGTAACGCAGTCAGCTGCTTGTGGCTTTACGCTGGTTCCATCGTCTCAAACGATTACCGCATCGGCCAACGCTGGAACCATAGCAATTACCGCCACCAGTTCCAGTTGTAGCCGGACAGCGGTTAGCGACGCAACTTGGCTCACCATTTCATCAGGCGGTTCGGGAACAGGGAATGGCACAATTGCCTGGTCGGCGGCGGTGAACAACACACCGAATGATCGCGTGGCGCACATCTCGATTGGCGATGTGACTTTCACATTGCAACAGAATGCCGGAAACTGCGTTTATCAATTAAGTCCCTCGTCTGGCACAGCCGGTTCAACAGGGGGTTCGGGCACCTTTAATTTATCCACGGTCTGCACTTGGCAGATCACTTCAAACGCCGATTGGCTTACCGTCACATCGGCCACCAGCGGCACTGGGAACGCGCAGATAGCCTGGAGTGCGATTGCCAATCCAACGGCGCAGGCTCGATCCGCGTCCATCAATATAGGAAGCGGTGTCTTCACCGTTACCCAATCCGCCGCGGCGTGCAGCGTGGGGTTATCCATCAGCGCGTTTAGCGCACCCGCAGAAGGCGGATCTGGCGGCATTGACATCACCGCGCCCCCTGGTTGCAACTGGACCGCCACTTCCAGCGTGGCATGGATCACATTTTCAAGCGCCGCGGCTGGAGTGGGGGATGGTTCGTTAACTTTTGCCATAGCCGCCAACCCCAACGCCACCGCGCGGAGTGGCAATATTCTGATCAACAATCGGACGGTGGCGGTGACGCAGCCGGGCCAGAATTGTTCGGTGTCCATCAGTCCGGCAAACGCATCCTCGCCAACATCGGGAGCCGGCGGATTGATCGCTGTAACCACAAACTGCGCTTGGACGGCCCGCAGTTCGGCAACTTGGCTGACGCTGACGGGCCCCCTATCGGGCAGCGGCAACGGGCAAGTCGACTACACGGTAAGCGCAAATCCTGGGGCGGGCATTCGTACCGCGACCATTACCGTTAACGGGCAGGTTTTTTTGCTAACTCAATCAGGCGGCAACTGTGCTTTGACGTTAAATCCCACCTCAGCCGCAGTAAACGGCGCGGCTGGTGCGGGACGGTTCAACGTGCAAGGTTCGCAAGGTTGCAGCTGGCAACCTGTTTCCAACACACCATGGTTAGCCATCTCCGCGTATTCCAGTGTGAACGGCAGCGGAGCGGTTGATTTTGCCGTGAGTGCCAATCAAACTACCGATGTGCGGACCGGATCAATTACTGTTGGTTCGGAAACCTTCACGGTGACTCAGGCGGGTGCGGTTCCTGTCATATCCGCCAACGGCGTGGTTAATGCCGCAAGCTACGGCGGAAGCGGCGTTTCTCCCGGATTGATCGTGACCATTTTCGGGACTTTTCTTGGCCCGCAACAGGTGGCCACGGCCCAATTGACAGATGACGGCATGTCATTGTCGAAGGACTTGAAAACATCGCAGGTGTTATTCGATGGTGTTCCCGGCGCAATGATCTATTCGAGCGCGGCCCAGGCCAGCGCGGTTGTGCCCTACTCGGTTGCGGGAAAAATAAGCACAAAAGTTTCCGTCCAATACCTTGGGGCCACGTCGAATGTGCTGACGATTCCAGTAACGGCTGTGCTGCCCGCAATCTTTACGATTGACCAATCAGGTAAAGGGCAGGGCGCTGTCCTGAATCCGGATAACACGGTAAACGGCCCCACCAATGCGGCGGCTCGAAACTCCGTGATCCAGGTGTTTGCCACGGGCGAAGGCGTGACGAACCCTGTTGGAGTGGACGGAAAACTTGCCGTCGCTCCGCTTCCGGCGCCAGTTGTGAAGGTCACGGCAAGAATCGGAGCGGCAAACGCCAACGTGGTTTATGCGGGAGCGGCGCCTGGGTTGACGGCTGGAGTCATTCAGATAAACATTCAGGTTCCGCCGACAGCGACGGTAGGGGCCGCGATTCCGCTCGTAATCACGATCGGCGCCGGCAACACGCAAGCTAGCGTCACCATCGCCGTTAAGTAGAATTTTGTAATACAAAAGCAACGCGCAAGGTCCGTCGAATCTTGCTAGCTTGGCGGTGGATGCAAAATTTCGATGTCGCGCTTAAAGAGCTTTTTCAATCGATGGGAACAAGTCTGACGGAGAGGTTTGGCGGCGCGGCTCCAATTGAATGGCTGAACGTTGAACCACCCGAAACCAAGACCCTGCGCGCCGATTTCGTTTGCCGCTTGACCACGGGCGCTCTCTTCCATATCGAATTCCAAAGTTACAACGACGCGGATCTGATTT
>JAYVXT010000404.1:0-5853 GCA_043785065.1 Bryobacterales bacterium | reverse complement strand
ATGGATCAGGCGGTGAAGTTGAACCCGGTTAGTGGAAATGGCGCGCCGGGCATGATTATTAAATCTGTTTCGGCGAAGCAGCGGCCCCGGCGGCCGGCGCCAGCTCTTATTCGGTTGACTGACCCTTGCTTTCTGGTATTGTAATTGGACTATGAAACTTTGCTTCCTTATTCTACCCATTGCTCTGCTGCTTAGCGGTGCTTCCTTAGCTCAGGACATTGTCGGCCGCTGGGCAGGCACGGCCGCCACCACGGATGAAGCAGGAACCAAGCGGCAAGAAAATCATGTCTTCGAGATCAAGAGTCAGGACGGGAAACTTACCGGTTTGTTAGTCAACCGCACCGGCGATGGAGGCAGGGAAGTTCAAATTCAGCAAGATGGGGCCAAGTTCAACTTCGTGGTCTTCCTAACACTTGATGGCGGCGAGTATCTGCACTGGAAGTTTGAGTTGAAGGACGATAAGTTAGTCGGAAATTACATCGTAACTCACGACAATCCGAAGAAATGGGTTTACGACCGGACCGGAGCCATTACGGCATCAAGAGCGCCTGCTTCGAAATCTTCGAAATAGAGGAGCCGCGACGAAGTCACGGCTCCTTATTTACCAATTACTTATTGCGCCGGCTTAATACTTACTCTTACCGTGGGACTGCAAACGGCGCCGATGCAGATAGACAAATCGGCTCCCGTCGCGCTGAACGTGGCGGGGATATCCAGATTGACTTGCTGCAACCCTGGGAAACCGGGAGCGGGTCCCGCGTAACGCGGTGATGCAATAGTCTCCGATCCAAGGTTGGCGGTAACGTTGCCTGTTCCAAGACCCGTGACATATACCTGAATCACTGAACCCGCCGCCGCTGGATTGGTGGTGGAATTCAAAGTGTTGTCCTGATTCAGAACGCCAGGGTTGAAAATGCCGGGAGACGCAGCGGAAACAGTCACAGTGCGCGCCGGACTCTTGCGGCCATCGGCTGTGCTAATCACCAGTTGCGCGGAGGTCTTGGCGCCAAGATCAGGCACGCGAAGATTTAATTGCGTGGCGTTTGCGAAAAAGACCGTCGCGGTTTGATCGTCAAACATCACGGTTGGAGGTGTTGCCCCGAAGTTGGTTCCGAAGATGGTCGTCAGCGACCCGGATACCACTGGGCCTTCGGCGAAACTGGCGGCATTCGCTACCGATGTCACGACGGGGAAGGGTGGCGGAGGCGGCGTGAAATCGGTCAGCTCCAAGCGAAGGGGCAAGGTTTTTGCACCCGCAATGGGGCCGGCGTCAATAGTGAGTGTCGCATTGTAAATGCCCGCCGGTAACTTACCGGGTACGAAGTCAATGCGAATGGTGGCGTTGTTCAATCCCGCAGCCGGATCAATGGTAAGCCAGCCGGAGCCGTTTTGGTAAGTAATCGCCGCCGTCCAATTCAGCAGGCTGCCGCCCAAATTATTAACACGGACAAAGCGGCTTTGCGGGGACGAGGTGGTGAATGCGGTTAAGCTCAACGGGTCGGCATTTATCGACAGGATCGGGAATTTGCCGGAATTGCAATCGCCCAAAGACTGGCAATCGGAGGGAGGGGCGACGGGTTGGAAGCGGGGCACGGGAGCGGATGTGGAAGCCGCCGGATCGGTGGAAATGGGTGCGAAACTTAGATCGATGCGGCCCGTGGCGCTTGAGCCATCGCCGGGAGGCGTGTAAACCAGGAAGGTTGGGAATTGCGCGCTTTCACGGATGGAATTGTTGGAATCCATAACTTCAAAGACGGCAATGCCACTGCCGTTTGTCAGGGTAATTTCGCTGGCTGCATCAAAATTAACCGTGGGCGAACCTACGGCGGCGAGCGTGTAAGTGGGAATTCCGCCTGCGCCGTTTGCGTCCGTGCCGCGGACACGGGCCAGTAACAACTGACCCTGCGCCGTTGGTGTATAGGAGCCGCCGCTTGCAGAGAGTCCAAGATCGCCCCCGGCGGTTGGCGTGGTGGCGGTGGAGCCCGCGATGACATCCGGTGCATACAGCCGGGCCCCGGCCGGGAAGCCGCTATAACGGATTGCGATGCGTGTGCCGGAGTCTGTCCCGGGTGTGCGCTTTTCAAAGGCGTTAGCCAAGCTTGCTCCTTCGGTGAAACGGATTGAGGCAAAGCGCGTTCCTTTATTGATCAGGTTCGAGATCGTGATCGTGTCAGGCGCCGGCGAGGTCGTGCAAATAAACGTGGACACGTAACTGGCGAGCAAGGCGCGTGATGGTAAGCCGGCGATCAGCTGATTGTTGTCGATGCGCACGGCTGTTGTTCCGGTGGAAGCGATTTGTACGCGGATAGGCTGCTCGGCCGCCTGCCATGCGTTCACGCGCAGATTCGTAATTCTGATCGCTGCGGCGCCCGAGGCTGGGACGGTAAAATTAATGCCGCTGATGTTTACACTGGACGGGCTGCCGAGGGACGCAGTGGTATTTAAAATTTGCGAGGCGCCGGCAGTTTCAAGAACGACCTGCACGTCGGTGTTTCCGGCGGAATTGATGCGGTTGGTAATTACAGTTGTTGTAAATAGGGTTAGGGACGCGCTAACCGCCGTGCCGGCGGGCGCGCCGGAGCAGTTCAGAAGAATATCGCCAATGCGCTCCGTGATTCCTTCGGAGCGGATTAGCGCTGGAACGGCGGAAGTAGTGCAGCTCAATTGCTGAGCATGGACTGACAATGTTACCGCTATGAATGCTATTAATTTTGAGAATTGACGCAACAAGGGACAACCTCCAATTGAACGTTAGATGATAGTAAGTATGAGAGCGAATTTACAACCGTTCCTTGAACGCGTAAAGTTGACGGCGCGACAAACCAAGTTATGATTCGCTATCAAGTGGACGCAGGAAAGCGATCGGGGGAACACCATCCTTAGGATACAATGAAGGGGAGATTCCGACAACATGCCTGTTGCTATTTCTATTGAAGAAGAAATCCTCGAATTGAAGCGTGAGCGGAACGCAGTTTTGCTGGCCCATCATTACCAAGAGTCTGAAATTCAAGAGCTTGCGGACTTTATTGGAGACAGCCTGGAATTAGCCCGGAAAGCCCAAACTACAACCGCCGATGTGATTCTGTTCGCCGGAGTTTACTTCATGGCGGAAACGGCTAAAGTGCTAAATCCCAATAAGATCGTAGTGGTTCCCGATGTCAAGGCGGGCTGCTCTTTAGTGGATTCTTGCCCCGTGGAACCGATCCGGGCATTTAAGAAACTTCATCCAGATCACATTATTGTCAGTTACATAAATACCAGCGTTGAGGTGAAGGCTGAGTCCCACATTTTGTGCACTTCGCGTAACGCCGTGGATGTGGTGAATTCGATTCCTGCCGGAAAGCCTATATTGTTCTTGCCCGATGTGAACCTTGGTAATTGGGTGAAAAAAGAAACAGGCCGTCAAAACATGCGGATTTGGCAGGGCGCTTGCATTGTGCATGCCACTTTCCCCGCCCGTCGATTGGCTGAGGCCAAGGCGAAGTACCCCGGCGCGACCATTGTGGCTCACCCGGAATGCCCTGGAGACGTCTTGGCGATGGCGGATTTCATTGGCTCGACGTCGGCGTTGATCAACTATTGCGCCGCATCGGACGCTAAGGAATTTATAGTAATGACCGAGAGTGGAGTAAAGCATTCTCTCTATAAGAATTCCCCGGAAAAGATCTTCCATTTTGTTACCAATGAAAACTGTAATTGCAGCGAATGTCCATACATGAAGCTGAACACGCTGGAGAAGGTTCGAGACGGGTTGCGGAACCTGGCGCCGCGGCTGGAACTATCGCCCGAGTTGATTGAGCGCGCCAAGTTGCCGTTGGAGCGTATGTTGGCTATCCAATGATGAATACCGCCCCTTTATACGACACGTTTGGCCGGTTGCATGACAACCTGCGCATCAGCGTGACGGACCGTTGCAATATCCGCTGCTTCTACTGCATGCCGGAGCAGGATGCGGACTACATGCCCCGGGCGGAGATTCTAAGTTGGGAGGAAATGGCGCGGGTTGTGCGCGTGGCCGCTAAGCTGGGAGTGCGCAAGATTCGCATTACCGGCGGTGAGCCTCTGGTGCGCAAGAACCTATCTTTTCTGATTCGAGAGATCAACGCCATTCCTGAGATTGAAGACATTGCTCTTACGACGAACGGCGTTTTGCTGGAAGGCTTGGCCCAGGAACTCTACGACGCTGGGCTGCGCCGTTTGAACATTCACATCGACACGCTGGACCGCGAGCGGTTTAAGTTCATCACGCGGCGCGACGAGTTTGGCCGTGTGATGGCGGGGATTGAAGCGGCACTGAAGACTGGGTTCAAAGTGAAGATCAATGCCGTGGCGGTAAAGAATCTGGTGGAGGCCGACATTGCGCCGCTGGCTCGCTTTGGCCGCGAACGCGGGATTGAGATCCGCTATATCGAGTTCATGCCGCTTGATGCGCAGGGCATTTGGGATAAGGCAAAGGTGCTGACGCAGGAAGACATGATGGCGATTCTAGAGCGCGAGATTGGGCCTCTGGAAGAGATTCCCGACCAGGATCCGCGGGCTCCGGCAAGTGAGTATCGTTTCAAGGATGGAGTGGGGCGCGTGGGTTTCATTGCGTCGGTATCGAAGCCGTTTTGCATGAATTGCAATCGCATTCGGCTAACGTCGGACGGCAAGTTGCGGTATTGCCTGTTCGCCATTGAAGAGACGGATTTGAAGGGCCTATTGCGCGGCGGGGCGAGTGATGAGGCGATTGCCGATACCATTCGCGGGAACATCAAAGCAAAGTGGGCTGGCCATGAGATTAATCAGAGCCAGTTTGTGGCCCCCCCCAGGCCGATGCACGCGATCGGCGGGTGAGGGTGATTCCCTGGTTAAAAAGCGTTTCCACAGCAACTAGTTGAACGGATGACCGTGTGGCTGCAGTTCCCAGACATGTGGAAATAGACAATAGCCCTCGCTATAAAATTTGCAAACAGTTGGAATTTCCGGGTTAATAGAAAGCCCGGCTACTGCCGCAGCTCATCGGCTGTGAACTTCAACTCCCGATCAAGCACAAGCTCCATGGTGGTGCCGGACGGCAACACCACATCAGGCCCGCGCGAACTCAATGCGCCAATCAAGCCACCCATCGCGCCCGCCGCCGCACCAATTCCGGCGCCCATGCCCGCATGTCCCGAGGCCGCGCCGATTAGCCCGCCAATTCCCGCTCCGGCTCCCGCCGTTTGCGCGGTCGTCTTGGCGTCGCCACCTTTGTTGCCTTCGCCTTTGATCCGTCCTTCGGAGGCATCCAGGTTCCCTTTGGAATCCACACTGCCCGGACGTGAGCGGAAGTCGCGGCTAACGCCATTCGGTAGCGTCAACGTTTCAAATCGGAGGTTCAAGGATGATCGCCCCTTCACCTTACCGGCCCTTTGCGATTCCGTGACCGTTCCCATAACGTAGCTGCCTCGCGGAATCACCAATTTGCCCTGCGCATAAACAGGAACGGCGGTTTCCAGATAGATGCGCGCGCCAGGGGTTGTATTCTTCGTGTTCACGGAATTGGTAAGTCGTAACAAAATGCGCGTGCCCGGCTCAATTAAGTATTCGGAAGCAGCGGTTCTTGCTTCAGACTCCGATACTTTGGGCCAAGCTCTTTCGATTTGACGCGCACCATCCTGCTTACGCGAACTATCCTGGCGAATTGTTTCTTCCCGCAGAGTCAGCGCCGGCGGAGCCACGTTCGCATTGTCGTAGAGCAGAACATATTCCTGTTGGCCAGTGGCGCGAACGATGGTTCGATTGATGGTCAGCCGGGAGCCGCCATTGTCCACCTTCCAACGTTCCATGATCGAGTAGTTTTGCGGGCCGCTGAATAGTGTGCTTACCAGCAAT
>JAYVXT010000403.1:0-5863 GCA_043785065.1 Bryobacterales bacterium | reverse complement strand
TCTGGTGCTGACCGCCGAGACTCACCGCCAATCGCGTCATCTCCGCGAGGCCGCGCGTGATCAGCGCAGCCGAAGTATTCGATCCGAATCCCAAGCCGTGGCAAACTCCCGAAGCTATCGCCATAACATTCTTCAGTGCTCCGCCGATCTCCGTGCCGATGGGGTCGTTGTTTGCGTACAGGCGAAACGATGGCGTGGAAAAAGCGCTTTGCACGGCTCGCGCCAGGCCTGGATATTCAGAGGCGATCACGCACGCCGTGGGCTCGCCCCTGGCCACTTCCTTCGCAAAACTGGGACCGGAGAGCACTGCCGCTTTGTAGCCGGTGACCTCAAAAATCACTTCGCTCATTCGAAACAAGGTCACATTCTCAATGCCTTTGGTCGCGCTGACCAGAATCATTTGCTCATTCAGCAACGGCTTCGCCTGCTGGTAAACGCGGCGCAGATGATGACTTGGAGTAACGCCCAAAACTACATCGGCGCCTACCACGGCATCGGCCAGTTTTGTGTGTACGGTGAGGTTCATGGGCAACTTGAACCCAGGCAGAAACACGTCGTTCTCGCGGGAGGCTTGCATACGGGCGGCAAGGTCCGTTTCAAACACCCATTGGCGCACTTCGGAAAATCGCGGAGCTAGCGCCATGGCCAGCGCCGTCCCCCAACTGCCTCCGCCTAATACGGTAAGTTGCTTCATGTCGATTTCTTCGAAAAAGTAAACACATTCTCCGTCCCAGCCATCAACCGCTCTATATTCGACCAGTGCCGCCAGATAACGAACACTCCGCCGACAATACTTGCTAGTAACACGGGGGCCGGCGGATGTTCAATCATCCAGACGCCAAGGGGGAACATCGCGGCGCCGGCAATCGATCCGAAAGAAATATGGCGGGTGTACCAAACCGCGGCAACAAACAAAATCGTGGTGGCGGCTACGGTAAGGGGCGTGAGGTACAGAAACGCGCCCACAAAACTAGCCACCGCTTTGCCACCCTGAAACTTCAGGAAAATAGAAAACCCATGACCTAAAATCACGGCGATCGCCGCCAAAGACAGCCATATGGGATCTTGCTTGGTAAAGTGTCCCATCAACCATACAGCGAACCAACCCTTGGTAATATCCAGCAGCAAGGTAACAATGCCGGCCATCCGCCCTGTGGTCCGCAATACGTTCGTTGCGCCGATGTTGCCGCTGCCCATTTCCCGCACGTCCGACCCCGTGCTGAGCCGCACTAAAAGGTACCCGAAGGGAATGCCTCCAATTAAATATGCGGCGATTAGGAGAAGAAGTGGCGTCATTTAATTAGTGGAAACTCCCCAATTTTCTTGTAGACCGAACCAAAGGAATGGAGTTCGCTCAAGTATAGATGAAAAGCGCGCGCCTCGAACTCGCCGAAATCGACTGAAGGTAGTTCCACAATGGCCGAACGCAGCGGCCGCAGATCCGCATCCCCTTTGATACGGGCCAAAGTTAGGTGCGGCGAAAAAGCCTTCGTCTCCGTCGCGATTCCCAAATCGGCCAGCGCTTGATTGGTGGATTTTGCCAAGGCCGCAAGCTGATCACCCGCATGGATGCCCACCCAAAAGCTTCGCGGATTATGAGGATTTGGAAACCAGCCCAGGCCACGCAGGCTAATCCGAATGGGACCCGTGACGGTAACCTTGCTAAGAGCCGTTTCCAGTTCCTCCAACCGCTCCTCCTCCCATTCACCGATGAATTTCGTGGTGATGTGGAGGTTCTCCACTGGGGTCCAGTGCAGTTTCGCGGTGGGCTTAAATTTCGTGAGCAGTGCTCCAAGCCTCGCCCTGGTGGCGGAGTCTAAGTTTATAGCTGTAAAGAGCCGCATAGGGACATAAAAATCAGTGTAGCCTGAACTGAAGTGGAAGATCTTCTAAAGGCTACAATTCTGCCTCGCAATTTCTACGTGAGGGACACTGTCACTGTCGCGCGGGAGTTGCTGGGCAAAGTAATCATCCATGGCGCGGCCGCGGGCCGCATCACCGAAACCGAAGCCTATTTGGGGGCCGGCGACTTAGCTGCGCATTCGGCGCGAGGCCTCACCAAAGCCACCAGCGTAATCTTCGGGCCGCCTGGGCATGCTTACGTTTATCTGATCTATGGGATGCACTATTGCTTAAACTTTGTGGCGGAGGCAGAGGGCAAAGCGGGCTGCGTACTTATCCGCGCCATCGAGCAGGTTAGTGGGCCGGGAAGGTTGGCGAAAGCCCTAGCCATCACCAAGGCGCAGAATGGTTGTGACGTCACTTACGGTAGCCTCACCGTCCGGGACTTCCCCATCCCGTCCTTTCAAATCGTCGTCTCGAAACGCATCGGCATCACCAAATCCGTGGAGCTTCCGTTGCGCTTCAACCTGATTTAAGAATGGGGAAATGTTACTTTTAAACCTGGTCATGAAACAATCAATATTTAGAGAATATGACATCCGCGGAATTGCCGAGAGTGAACTTCTTAGTCCCGACGTTGAGTTGCTGGGACAGGCCCTAGGCACGTATATCCAACGAAAGTCCGGAAAAAATATCAATCTTGGCCGCGATTGCCGGCTCAGCGGGGATCGGCTCTCCGCCGCTTTACTGAAAGGCTTGCTGGCTAGCGGCGCCAACGTAACGGAACTGGGCGTGGTCCCCACACCCATCACCTATTTTTCCGCCGTCCACCTGAAGTCCGACGGCGCGGTGATGATCACCGGTAGCCACAATCCAAGTGAATATAATGGATTCAAAACCGTTTGCGGAACAGGCACGCTTCATGGCAAGGCTATTCAAGAGATCTACCAAATGATCCGGCAACGGGACTTTCTGACTGGTCAAGGCACGCTTACCTCCATTGATATCGTAACTCCTTATGTGGAAGACATCTCCAAACAATTCAACTGGCCGCGCCGGATAAGAGTAGTTGTCGACGCGGGCAATGGCACCGCGGGACCTGCCTTCAGCCGCATCCTGAAGAGGCTGAATTGCGACGTGCGGGAACTATTTTTTGAAATGGACGGCCACTTTCCCAACCATCATCCCGACCCCACCGTTCCGGAAAATCTACAACAACTTTCCGAGGCCGTGCGCGCTTTCAGGGCTGATTTGGGAATTGCCTTCGATGGCGATTCCGACCGCATCGGCGCGGTGGATGAAACCGGCACACCCATCTACGGCGACATGTTGCTGTTCATCTACGCCCGGGAGATTCTTACCCGCAAGCCAGGCGCAACTTTTATCGGTGAAGTGAAATGTTCACAAGTGCTTTATGACGAACTAGCCAAACTGGGCGGCAATCCGATCATGTATAAAACCGGCCATTCCTTAATTAAGGCCAAGATGAAAGAAGAGCACGCCGAACTGGCCGGCGAAATGAGCGGCCACATGTTCTTTGCCGATCGTTACTACGGCTATGACGACGCGCTGTACGCCGCTTGCCGATTAATGGAAATCGTAGCCGCTTCCGGAAAACCGCTTTCGGCGCAACTCGACGGGCTGCCCAAAATGGTTTCCACGCCAGAATTAAGAGTGGATTGCAGCGACGAAACGAAGTTCGACGTGGTGAGCCGTGTAGCTGCATATTTCAGAACTCGCCGCAAGATCGTCGAAGTGGACGGGGCGCGAATTATTTTCCCCAAAGGCTGGGGGCTGATCCGCTCTTCCAACACGCAACCGGTATTGGTGATGCGCTTCGAAGCCGAAACGCAGGCGTTGCTCAATGAATATCGCAAAGAAGTAGAGGATGTGTTGAAGGCGGAAATCGGAACAGAGCTAGTAGCAGGCGGACATTAATATTGCGGTGCAGTAGGGCGATGTGATCCGGGCCTACCGGATCACTTTATAAAATCTTCCCAACTTTCGCGGCGGATACCCCAATGAAAACAAAGTTTGGATTACTGTCCAAACCATCCAAGTGCGCACCAACCCCGCTCTGCGCCATCGCCGGTCGGAAACATAAATCGGCTCGTCCACCAGCGCCATCCGACCCAGCTTCCAAAGCCGCCGGGCAAACTCATAATCTTCCATAATGGCGATATTTTTGAAGCCACCCATTTGCTGAAAAATATCCTGGCGGCAAAAAATCCCCGCATCCCCATAGATGATCCGGAAAATGCGGCGATGGTGATAGCCCCAGGTAAATAGGCGCGATACCCAATCGCCGCCGGTAAATACAACGTCCAAGCATCCGCCAACCACCGCGGGATTTTCAAACGCCAGCCGAACTGCCTCAATCGCACCGGGTTGTAACCGCACATCGGCATGGAGAAAAAACAGAATATCGCCTGAAGCCTTCCTCGCCCCCGCATTCATTTGCGGACCCCGCCCAGGCTCCGCGCAAATCACGGTTGCATATTGACCGGCCAACGCCACCGTCCGGTCGGTGGAGCCGCCGTCGGCGACAATCACTTCATCGGCGTGGGCCACCCAATCTTGGGTCAACAAATTTTCAATAGTGGATTCTTCGTTGAGTACAGGGATGATCACCGACACCCTGACCGGCAAAATCTAGCTCCGGCTGCCGACCGTGTCCGTGCGTCCGGCCAAGGGCTTCACCGGGCCAACACCGCAAACGGCAACGCCCACGTTCAACAAGGCCATCAAGAAATTTCCAAGCAGCTTGTAGACAACTTCTTCGGAAAGCAGTTGCTTGCCCGGAAGTTTAAACTCTGAAGGGAGTTCCTTGGTAACTTGTACTTTGACCGAATTGGGGATGATGTGGCCGGAAGCGTCGCGCATGTTGGCCACGGCAATCGGCGTCTGCAAAACGCAGCCGGAAATGCCATCGACATAGAATTGGCAGCGGGAAAACCAGCCAAGATTTCCTGGGTCCGAGGCGTCAAATAACAACAGCGGAGTTTCCCGGTCAATAGCCGTAATCTCCATTTGAAGATGGCGCTTGCGTTCCTCAATCTTGTAATAGAACCCTAATTGTTCAAGCATGGCTTGAATTTCTTCCGGTTCCAATTCGAGCAAAACCATTTTATGTTTGCCCGCATCTAGCATCTGCATTAATATTATTCTAGCAATCACGGATGTCCGGCGCGCGCCCACGGTTTGGAACATTTGGCGTCGCAAGTTAAACTAGTAGACCAATGTTGAAGCGCGTATTTTTATTTCCAGGTCAAGGTTCACAATATGCGGGAATGGGCAAATCGCTGGCTGAAAATTTCCCCGCGGCCCAAGCAGTTTTCGCCGAAGCGGATGACGTTCTTGGATTTGCACTTTCCAGACTATGCTTCGAAGGACCGGATGACGCACTAAGGCTGACTGAAAATACCCAACCGGCGCTGGTGGCCACTTCCATCGCCGCACTGGCCGTATTGAAACAGCATGGCCATTCGGCAGACGCTGTTGCGGGCCACAGTTTGGGCGAATATTCCGCGCTTGTCGCCGCTGGTTCGCTAACTTTGGCCGATGCTCTGCGCCTTGTCAGAAAACGCGGCCGCTACATGCAACATGCCGTGCCCGCCGGCGTAGGGGCCATGGCTGCGCTGTTGAAGCTGCCCGATGGCAAGTTGGACGAGATCCTCAGTCAATCCGCGCAGGGCGAAGTGGTCAGTGCGGCAAACTTTAATTCGCCCGATCAAATCGTCATTGCAGGCAATGCCGGAGCCGTGGCGCGCGCCATGGAACTTGGCAAAGCGGCCGGCGCCAAGAGGGCCATCCTGCTGCCGGTCAGCGCACCGTTCCATTGCCCTTTGATGATTCCCGCCCAACAACAATTGAAGGCCGATCTTGATGCGGCGGAATTCAAGGACCTTTCTATTCCCTTAGTGAATAACTGGCAAGCGAAGCTAGTTACTTCAGGACGTGAGGCGCGGCAAGGGCTGATTGAACAAGTCCCCCACTCAGTGCGTTGGACTGATTCCATGCG
>JAYVXT010000402.1:0-5863 GCA_043785065.1 Bryobacterales bacterium | reverse complement strand
ATGGGGGTTAAGTCGCGCCGGTTTTGCGTTGTTCCTTGTTTTTTGAAGTTTGTTGGGGGAGGGATTTATGGCTAGAAGCAATGCGGCGACCGCACTGGAACGGATTCTGAACATGCCGGCTGAAGTTCGGCCGGGCAAACACGCTTCCGCTACCGCGCAGCAGTTGGACCGGCTGATTCACGAACGAATGCGTCTGGGTATCGTTAGCGCATTGGCCGCCAATGAAGTTTTGTCGTTCACCGAATTGAAGCGCTTGCTGGATACAACCGATGGCAACGTCAGCGTCCACGCGCGCAAGTTGGAAGAAGCCCGTTATATTTCGTGTCAAAAATCCTTTGAAGGCCGAATGCCAAAGACGCAATATCGCCTTACAAGCACCGGCCGAGCCGCTCTTGAGAAATATTTGAATCATTTGGAAGCATTGCTGCAAGCGATGAGGCCGAAGTAAAGGAACAGTTTCCTTAAAAGGGCCCAGCGCGTTGGCCGCGGGTCTATTTTTTTGAAAGGATACTTTGTAATGACAAGTCCTTTACATATTGGAATAATCATGGACGGCAATGGCCGCTGGGCAGAACGCAGGCGCCTGTCTCGTTCCTCGGGGCATCGCGCGGGAGTGAGAGCGGTGCGCAAGATTGTTGAGTGCGCGCCTAAGTTGGGTGTGGGCTCACTGAGTATCTACGCCTTTTCCTCCGACAACTGGCGCCGGCCGCAAACGGAGGTTCGCGCATTAATGCGGCTGTTGCAGGCCTACTTGACTCACGAGACGGAGCGCTGTTTGGAACAGGACGTGAGGATTCAATTCATCGGTAGGCGCGACAGATTGCCGCGGATGCTGGCCGGAGTAATGAATTCGGCTGAAGAACGGACCGGTCATTGCCGGACGCTTACACTGCGGATCGCAGTTGATTATTCCTCGCGCGACGCGCTTGTGGCTGCCGCTCGGGTGATGGCGGATCGCGGCCGCTTTGATCGCGAGACTATGATGGAGGCGCTGGGAACCGATGACTTGGACATGGTGATTCGCACGGCGGGGGAACAACGGCTGAGTGATTTCCTGTTGTGGGAATGCGCCTATTCCGAGTTTGTATTCACTGAAACATTGTGGCCCGACTTTCAGCCGTCCGACCTTGAAAGCGCCATAGAGACTTTCCGCAATCGAACGCGGAAATTCGGGGGATTGCTGGCCAAGGCCGGTTAGGGCTTCATGCAGCAGGGGATTGTTCGGAGCGTACTGAGTTCGGAAGAATCTCCTGATTCTCATCGGGGGCTGGAACCAATTAATTCCCCAGTTGTGTCTCGACCGCTAACTGAGTTACAGTGACCCCTAATGACCCGCCGAAGACTTGTGACCACAGCCGCCGTCGCGCCCCTAGCCGCCGCTGCCGCCAACCCGCCCAAGAACCAATACTTCGAAATCCGCAAATACCATCTGCGCAACACGCCCGAGAATCAACGACAGCGCATGACCCAGTATCTGGAAAAAGCAGTTATGCCGGCCTTCCATCGCGCCAGAGTCACTCAGACCGGATTCTTTTCGGGCATGATTGCACCGGATACTCCATTTCTTTTGACGATTTATGCCCACGCCTCGCTAGCGGCTTATGAAGAAGCTCATGCCAAGGTTGGCGCCGATGCGGATTTCGTAAAACAGCAAACAGCCTTCTTCTCCCAGCCTGGGTTGAACTTTGTGCGGTATGAAACGTCGCTGCTAAAAGCCTTTGACTCGATGCCCGCGATGGAAATTCCGGCGCCTGGAAAAACGCCCCGTATCTTTGAGTTACGGACTTACGAATCGAACAGCAACCTGACTCTTCGCAAGAAGGTGGGGATGTTCGCCGATGGCGAGATTGCCATTTTCCGCAAGACCGGGCTGAATCCGCTTTTCTTTGGCACAACATCGTTTGGCGTAAATCAACCGAACTTGACTTACATGCTTTGGTTCGATGACTTGGCGGCGCGGGAGCGCAATTGGAAAGTTTTTGGAAGCCATCCGGACTGGAACGAGTTGAAGGCTACTCCGGGACTAAGCGACGCGGACATAGTGTCTAACATATCTAATATCATCCTGGCTCCACTACCGTTTTCACCTATCCGTTAGGAGCCCGTGGTGAAAGTCCGCTCCGTTACCGTCGCGGCTCGGTAAAGTATTGCAATTTACTGAGCCGCAAGCGTAAGCGACCGGTCCTTTTCCGACTTTAGCCACAGGCTGCCAGAGGGATTGTGTACCCCTTAAAGTGGGCAATCCACTAACTCCAAAAATGTTTTCTTTTTGCTGCCATTTTGATGTTTACTCTCACCGCAATCGCGACAAATTTACATCTACATTGCGACATAAAGAAATCACCTTATTGAGGCTACTGTGAGTGTTGTAAATACCTAGTACGCATGATAGACTCCTAATGATTGAATATAGGATTCACAGGACTTTTCTGGTCAAAACGTATACTTTGCAGCATTAATAATGACTATGAGTACCAGGATAACTCCCCCACATATGTGGGGGTCCAAAACAGACAACGCGGGGACAGAAATCCCTCCGGATGGGATTTTACTTTATTCGCACCCCGTCTGAAACCAGTAACTCAAACTTACTCGATTCTTTTAGACACGAGTATTTATAACTTAGGAGAACTTGACAATGAAACTTTTCACCCTATCTTTTGCGGCGATGCTGTTTGGAGCAGTTTCGTTCGCGCAAATCCCAATCACCACAAATAACGTCTGTGACCCTAGCCTACCCCCGGGCGGACCCGCATGCAGTATCACGGCCACTGGTCCGTCGGCCCCTCAGCCGCAACTGGTTCCTTGCACACCGACCACGAACACGCTGCTTAATACGAATTGGGCCTTTACTACCAGTGCCCCTGGCCCGGTAGCGTTCCGCGCAGCTAACCCTACTGCTATCCCTCCAGTTACCCAAATTGACCAAGTAGATGGCAGATTTCAAATTGGTACCTTCTCGATTACCCAAGGGGGGCGCGGACAGTTGACCGTGAATGGTACACTTTCCACATTAGACACTTTCAGCGGTCCAAATAATCTCCCTCCCCCTTTTAACGGCAATCGAGTTAGTGGCACCTCCCTCCAACGGCTGGCTCCTTTCAGTGGCTCGATTGACGGTCTTTGCATCGCTGGGACCAACATATTAGCTGCTGGAACAATACAGATCGCCGATGGCCTTGGTGGATCACTCTTGACCTGGTCGTACCCCATTACTGCAACCATCCAATTGGATCGCCGCGTCACTTACGCCGTCACATCAGTCACCACAATGAATTTTACCCGCTACGGTGCGCTGGATCCTCCTAGCACAACCAACGGTTATGGGTATGACAATGCTTACATTACCTCCGGAACAGCAAATCAGCTTGTCGGACAACTTCCTTGTCCTGTAGGTAATGAAAATTCGGTGCTGGATACCGGTTCGCCTTTTGGTTTCGGTGTCGGTACTTCAGCCGCTAATGCGCTCACTACTGGAACCCAACTGGTTTTCAAACCGGGGTTTGGTCCACAAGGAATCGTTACCGGGAATCTCTCTGGGAATGACAACAACGGTAGAACTAATGGAAGCCCAACGGTTTCCCCTAATCCTGGCAATATAAACGCCCAACCGCAACCAACCGAAACGGGCAACTACGATGTTTATCGAGGTTGCTCTGGATTCCACATGAATTTCCCTCTTATTCGTAACGGATTGATTATTGGGTCCAATTTTGAAGGAGTGTTCGCCGATGGAACCTTCTCCAGGCTCTTCATACTGGGCTTGAACCAGAGTGCCGACGCTAATGTAGTTGTAGGCCCAATAACTTTGTTCCGTTTGACGGCTGCCCCCGTTCTGGCCCCCTTCCCAGCCGTCCCAACAGGAAGGTAAATGGGATTGTTTAACAGCATACCCTCAGAGATGCGAGCAGGAATTATCCACTGCTCGGGCCTCTGAGGAAGATGTGAAGTAAGCAAAAGTTCCTCCCCCGAAAAGAGACCGGCGGCTTCCTGTAGGGCCGCCGGTTTTCTTATTTTGAGTACAACCTACATGAAGTAGTCTTTTACCTTGTCAAACAAGCCCTTCTCTTCCGGTTCATTCGATGCCGGTAAAGTCTCGTTCAACTGCTCCAGCAACTTCCTCTGATCCCTCGACAACTTCTTCGGCACGCGCACTTCAATATGCACGAACAAATCACCGCGTCCATGCCCGTTCAGCACTGGGATCCCCTTGCCGCGAAGCCTTACATCGTCGCCATGCTGCGAGCCTTCGGGAATGGTGACGCGATCAAGGCCATCGAAAGTCTGCACATCCACTTCGGTTCCAAGCGCGGCCTGAGCAATGTTGATGGGCACGCGGCAGTGCAGATCGGCATCCTTACGATCGAAAATCGGATGCTCCTTGACGCGTAGCACCACAAACAAATCCCCAGCCGGACCACCATTAATACCCGCTTGCCCTTCACCTGTCAGACGCATGCGCGTTCCCGTATCGACGCCGGCCGGAATATTCACGCGCAATTTCCGTTCGGTGCGGTTGTAGCCTTCCCCGCTGCACTTCTTGCAAGGACGGCGCACGATCTGGCCGCGCCCGCCGCATTGGCCGCAGGTGCGTCGAATCGACAAAAATCCTTGTTGAATGACCGTTTCGCCCCGGCCGCGGCACATGGGGCAAGAGGTCAATCCATCGTTGGCTTCCGCGCCTGTGCCTTTACAGGTTCCGCAGGTTTCAAGCCGCGGCACTTGAATGTCGGCCGACATGCCACGGATGCAGTCTTCGAGCGAAATCTCCAGATCATACCGGAGATCCTCGCCTTTCTGCGCACGTGTGCGGGAACGGCCTTTGCCGCCAAAAATGTCGCCAAATCCGAAGAAGTCGCCCAGGATGTCGCCGAAATCCTGGAACTGATTGGGGTCGAAACCTTGCGAGGCTCCAGCCACGCCTTGGTGGCCGTAATGATCGTAGGCGGCGCGTTTCTGCGCGTCGCTTAATATGGAATAGGCTTCGGCGGCTTCCTTGAATTTGTCTTCCGCCCCTTTATCGCCGGGATTGCGGTCGGGGTGGTGCTTCATCGCCAGTTTGCGGTAGGCGCTCTTCAGGGCGCTCTCATCGGCATCGCGGCTTACCCCAAGGATTTCGTAGAAATCACGTTTTGTCACGCTACCGCTACCTTCACCATGGCGGGACGCAGCATCTTTCCTTTGAAGTTATAGCCTTTCTGGAATTCGGCGAGAATCGTCTGATCTTCCGCTTCCGTTCCGGAGACGCGATCAATTGCGTGGTGCAGGTTGGGGTCAAACTTGGCTCCCAACGATTGAATTGGCTCCAAGCCGACTTTCTTCAGAGTTTCGAGTAGTCGCCCATGGATTAATTCCATGCCTTTGGCGTATTCTTTGTCTGAGCATTCCATGGTGAGGGCGCGTTCCAAGTCGTCCACCACGGGTAATAAGGTTTCAACCACACGCATTCCGGCGTGATCCATGATGTCAAGTTTTTCGCGCTCCACGCGCTTGCGGAAATTTTCGAATTCCGCACGGGTGCGCAGCAGCAAGTCCTGCGATTCGTTCTTGGCGATGAAGATGGCGTCCCTCTCGGCGGTCAATTTTGCCATGGGATCCTGTTCTGTTGTGTTTGAGGCGAAATCGGCCCCCGCTTCCGGACTGACGGGAGTCTGGGAAGCCTCATTCGGCTCCAATGTTTCTGTCACAATACCAGTTTACTATGGCGGGAGCGTGGCGAGGGCGACCGGAAAGTGACAGGTCACCCGATTCACAAGCAATCCGTTCAAATCCGAACGTACTCATACTCACATGCATAGATGGTGGCCCGGGTCTTTAGCCCTTCTTTATCCCGGCACGTCGACGCGCCGCGCAGCCAGCGGGG
>JAYVXT010000401.1:0-17693 GCA_043785065.1 Bryobacterales bacterium | reverse complement strand
CCGGTTTTGATCCCTTGACCATTGCATCGTAGGTGGCTGGGGGAGTAGTCGCTGCCTGCTGCATGAGGCGGAAGAAGAGCTTACCTCGGCTCTTGGATTTACGGCGATTGAAACGAAACGTGAATTCGTCCAGGTAATACGGAAGGTGCTGATGTGCCACTGCGCCTTGGTGAGTGCCAAGTAGCCAGCGCTTCAGCAATGAGGCGATCCGATGGACACGCGGCATCAACGCGTTCCAGCCGGTCCACCGTCAGCGACATGGTGGACGCCGTAACGCCCATATGTTTCGCCAAATCCAGCAAACCCATCGGCTCCACTGCATCCAAATGGTCCAGTATCGAGCCTTGATGCGCGCTGATAACATCCCGCGTGACAGGATCCTCGCGATGCTCCAGATGGCAAGCAAAGTAGATTCGCGGATAGGCGGCCATCAGACGTTGAACGTCCTGTTGCAACACTCTTTTGTTGTAGAGCAGACACTTTGATATGTCAAATCAAAGTAAATTCGGCTTTGCGAAAAGTAAGATTAATGCGGATTCCGCCCAACAATGCATGATGATCTTCCTTTAGCGGCGCCACACCGTGATAATTCAGCCGCGCCGGGCCACCCCACACCACAACGTCGCCATGCGCCAGTTTGATGCGTATTGGCTTATCGGTTCGCGCAATCCCACCGAACAGAAAGGTCGCCGCAATGCCTAACGACACAGACACGATAGGCTGGCTAAAGTCTTTCTCGTCCTTATCCTGATGTAACGACATCTTGGCGCCCGGCCCGTAACGATTAATCAGGCAGGCATCCGGTTTGAAATCTGGATAGCCGGCCTTAGCCGCGGCCGAGGCCGCAAGACGCAAGAACGGCTCGGGCATGGCTGGCCAAGCCAGCCCGGTTTCCGGATCGAGGGAGGAGTAACGATAGCCCTTGCGGTCCGTAACCCAACCCAAGGGCCCCGTATTCGTCATGGCCACGGACATACGAAACCCACCGGGAGTGATCATGTGCCGGAAGGGAGCCTGCGCCGTCACTACCTCGAGTGCAGCCAGCAGATCGGACTCATCGTCCACGGCGAATTGACGAAGCACGAAAGCTCCGGCGGCAATGGGTTCAATTGTTCGCAATCCGTCAAAGAGATTCATGATAATTGGCTAAGGTTGCACAAGTGGCGCGCACGCCGATTAGACTATGATAAATAAATTGAATCAGGAGGTCCTTATGCGACCAAACTTTTCGAAGTTGCTCCGCCCCCAGACTGTCTGCCTGTTATTCGCTTCCGCTTCGATCTGGGCGCAAACCACAGCCACCGTTGTTGGGACGGTAACCGATTCATCCGGCGCGGTTGCGCCAAAGGTGAGCATCACAGTTGCTTCGGCCGGCACCGGATTGACAAGGAAAACCACAACTAACCAGGCCGGTAACTACATCGTTCCCGCCCTGCCCGTGGGCGAGTACAGCATCACCGCCGAGGCTGCCGGATTCAAACGTAAAACCATCACCTCCGTGGTGCTCGAAGTAAACCAGGAGCCTCGTGTGGACATTCAACTTGAAGTCGGAGCCGTGACCGATTCGGTAACCGTCAGTGCGCAGGCCATTCAACTGCAAACGGAGAACGCCACCGTCGGCCAAGTGGTTGACAACCTCTACACAACGCAAATCCCTCTGAATGGGCGCGACTTTTCGCAGCTTCTGCTGCTTTCCCCCGGCACGACCACGAGGCCTGGCGGCTATGACTTAAGTGTTGGCTCGGCCACCGGAAGCCTCGGTTCCGGCGTCGCAATCGGCGGCCGTGATAATCAGAATAACTTCACTTTAGACGGAGCCAGTAACAATGCCCGCCAATTCGGAAACGTGGCGATTCGCCCATCAATCGACGCAATTCAGGAATTCAAGGTGCAGACCAATTCCTATTCCGCTGAGTTTGGCCAAGCCGCCTTTGGACAAATCAGTCTAATTACTAAATCGGGCACTAACAGCGTTCATGGTGTGTTGTTTGAATTCTTGAGGAACAATGCCTTCGATGCCCGCAATTTCTTTTTGCCCAAGGTCAGCAGGCTAAACCGCAATCAATTTGGCGGCGCGGTGGGTGGGCCCATCTATCGTAACAAAAGCTTTTTCTTCGTCAACTACGAAAAGCACACCGAACGCCGCGGCGTGGAATCGTTCCGTTCGGCGCCCGTGCAAGCTTGGCGCGATGGCGACTTTTCCGGAGTCGCCGGTTTAAGCCTAAAAGACCCATTGTCAGGCTTGCCATTCCCCGGCAACCGTGTGCCGGCGGGGCGTTTCAGCCAAACAGCCAAAGCCGCCATCGGGCTATGGCCGCAACAGAATTTCGGCGGCCCCTCCACCACCACGCAGAACCTTTTGATTACCGCTCCGGACCGGTTCTCCGACGGTATGCTGACCATTAAGATAGACCACGAATTAACCGGCAAAGACCGCATTTCCGGGCGCTACACGCGGTCCATACATGACGAACAAACCACCCCTGGCTTGCCTTCCTTCGAGCAGATTATTCCGCCGCATAATCAAGTGGCGCTACTAAACCTGACACACATTTTCACCCCCGCATTGCTCGGAGAGCTACGGACATCGTTTACTCGCTCAGAGTACGTGCAAAGCAGCCCCAACACGGGCAAGAATGGTGTCTATAGCCAGTTCGGCATCAACAATCCGCTGGCCGGATCGCAATTCGAAGGCGCCCCTTCGCTTACCTTCACCAATGTCAGCCTCACTGCCTTCGGCGATGGCGATTTCAATTATCAGAAAGATATTTCCAACGAATTCAATTACGCCGGCAGCCTTTCCTGGACTCGTGGCAATCACTTGGTGAAAAGCGGATTTACGCTGACTCGATACCAACAGAACACCCCGGGACCCGTTACCGGGCTGCGCCGCGGCAGCTTCAATTTCCGCGGCGATTTCACTGGCCAGCCGTTCGCCGACTTCATTTTGGGTGAGCCCTACACAGCCTCGCGCGTGGTGGGCAAAGGCGTCGAAACGGGCCGCTCCATATGGCATGGTTACTACGTGCAAGACGATTGGAAAGTTACTCGTAAGCTGACCATGAACTTCGGGCTGCGCTATGAGTATGTCAGCCCGCTCGTTGATAACTTAGATCGCCGCTCCACGTTTTGGCCTCTGACAAACGATTACAACAGCGGAATCGCCCCACAGATTCTAGTGGCAGATCCGAAATATTGCGCCACTACAACGCGCGCCTGCGCCGGTGTGGGCGACGTTTTGCACTTGGATGGGATCTCCCGCCGCGCTGCTTATCGCGCCGACAAGAACAACCTCGCGCCCCGTTTTGGTTTCGCTTACTCAGCCAATGCCAAGACGGTAATTCGCGCGGCTTACGGAATCTTTTTCACTAACTCACAAGCTTTCCTCAATAACTTTGTAATCAACCGCCGGCAACCGCCGTTCGCCGAAACGCAGCAGATTACTTCTTCCACGGCCACGCCGCAAATCAACATCGCCGATCCGTTCGTTAGCGCCTCGGCCGCGATCGTAATCGGTACGCAGAACATCAATCCGAATTTCAAGGAAGGGTACACACAGCAGTGGAATTTAATTATTCAACGACAACTGCCCTGGAATTTCAGCATCGATGCGGGTTACGTGGCTAACAAAGGCACTAACTTGGAAGAGTTAGTGTTCTATAACATCCCCACCCCAGGACCCACCACAACCATCCAGGCCCGGCGGCCATTTCCGGGCTGGGGCACCGCGCTTAGCATGGATCCTTTCGTGAACTCTAACTACCATTCGCTGCAAGTGAAAGCGGTGCGCCGCGGTGGCAAGGGTATGACCACGCTGATCGCTTACACTTACGCGAAGTCAATCGATCTTTCTAGCGAGCGCGGTTCCGGTGATCGCGGCGGCGGCTTCAGCGGCAGCGGCGACGAACGAAACCGCGCCCAATCCTCCCGCTCGCTTTCTGGTTTTGACGTTCGCCAGCGGCTGGTGTTGAGCTCGGTATACGAACTACCTTTCGGGCAAGGTAAACGTTACCTCCCCAGTGCAAACAGCATTGCCAATAAAGTAATTAGCGGTTGGGAGATCAGCTTCATCGCAACCATGCAGGGCGGCTTTCCTTATACCGCCGTCATGTCGGGTGATGTGAATGGCGATGGATTAGTCGACCGTCCGGACTTGGTTGGCCCCGTTTCGTACGACACGCGCAACCCGGCTTGTTATGTGATCGACAATCGCAATCCTGCCTGTAGTACCACTAATAGCGCCTTTGTAAACCTTCCCACGGGATCGCTGCGGTTTGGCTCCGAGGGTCGCAATACGTTGATCGGACCGGGTCTCGCATCCACCGATCTTGGCTTCGGAAAGAACACTCGATTTGGCCGGGAGAACCGCTACAACTTACAATTCCGCTGGGAAGCTTTCAACTTGTTCAATCGCGCGAATTTCAACCAGCCGGCCGCTACGGTGAATGTTGCTTCGCCAAGATTTGGAAGCATTACGTCCGCGGGGAGAGCCCGGGAAATGCAGTTTGGATTGAAACTGGAGTTTTAGGGTTCCATACCTATTGATTGCTTTCGTTTAGCCCCAACCTAAGGCTGATCCGTGCGAAACTGTTGGTGTGGCGTTACCCAGCTTTTTTGTCTTTTTGATTCTTGCCGCTGGCGCATCAGCCCAGGGTCTACTTCCCGAATGGGAGTCGCGCAAACTGGCGCAAGGTGTTGTCGAATCCACCGCGCGGCTGTCTCCCGTGCTTGATCAGATTCAGCCCAACGATTGGGCTAGGAACGGGGGCCCTGAAGGGTACGTACGGCAATTGCAGAGCATCAGGGACGGCATATATTACATCTCGATTTCGGCGAAACAGTTTTCGGCCGATCCGCAAAAACTCCCGGCCGCTCTCGACACTTATATGCGGATGCAGTGGGTGGAAGGTCTGGTGGGGTCGCTTGAACAGGGCGTGCGCAAATATCAAGATCCGATGATCGCCGACAAGCTGGCAGCCGCAATTTCGGAAAATGCAGCGGCGCGGACGCAGTTGCAAAAATATGTGATTGATTTGGCGAGTTACCGGGAGAGCGAACTTTCGGTGATGGCTCGCGAGGCGCAACAGTGCCGGTCGGCAGTGACCCGGCCGCAGCAAACGCAGACGCCTGGGAGGGTTAAGTGAGTGGACCGGTAACCGCCGCGACGGGATTTCGTTGCAGCATTTGTGATGAGGTTTCCACAGTGATCTGCACCTGGTGTACAAAGGATGCCTGCAGTTTGCATCTGTGCCATAAGTGCAAGCGATGCAGCGATTGCTGTCAGTGCGATGTGCCGCTCGATAAGAAAGGTGGGGAAGCGGGCCGTCTTTAGATCGAACAAATGACCATCGCATCAAAAGAACAACTGCCCTACGATTCCGCTTTCTTTCAACGCAACGCCGCTAATTCCCGCCTCTCGGCCGAAGCTATTGTCCCGCTTCTGCTCACTGAAATGCCCATCCAGTCGGCCGTCGACGTAGGCTGCGGCGCCGCCTCATGGGCCGCTACTTTCTCGAAGCATGGCGTACCATGCGTCATTGGCGTCGATGGCGATTACGTTGATCGTAACTTGCTCGAAATCCCTAAAGACAAATTCATCGCCAAGAATCTCGACAAACCCTTCGACCTCGACCGTACCTTCGACTTAGCCATATCCGTCGAGGTGGCCGAACATCTCACCCCCATTCGCGCCCCCGGCTTCGTCGCCGATCTGACGCGCCTTGCGCCCATCGTCCTGTTCTCCGCCGCGCTGCCGGGCCAAGGTGGACGCGACCATCGTAACGAACGTTGGCTCAGCTACTGGGCCGGTCTGTTCCACACCCACGATTACCGTCCACTCGATTTCCTCCGCTACCAGGTCTGGAACGACGAGAATGTCATGTTTTACTACCGGCAGAACATCACAGTTTTCTGCCGCGCCGATCTATATCCCACCTACTCCCACCTGGATCATAAGAGTCCGGTTGACATCGTCCACCCGGAACTTTTGAGGCGTAAGACTCACGCGGTGGAAGAGCCTACTATTGGTTATTTGCTCCGATCTTTACCGAAAGCAATGAAGAGATCCATAAGTTTTCGCCTGTCGAGCGCCACGTGACGTATAATTTAAATGTCCCACCCGCGTCGACGGAGCATCTTAAAATAAAGTAAAGCGGTATTCTGAAACCTTGCAAATAAAAGCTGTTACCCTAAAGGCTCCATCAAAGCTCATTACAAACGATTTTATCCTCTCGGTAATTCAAGAGGCGAATGTGGCTTTGCCCAAAAGTGAAGTTCTAACTTACTGCAAACAACTGGAGACCCTTTTTGCCAGAGCCGGTTCCAAGACACGCTATGTCAGGGACCGTGAAAACGGGGAAACCGCCCAAGTCCTTATGCAACAGGCGGTCCGTGATGCCATCGCTAAATCCGGCGTGGCTCCCGAAGAGATCGACTTAATGATCTTCTGTGGTGTAGGCCGCGGATTCCTTGAACCATCGAACGCCGCTTTCTTGAGCCACAGCCTTGGTCTGAAATGCGAATTTTTCGATGTCGCCGACGCATGCATGAGCTGGGTCCGTTCGCTGCATTTGGCCTATCAGTTATTAAAAGGCGGCGATCGCTACCGCAACATCCTCATTGTTAACGGCGAATTCACCACCTACGAATTCGGCATCCCCGACATTTTCAAGATCCATTCCATGGAGCAGTTGCGCTACTCCTTCCCCGCCATGACGATCGGTGAAGCCGCCACGGCCACCGTCGTTGGCCCCTCCGATAAACAGTGGAGCTTTAAGTTCCGTACTGACGCTTCTTACGCTCACTTGTGCACCCTAACGCTTCCCGGGGCCAGCGATTATGCCGGCCAGCATGACAGCATCGGCATAAATGGGCTGTTGCGCTTGGTCTCCTTCGGCAAGCAGTTAACCTATCAAGCCCTGCGCCAGATGCTCGATTTCGCCATGGACAATTACGACTTCACCGAGCTAGCCAAGATCGACATCTGCTTTCCGCATGCGCCCAGCGACGCCGTGGTCGCGGCCGCCGCACGCCGTCTCAAGCTAGGCGACCGCCTCTATTCGAACCTTTTTTCGCGCTACGGCAACCTGATCTCCGCATCCATACCCGCCGCAATGTCCCTCGCTATCGACGAAGGGAAATTAGTGCGGGGCAACCGTGTTGTAATGTGCCCGGCCAGCGCCGGTATTTCCCTCGGTTTAGTGGATGGCGTTTACTAATCTATCAGCGTCAGTTTCCACCACCCTCTGAAAACAACTCCGCAATCCCCATGCCCGGTAACTGATCGGAACGAATGTTCATCAGCCGCCGTAAAGCCGGAACGAACGCCAGGCTATCCGTTGGCTTTATGCACGTTTTCCTTTGCGGAATTCCCGTCTTCGCTCTGGCCGCGAACATCAAAATCGAATGCGTCGCTATGCGCCGGAGCGGGCCGTGATTTCCGCCTCCCGGGTTGAATCTCCGTACATTGAAATTCCAATGATCCGCGCGGCGATACATGCTGTATCCGACGAATCCGGCCACTGGTCCGGCTGCCACAACTTGGATCTCAAAACGCACTTCGGGCAATGGATCAGAACCCGCTCCACGTGCATCACAATCGCAAAGTCCGGAACACGTCCTTGCATAGCCATGCTTTCGCGTAGCGGCCGGTCTCGCACGATCCGCGTCTCTCCGGTGACACGCAGCGTTTCGCCTTTTCCGGGAATCATGAAAAGAATTGCCAGGTGCGGATTCTTGAGAAGGTTCCCGAACGTGTCGACCCGATTGTTGCCTGGCCGGCCGGGAATCGCTAAATATTAATTAATTTCTATTTGATGTTGCGGGCGCCTTTCTCGGAGCCGATTGAGTGCGGGGGGCGCAATCCTCTGTCACTCGACCTGATTACAAGGCTGTCATAGAACTACATGCGGATGCCGTTCGTTTAGAAGTTAAACTTCATCGCGAACTGAATTTGGCGCATGGGGGGCCGATACGGCGGTGATTCTGCCGAAGGTGGTTGAAGGCGTGGGCTGGAGCCGTATTCCAATTCAATTAGCCGGAAGCCGTCAATTCCACATGGTTCGGGGCGTTAAACATTGCCATTCCATGCGGAACTGCAGGTTCGTCCTTTCGGATGTCTGGAAAATCTTGATCACCGAAAAATCCTGGTTCCCGAACCAAGGTCCCCGTATGGTGTTACGTCGGCAATTGCCGAACGTGCCCGCAACGGGCTTGACGGCTTCAACACGGGTTGATTAGTTTGGTGTGACATCGTAATCTGAAATGTAACTCATGTGCCGGTCCTCAACCATGCCAATTCCGAAGTTCGCGGACGCCCCCGATGATCAACTTCGATGAAGCCCACCGGAAGGTTCACTATCCGGAGGACAGGCGGCTTCGGATCCGGATTCGCCCCTCAGCGTTTCTTTTGCTGCTTGCAGTATTGCTTGGCGTTTTTGGGCTCGCTTGGATCCAGTACGCCTGCTTTGGCCCGCCCTACATCGCTCCTTTGCCCACCTTGAACCAGGGCATACCGCACGGCTTTCCCTTCTGGATCCGCTGGAGTCATTTCTTTAACCTGCTCTTCTTATGCATGCTGATTCGTAGCGGTCTGTCGATCCTCATGGATCACCCGCGGCTATACTTCAACGATCACTGTACGCCGGGTACGGAGTGGATTCGTTTCACCCCGCTGATAGTGCCAAACGACCGTGTCTGGACTGCTAAAGAAGACGCGCGCTACATCTCGCCAATGGTGGCAACGCCCGGCTATCGGCATACCGTGGGCATAGCCCGTTCCTGGCATTTCATCACGGTATACGGATTTGTTCTGACGGGCATCTTCTTCGTCGCCGGACTCTTCTGTAGCGCTCATTGGCGCCGGTTTGTTCCCGCCTCGCCTGTTGTCTTTATCGAGGCATGGAACACGTTTGTTTACTATGCCAACTTTCATTTTCCACCGGAACCGAATGGTTTCTACAGTTACAACGCTCTGCAGCAACTCTCCTACTTCGCGACAATCTTCGTCATGGCGCCGCTGTCGATTCTTACGGGCGCAGCGATGTCCCCCGCATTGGTGAACCGTTTCCCGTGGTACGCGCGGATGTTCGGCGGCCGACAAGCGGCGCGGTCCATCCACTTCATCGTGCTCATGGGGTTTATCGGGTTTATTTTTGTTCATGTCTCACTGATTATGTTGACGGGCTTCGCGCGAAACATGAACCACATCGTACTTGGTACGGATGACCAGAAATCCGCGGGCATGATTCTGGGCTTCGCCGGCATCCTTGCCGTCCTGCTTTCCTGGGTGGCGGCTCACTATGTGTCCTGGTTCTTCCCGCGAGGTCTTCAGCACGCGCAAAATGCCATGACGCAACCCCTGAAACTAGTCACGTTGGACCGCCTCAATCCTGTCGAGCACCTCACCCAAGCGCAGATCTCGCCACATTTTTGGCCAAACGGCAAAATGCCGGACCGCGAAGACTGGAAGCGCCACGCCGCGGACAACTTCGCAAACTACAAGCTTAAGGTAGGCGGTCTGGTTGACAATCCCATCGAGATTTCGCTTGTCGAGCTACGGGCGCTTGGCCAAGACGAAACCATCACCATGCACCACTGCATTCAGGGATGGTCTGGCATCGCTCAATGGCGCGGCGTTTCCATGCGGAAGCTGATCGAACTCGTCCGTCCTAGAGCGTCCGCCAAGGTGATCGCATTCTATTCGTTTGGCGGCTCGCTTTACGGCGACCTGTACTACGACACGCAAGACATTGACAATATGTTGAAAGCCGGATGCCTGTTGGCCTTTGAGATGAATGGCGCTCCGCTGTCCGTCATCTATGGCGCGCCGCTTCGCTTGCGGGTTGAGAACCAGCTTGGCTACAAGATGGTGAAGTGGATTGAGCGTATAGAGTTTGTCGAGTCGGAGAAGTTGTTGGGCAAAGGCGAGGGTGGCAGTAATGAGGACGATGAATATTTCGACTTACTTCCCACTATTTAGAACGAGCATGAAAGCGAGCGTCCGTAACATTATGGCTTCAATCGGGAAAGGATGCGAAATTGAGCCGGTCGCTGGGGGTGCTCGACATTGACAAGCAATACATTCGAATCCAAACTTACTCATACGACATGCCTCGAGTCTTAAGCCCGGCACGTCGACGCGCGGCGCGGCCTACGGGGTGAACCCCGTGACCACCATCCGAGCATGGGATCGGCACACGCCTATGGAACATCCTTCATCACTTCTATGTCGTGCAGCCGGACACCCAAGAAACCAGGAACCGGAGACAATGACCTCAAAGCATTTCAAGGAAGGTGGTGACCACTTCACTTGGAACGCTGAGGCGGGCTACAAGGTTCATAAGGGTTCGGCGCCTATCCTGGTCTCAAACGTGCGTAGATGACTTGAGGCTCCGCGTATGGTTAATCGACTAGTGGGTACGTAATGCGCCGGCCCTCCACCTTTGCGAATGAGGTGAGGGAGTGGGGCTGTGTTTTGGTTGCGCTCATGATGTGCTCAACCGGACAACCAGCTACCGTTAGTGCGTCCGCAATCAGCGATCGATGGCATCGCCAGGGTAGGACTTCGGCGCACATGATGACAGTTCTTTTCTGGCGTGCTGTTTGGATGAGTGTTTTCATGGCGGCCGCAAATTCGGGCGTCTGCATGTAGTCGGCGAAGCCGCGAAAAGAAGTGTTGCGCCATGCGGCGTTAGGCGATTTTGGGCGCGCATGGCGCAAGCCGCCTAATTCTTTCGTATGTGTGTAGGTGATGCCGGCGCGAAGGAGCGACTCCGGCAGAATGTCACGATTGAATTGTGGATTGTGCCGGGAGCGCGGGATGGATCGCACGTCCACCAGTTCGTTTACGTTGTGCGCCTGAAGAAGATCGAGAAACGCTTCGATCGTTCGTGTCGAATGTCCAATGGTGAGGATCAACGGCCGAGTAACAGTGGTAGGTCTTCCAGTCACTGATTGCGGGCCTTTCAATCTTTCGGAATTCGTTAGGAATCGAAGCTTGGGATCCTTTCGCGCAGATTGAATTGCCCCGTCAGCTTGGACGCGACCGGGGCTTTGGCCGCCGGGAATGCCCCCGGCTGTTTGATGCGTTTTAATGGCAGCGGGCCGGGTGGACTTCCCGGCTTGCTTTACTTTGCTGTCGATATGCTTCATCTGTATGCCCGGTCTTTCTTTGAGCGTGACGGGGCTCAACTCCTCTGTCACATGACCTGATTACAAGGCTGTCATAGAACTACATGCTGCTGCCGGTCGTTTAAAAGTTAAACTTCATCGCGAACTGAATTTGGCGCATGGGGGCCGACACGGCGGTGATTCTGCCGAAGGTGGTTGAAGGCGCGGGACTGGAGCCGTTATTCCAACTCAATTGGCCGGAAGCCGTCAATTCCACATGGTTCGGGGCGTTGAACATTTCCATACGGAACTGCAGATTCGTCCTTTCGGAGGTCCGGAAAATCTTGATCACCGAAAAATCCTGGTTACCCAACCAAGGTCCCCGAATGGTGTTACGTCCGCAATTGCCGAACGTGCCGGCAACGGGGTTGGAGAATGCAGCCGGATTGAACCACCCGTTTTGATTATTGCCGGGCAGGACCGGATCCACGCCTGAAACACAATTGAGGCGGGTGGCATTCGACAGAAAATTAGTACCGCCCGAATCCCATGAGGAAGTATTGACCACGCCGCCGCTTTGCAAGGTTGTGATTGTGCTGAGCTGCCAGCCGCCCACAACCTGGTTCACGACGCCACCGTAGTTAAGGAATTTCTGGCCTTTACCGAAGGGGAGTGTATAGATGATGGAAGCAACGAAGCGTTGCGGAATATTGAAATCCGAAGGGCCTTTTTCGCACTTGGTAGGGCAGCGGGCATCTTGCGGGGAGAAGTCGCTTCCGACCGTGCCACGAATGTTGCTTGTAGCGTCGAGTGATTTCGACCACGTATAGGAAAGTAGAGTGCTGAGGTTGGCGCCGATGCGTTGGGTTAACTTTCCACTGAGGGCGTTGTAATTGCCATTGGCGTCGCCGTTGAGCCACTGAATTCCCGATGCGCCAAATTCCGGATAGGGCAAGCGCTGCACGGCCGGCAAACCTGGGTTTAGAATTCCCTGATTCTGGTTTGACAGGTAATACAGGTGACGGCTGAGCGAGCCAACGTAGCCCACCTCAACGAACGTGGATTGGGCGAGTGTGCGTTGGATATTCAAAATATATTGGATGCTGGAACTAGTTGGCAAGTGCGAGTTTCCGCCCCAAGTGAGGCCGATGGGCACTGTAACCGGCAGCGTTGCCGTATCGATGAAATTGTTGTAGCTGAACGTTGGGACACCAAAAGTAGTGGGGGTCAGTTGCCCGGTTCTGCCACCCAGGCCGCGGTTGAAATCGAAGACGGAGTTTTTGCTTTCTTCCGAATAGAAGATGCCGATGCCGGCGCGGATGGACCATTTATTGGTAGGGCTCCACGCGGCGCCGATGCGTGGAGCGAAGTTTTTGTAATTCGTGTTGATCAACCGGCTGCCTAGGCGTCCGTCCCTGACCGTTTGGAGTGGCGTCAATCCGCCGGCTGGTAACGCGCCAATGTTGGGAGTGGCGTAGTAGGGTGCGTAACGGAAGGCCACATCATCGTAAAAACTGCCGTTGCCCGTGCGGACATAGACAGGATGCTTGCTCAAATCCTGCACGTTGGCGACATTGGGCAGCGGCTGGTTGAGTTGAACATTTACTTCGTGACCGGACGTGTCGAGCAGGGGTTGCATGACTTCCCAGCGCAAACCCATGGTGAGGGTGAGGCGTGGGTTCACGCGCCAGGTATCGTCGACAAAAGCGGACCATTCGTGATTGCTGAAATCGGCGGACGCAAGTGCGACGGCGATGATGGAGTTGAAGGTATTGCCCATCAAGAAATCAGCGCCCGTGTAGCCGCCGGCTTGTGAGGCGTTTGTTGGTCCGGTGGGGGTGATGGTGTTGGTGAATTGGCCGTTGAAAGAGAACTGGCCGCGAGGGAATTCATTGCCGAGTTGAGGGAACTGGTTAATACGGTACTCTCCGCCCATGCGTAGTGAGTGCTTTCCAAGCACCCAAGAGAAGGTGTCGATGAACTGGTAATACTTGTTGTTGATCTGGAATGGGCTGCTGGTGGGGTTGCCGAAGCTGGTGAGGTTTTGGGAAAGAGAGATATTGGGTACGCCCCAGGAATTGGTGTCGGTGATCTTCACAGGGATGCCAATTTCACCGCTGACATCCTCCACTCCCGCCAACTGTTGGGTAATGTTGTTGAACAGCGAGTTGTAACCGAACCGGGCCTCGTTCACTTTGGTGGAAGAAATGGTTCTTACGTTAGAAACCACCCACTGGCTGGCGCGCGTGTATAGAGTGTTGCCGTCATTTAGCCCTAAAGTGGGGAGGACCGCCAGAGTGGATTCGTCGTTCCAACTGTAGCGGCCGAACCATTGGGACTTGGAGCTCTCATTGAAATCGATGCGTTCGGTAATGGTATTTTTGTCGACGGGCGTTTTTGATCCGAACTGATAATTGCGGAAAGGCAAGCCGGCAGCAGCGGGTTGATTGGGCGAGGGCATCCACTTCAGTAGAGTGGCGGAACCCTTGCTGAGACGGCTGGCGGGAATCCGATTGCCGGGGAAGTAGGACTGGCTGATGTTGGGGAAAGCGCCGGCGCGGGAATTTGGATCGGCAAGAGCGAAGGACGGAAGTATGGCGGAAAAATCGCCTGTTCGCATCGCCCCTGTCAGCACTGTGCCGAATGACGGAGTGGTGAGGCGGGAGTTGTATCCTTCAAAGTTCGACATGAAGAACAGCCGGTTTTTCCCGTTGAATAGTTTTGGAATAATTACGGGACCGGCAAGCGTGTAGCCATATTGATTTTGGCGATAGGGTGCGGCGGCCGGCGATGGATTGGCGGCGGTACGCGAGGCTGAGGCGAAGTCGTAGGCGCGGGCATCGAACTTGTCGTTGCGGAGGAATTCGGAGAGCGTTCCGTGGTATTCATTCGTACCAGGTTTGGTGGAGACGTTGACTTGCCCGCTGGCGCGGCCGAACTCCGCTGGATAGACTCCGGATTGCACTTTAAATTCCTGCAGGGCGTCGACGGAAGGTTGCAGGATGTAGGTGTTGAAATCAATGTCGGTATTGGTGATGCCGTCCAGGGTGTAATTTTCCCAAGTGGAACGGCCGCCCGAGACGGCGATAGTGAGACTGCCGCGAGTGCCTCCCAAGCGGCCGGCGGCCTGCGCGGCGGGAACAAAGCCATAGGTTACGTTGGGGCTTAACGCGACAAGACTGAAGAAGCTTCGACCGTTCAACGGCAATTCCATAATGCGTTTCTCTTCGATCACGGTGCCGACCGTTGTGTTTTCGGTGGCCAGCAATGCTGAGTTGGCGGCCACTTCGATGGTTTGCGAGGCTTGCCCCACGGTTAAGGTGAAATCCATACGGGCCGTTTGTTGCACCTGAAGCTGGACGTCGCTCGCGACCGCGGCTTGAAAGCCTTGGGCAACGACCTTCACCTGATACATGCCGGGAGTTAAGGCGGGGAAACTGTAAAGGCCCTCGGAATTGGTGGTGATGGTTCGCGCCACGTTGGTGGCGTTATTGGTGACGGTTACGGACGCGTCCGGAACTGAGGCGCCGCTTTGATCTTTCACTTCGCCGGTGATTTGTCCGCCTGTTTGGGCGGATGCAATACTAAGCGCCACTCCTAAAGATAAGACGACAAAGTCCAACCTTCGCATGTATGTTTTCCTCGCAAGACTTAAGATGTGATCACTCAGAAGTTATCACAAATCGTATTATGGCAACAGGGGAGGGACAGGCTTACAGGCTGACAGGCTTTCTGTGGCTTACTGCTTCTGGTACAAGTATTGCTGCACTACTTGTTTACCGGCAACCGTCAGAGACCGCGAGACGATCAGCTGGTTACCGCCGCCGGCCAAATTCCAACGGTCATTGATTTCCACGGCGCCTTGCGGCGTTGTGGCTTTTGAGGCGGCCACGAGTGAAGCACCTTCCCATGTGACCGTATTGCCGTACTCAATATTGCGGATCGTGTTCTTCGATGGATAGCCATCGGTCCACCAACGGTATTCTCCCGCTTGATCGCCTTGGGGCCCGATGGTATGCGACACGACGATCAGGGCAGGTTCGCGATGGGTGATCCGGACGATCATCGACTTTGGAGGCTGTCCCCCGCCGAAATTGCTGGCTTGGGGATTCAGTTTCCAGTTGCCTGAAAAATTCGGGTGCTGTGCCAATGCCGTTGCGGGAGCAAAGAGGCAGAGCAAAAAAAGAGGGACAAACGCTGCGGCTAGCATCTGCCCCTTTGTATCATTCCCAGTTGGAATTGTCACTCGGTTAGTTACCTCAAAGCTCCGGTCATGAGCCTTTCAAAATTGCTCTCCAAGGGCTTGATCCATTCTTAGGAGTGGTTAGTGTGTCGTTAGCGAATATAACAGCGGAGAAGGAGAAATGCCAGAAAAATATAGCCTTAAGCTGTCCATGGGGGATATTTCCTACGAAGGTGGAAGGTAGCGCCGCGGCAACTATTAATTCTTAAGTTGACTCCGGACCCGCCTCGTGCTTTTAATTCTTCAATAGTTCTATGGCGCGAAAACATCTCTTACTCTAACCGAAGCCGAATTGCCGTTGATGAACGTCTTGTGGACGCGCGGAGAAAGTTCGGTGAGCGATGTTCTTGAAGCTTTGCCGACCAACCCTCCGCCTGCCTGCAGTACGGTTTTGACCACGCTGCGGATTCTTGAAGACAAGGGTTACGTGAAGCACAAAAAGGACGGCCGTGCGTTTTTATATCTTCCCAAAGTGCCGCGCGAGCAAGCGCAGCACCGCGCCTTGCGGCAGTTAATCAGCCGGTTTTTTGAGAACTCGGCCGAGCAATTGTTGCTCAACGTTTTAAAGAATGAAAAATTAAGCGCGGCGGAACTGGAGCGTCTGCGGCGGATGATTGAGGAGGCAAAGTAAATAAACACGTTTCTTGAAGCGGCTATTAACGGCTGGTGGCAAGGCATCGTTTTAACCTTGATGGTCTGGCTGGTGCTGCGCGATTTGCCTCGCGTTAGTGCGGCCACGCGTGTGGCGATTTGGCAGGTGACTCTGGGCGTGGTACTGCTTTTGCCACTGTTGCAGCGCATCACGGTACCGCGCTGGCCGGAGAGTTTCGTAGTGGAGAAAACCGCGGTGGAACTGCTAGAGGCTCCACTTCCGCGACGACCGCTGAATTTGACCGCGGGGAAAGTTGCGGCTTCCGCACCCTCGACCAAAGTTGCTCCGGTGTTTGAATTTCGAGACGGGCAACTGTTCCTGGCCATCGCCATCAACTTGGCATTATTCGGGCTTTTGCGGTTGGGGTTCAGCTATTGGGTTATCCGGCGATTGAAGCGCCGCGCCGATGGGGGCGGAACTTCCCACTTACTTGAAGCGTGCTAAAAAGGTGATGGCTTCCGGCGATATTTCCATGCCGATGGCGGTCGGCTATTTCCGTCCCGCCATTTTGCTACCCAGCGCCATGTTGGAGAACCTGACCACGGAGCAACTTCGCCACGTGCTGCTGCATGAAACGGCCCATTTACTACGCCGCGACGACTGGGCCTCGCTTGCCGAACGCCTGTTGCGCGCGATGTTTGCCATACAACCGGCTGTGTACTTCATCGGGCGGCAGATTGAGCGTGAGCGGGAGATTGCTTGTGATGATTGGGTGGTGGAGCAATCGGGCGAAGCTAAGCCGTATGCGCGATCTTTAGCCAGGCTTGCGGAGCTAGGTTCGTCGAGCCGCGCACCGATTCTTGCTACTGGTGTTGGCGGCAAGAAACAGATTTTTGCGCGCCTTGAAACCTTGCTGGACCGTACGCGCAACCGCATTCCGGCGGTTTCCGAACCCCTGGTGTTGGTAGCGTGCGTGATTTTGCTGGTGGCGGTTTCAACGGCGCCCGGTTCAACCATTTGTTTGGACTCTCGAGCTTTTCCAATCACTGGTCGGACAACGACGGCAACCATCGGCGCGAATTCAAAATGCGAGGCGAGGTTCGTTTCACGGCCGATGATAAGGACGTGGAAAGCATGTCGCCCGATGCCTTGTTGATTGCCGAAAGGGGGAGAGGGTTTTAATAGTTTGGAGCGCGTGGTATTTGAGGACGCGGAGAATGGCGGCGTTGCGCGGAGGTATTTCATTGATGGGGTGGAACGCCCCTATGACAGCGGGGCGCAACGGTTCGCCGCATCCATGTTGCAGCCCTGGATGCGGGAGCAAGGAAACAATATCCCTGAACGGTTGACTCGATTGATTCAGGAAAAGGGTGTGGATTCCGCGTTGGATGATATTCGTCTGATTCGCGGAACTGGTGTCAAACGTGCTTATCTGCAGGAGCTGTTTCATCAAGCGTCTCCCAACAAAGAACAATTGCGCCGGGTGTTGAAGGTAGCGGGAGAGATGGGCTCCGATGAAGATAAGCGGCAGTTTCTGGAATCAGCGGCGTCCCGTTATTTTGAACAGGGTATGGAAAGCGCGGTTGCCGATTACATTGACGGCATTCATTCCGATGATGACCGGCGGCTGCTGCTAACGTTGGCGATCGATGCCTCACGTGCTGAAACGCTTCCTCGCTTACTGCGGTCGGTTGGCGCCATTTCTTCCGATGAAGTGAAGGCTCAGTTATTGTTGCAAGCAGTTCAAAC